>DASZWI010000021.1:0-17787 GCA_035546715.1 Gaiellaceae bacterium | reverse complement strand
AGCAGTCCACGCGCAGCATCGAGACGCCGGCGTCGCGGGCCGCCTGCCGCGCGCGCTCGACGAGCAGGCCGCCGATGTTCCGGCCGCGGTGGCGGCGCGACGTGAGCAGCAGACGGATGTAGACCTCCGGCTCGCGCGGCGCCGGGGCATAGGGCATCGGCTCGCCCAGGACGAGCGCGCCGACCGGCTCGCCGTCCTCCTCGGCGACGACGAAGCCCTCGTGCCGCGCGAGGTCGGCGACGAACTCCCGGTGCCGGTCGCTCTCGCTCCACGGCTCGCTGCCCCACTGCTCGGGCTGGCCCCGCTCCACGAGCCACCCCACCGCCTCGTCGAACAGGTCGAGCAGCGCCTGCTCGTCCTGCGGGGTGCCGGCCCTCAGCTCGACCATCGGCCCACCGTACCCGCACTCTCGACCAGAACACGTAGCCACCCGGCTCCTCTACTCGTTTCCCTGCGTGCGGCGATGGGTCGCGACCGGTGGGACTGCACTGGCGATGCTCGCCGCATGCACCGGCGCGCTCGCGGCGGCGCCGCTGCGCCCGCGCGCCGCCGTCCCGGTCGTCCGGCACGCACGGCCGGTGGTCGTGGCCGTGGTCGACACGGGCGTCGCGGCGCGGCATCCGCTGCTGGCCGGACGGGTCCTCCGCGGCTGGAGCGCGCTGACCGGCCGGGCGGGCGCGAGCGATGTGAACGGCCACGGCACGCAGGTCGCCGGGATCGTCGTCGCCACCTGCGGGACCTGCCGCGTCCTGCCCGTGCAGGTGGCTGGGGCCGACGGCGCGGCGACGGACGCCGACATCGCGGCCGGCATCGAGTGGGCCGCGCACCACGGCGCGCGGATCGTCAACGTCTCGCTCGCCGGCCCGTGCGTCGACCCGGTGCTCGAGCGCGCGATCCGCGACGCCGTCGCGGCGGGCGCCCTGGTCGTCGCAGCCGCCGGCAACGCCGGCTCGACCGATCCGACGGCGTGCGCGGCCGAGTGCGGCGGCTACCCGGCCGCGTTCGCGCCGCAGGTCCCGGGCCTGGTCGCGGTTGCCGCCACGGACGCCGACGGACGGCTCCTGCCGTCGTCGAATCGCGGCCCCTGGGTGACGCTCGCCGCTCCGGGCGGCTTCGCGGCGCCGGCGCTCCGCGGCGGCGTGCGCCGCGTGATCCCGGGCACGTCGTACGCCGCCGCGTACGTCTCGGGGCTCGCCGGGGACGCGGCCGCGCTCGCTCCTGCGGCGACGCCGACGAAGCTGCAGGCGTTGCTGATCTCGACCGCCCGGCGCGCGAGCGGGCTCCGCGTCGCCGACGCCCTCGCGCTGACGCACGCCGTGCGGCGCTGACCCGGCCGGGCCGGGCGCGAGGCGGAACCGCCCCGGTACCCTGCCGCGCGTGCCGTACTACATCTGTCCGCGCTGCAAGGAACGCTCGATCGACGTGGATGGGCGGGAGGGATTCTCCTCCCAGGCGCCGGCGTGCCGGCACTGCGGCTTCGGCTTCCTGTTCGAGCTCCTCGACGACTACTACCCCGCGCCCGATACGGGCTTCCTCGTCTGCGACCAGGACCGCCGCGTGCTCGCCACCGGGCGCGGCGTGTTCGAGCTGACCGGCTTCCCCGAGGGCGAGCTGATGGGACGCGACGTCGTCGACGCCCTCGGGCTCTCCGACCCGAAGCCCGTCGAGCTCGCCCGCGAATGGGGCGTGCGCCGGCTGGGCGAGGCGGTGTCCATCCGCACCAACGCGGGGCTCGAGAAGCCCGTCACGGCGGACGTGTTCCCCGCCTACGACGACGACGGCGGGCTGCTCGTCGCGCTCACGCCCCGGCGCGGCTAGCCGCGGCGAACCCTCGTACCTGGGACCGTCGCACACACCGAAGCGGCTTCGTGCGCTGGATCAGGGACGTGAGTCTCGGAGCTCGCCGAGGCGACGCCACGGCCCCGACCCGGGCGCGACGTCTCAGACGCGGCTGGACGGACAGAGGTCGGCCGCGAGCGGGCAGTCCTCGCAGCGCGGCCGGCGCGCATCGCAGATCCGGCGGCCGTGCCAGATCAGGAGATGCGGGAACCGCGCCCAGTCCGGCCTCGGCACCAGGCGCACGAGGTCGCGCTCGATCTTCACCGGGTCCTCCTGCTTCGTCAGGCCGAGCCGCTGCGACAGCCGCCGCACGTGGGTGTCGACCACGATCCCCTGCGGATCGCCGCGCTCGGCGGAGACGACGTTGGCGGTCTTGCGCGCCACGCCGGGCAGGCGCAGGAGGTCGTCGAACCGCTCGGGGACCTCGCCGCCGAACTCGTCGACGAGCAGCTGCATGGTCCCCCGCAAGGACTTGGCCTTCTGGCGGAAGAAGCCGGTCTGGTAGATGTCGCGCTCGAGCTCCTCCACCGGCACGGCCAGGTAGTCCTCCGGCCGGCGGTACTTCCGGAACAGCTTCTCCGTGACGCGGTTCACGTTCACGTCCGTCGTCTGCGCCGAGAGCATCACGGACACGAGCAGCTCGAGCGGGTTCGTGAAGCGCAGCGCGATCCTGGCGTCGGCGTGCTCGACCGCGAGCCGCTCGATGATCGGCCGGATGCGCTCCCGCTTCGGAGCGACGCGCCGCAGGCGCGTCTCGCGCACGTAGCTCCTCGGCACTACGACGACGCGGTGGCGTAGGCCTCGAAGGCCGCTCCGCCGCGCAGCCGGGGCCCGGCGCAGACGACGTCGAGCGCGGGACAGCCGGCGCACGTGAACTCGCTCGGCGTCGGGCGAAACTCGCCCTGGTTGATCGCGGCGATCGCGGCCGAGAGCTCGGCCTCGAGCTCGGGCAGCTGCTCGCGGCGAAACGAGGTGGCGACGACCGCATCCGCCCGCTCGAGGAAGTGGTAGACGACCTCGACCTCCTCGGCGCCCGCGCGGAAGCACGCCAGCGCGTAGACGAGCCGCTGGAGCCGGTAGTCGGCCTCGACGATCTCCTCGGGGGCGCCCTCGGCGAGCGAGTTCGTCTTGTAGTCGAGCACGAGCGCCCGCGGGCCCGAGCGCCAGAGGACGTCGAGCCGCCCGTGCAGGAGGACGCCGTCGTGCTCGAAGGCGAACGGCCGCTCCGGCTGGACGCCGTCGAGCGCCGCGATGCGCCGCGCGAGCTCCGAGTCGCAGTAGCTGCGGACGAATCCGTCGACGCGCGCCAGCTCCTCGTCGGTGATGCCCGGGTACCAGCCGCGCACCTGCTCGAGGTCGGGCGCCGCCGGCGCGCGCAGGTCGACCACCTCGAGGAGCCGGTGCACGGCGTCGCCGATCTCCGTCGCCGCGAGCCCCGTCGCGCCCGGGACGAGCGCGCGCTCCTCCCGCAGGCCCGCGATGCGCTCGGCGTAGTAGCGGTACGAGCAGCGCTCGAACAGCGCCAGCGCCGAGTAGGACAGCCGCCGCACGCGGTGGAGCGGCGGGACGGGCAGCGGCGCGAGCTCCGGCAGGCGGTAGCCGGCGGCGGACGGCGCGGTCGGCAGCTCGGCGAAGAGCGCGAGCTGGCCCGCGTCGTCCTCCGCCGGCTCCGGCTCGCCCGCCGCCGGTCCGGCGTCGTGCCCGCCCCGGTCGACGCGCAGCAGGAAGCGCGCGTCCCCGCGCTCGAGCTCGACCGGCTCGTCACCCGCACGCTCGGCCTCCTCCTCCGCCTCGAGGCGCGTGAGCACCCAGCCGATCGGCGTCTCGCGGTCGCGCGACCGCTCGGCGTCGATCGCGCCGGAGACGATCAGCCGGTCGACGGCGCGGGTCATCGCGACGTAGTAGAGGCGGAGGCGCTCGGCGCGCTCCTCGCGCTTCTCCGCCGCGCGCACCTCCTCGTAGTGGAAGACGCCCTTGCGCTCGCCCGAGCGCGGCTCGACGACGCGGAACCCGAACCGGCCGTCAGGCCGCACGAGGATCTCGTCCGCCGACGGGCGGCCGCCATCACGGCCCGCGTCCGCGACGATCACCACCTTGAACTCGAGGCCCTTGGCGGCGTGGATCGTCAGCAGGCGGACCGCGTCGGCCCCTTCCTCCTCCGAGACGGCCTCGAGCTGGGCCGCCCCGAGCGCCTCCTGGTCGCGGATGAACTGGACGAACCCCTCGATGTCGGGGCCGCGCAGCTCCTCGTAGGTGCGTGCGAGGCGCATCAGCTTGCGCAGGTTGGCGTAGCGGCGCTTGCCGTCCCAGCGGGCGAGCACGGCGAGGTCGTAGTCGTGCGCGGAGACGATCTCCTCGCACAGCCGTTCGAGCCCGAGGCGCGCCGAGGCGAGGACGAGCCGCTCGTAGCGCTGCTTGAACGCCCGCACGAGACGCTCGTCGTCGGCGGCCAGCGCCTCGGGCAGCGTCCGCTCGATGCCCGCGAACAGGGGCCGGCGCAGGGCGTTCCGCCGGATCAGGACGAGCGCGTCATTCGAGACGCCCACGAACGGCGACGCGAGCACGGCCGCGAGGGCCTCGTCGTCGTAGCGGTTCCGCAGCAGCCGTAGGTAGGCGAGCAGGTCGACGACCTGCTGCTGGCCGAAGTACCCCCGCCCCGTCGCCCGGTACGTCGGCAGCCCCTGCTCGCGCAGCGCCCGCTCGTACGACTCGGCGTCCGTGCCGGCGGCGAAGAGCAGCACGATCTCCCCGGGGGCCGCCGCCCCGCCGTCGACGAGCTCCCGGACACGCCGGGCGATCGTCCGCGCCTCTCCCTGCCGCCAGGACTCGTCCCGCTCCCGGTACGCGCGCTTGTCGGTGACGAGCAGCTCGACGGGATGGCCGAACACAGGGTCGGGGAACTCGCCCGACGCGGCGAGCTCCTGGTAGTCGTCGCCGAACTCCCCGCCGAAGAGGTGGTTCACGGCGGCGAGCACCTCGGGCCGCGAGCGGTAGTTGCGGAGCAGCGGGAGCCGCTGGGTCGCCGCGGCGCGCCGCTCGCGGAACACGTCGACGTCCGCGTGCCGGAACCCGTAGATCGACTGGAACTCGTCGCCGACGAAGAACACGTCCTTCGCCGGCCCGGCGCGGAGCAGGTCGACGAGGTCGCACTGGAGACGGTTCGTGTCCTGGAACTCGTCGACCATCAACGCGCGGAAGCGCAGCTGCTCCGTCTCCCGCACCTGCTCGTCGCCGCGCAGCAGGTCGCGCGCGAGCAGCTGGAGGTCCTCGAAGTCGAGCGCCGACTCGCGCTCCTTCGCGCGGCGGTACTCCTCGGCGAACAGGTCGAGCAGCGCCTGGAGCAGGTCGGCGTCGCGCGCGGCGAGATCGTCGAGCGCCGCCTGCTCGAGCCGGTCGCGCGCGTCGCGGAACGCCGCCGCCCGCGGTCCCTGGGCGGCGAGCGCGGCCAGATCGGTCAGCTGCTCCGGGTTCGGCCCGAGCGTGAGCGCCGCGGCGGCGGCGGCCCGCTGCGCGTCGGTCGCGTCGGGATCGCCGGCGAGGGCGCGTGCGGTCTCCTGCAGCTCGGCGAGGCGCTCGGACACCCCCACGGGGGCGCCGAAGTCCAGGGTGAGGTCGCGGCCGGCCGAGCGGAGCGTCTCGTACGCGGAGGTGAGCATCCGCCGCAGGGCGTCCGAGCCGTACGTGGCGAGGAGCCGGAGCCGCTCCGGGTCGCGGCTCTCGCAGAAGGCCGCGAGCGCCCGCTCGAAGGCCTCGCCGCGGAGCACCGCCCCCTGCTCGTCGTCGAGCTCGCGGAAGCGCGGGTCGATGCCGACCGCGAATGGGTGCGTCCGCAGGAGGCGCGAGCAGAAGCCGTGGATGGTGGAGATCCACGCGCCGTCGAGCCGCCGGGCGAGGTCGTGCCGGCCCCGGTCGCGCAGGGCGGCGCGAATGCGGGCGCGCAGCTCCCCGGCCGCCTTGCGGGTGTAGGTGATGACGAGGACGGACTCGACGTCGAGCCCCTCGTCGCAGACGGAGCGCACGAACCGCTCGACGAGCACGGTCGTCTTGCCCGTGCCGGCGCCCGCCGAGACGAACACCTCGCCCCGCGCGTCGACCGCGGCCTGCTGCTGGTCGTTCAGCGCCCGCGTCATGCGCGCGCCACCCGGCACATCGACCACAGGTCGCACCACGCGGGGCACTCGCCGCCCTTCGGGTCGTGCCGCACGTCCCCCGCGCGGATGCGCTGCGCATAGCCGTAGGCGCGCTCGCGGGCGGTCTCGATCGACGCCCAGAACGCCTCCTCGTCGAGGTAGTCGGCCCTCGCGAAGCCCGGCAGGTCCTCCTCGCTCTCGCCGCGGAGGATCCCGCGCGCGAGCCGGGCGCCGCCGAGCGCGCGATACACGCCGCCGAGCGGCTCGATGCCGATCAGGTCGCGCAGGACGAGCATGTAGAGCGGCACCTGCAGGCGCAGCTCGTCGTCGATCTGCTTCGCGGAGTGCGCGGTGCGACCGGACTTGTAGTCCTGGACGATCCCGCGTGCGCTGAACGGATCGAGGTCGATCCGGTCGATCTTCCCGCTCAGGAACGTCGCGTCGCCGAGCTCGAGGCCGCGCTGCAGCTCCGGCGCGGAGCGGTCGGAGCCGAACCCGACCTCGAACTTGCGCGGGACGAGGCGGAGCTTCGACCCGGCCTCGTCGCGCAGGAAGCCTTCGAGGTCCTGCCACAGCCCCTCGCGCAGCTCCAGCCGGGCGACCTCGTCGAGATCGAGCCGGACACCTGTGGAGATCGCCTCGTCGAGGCAGCGTGCGAGGAAGCGCAGCGCGGGCTCGAGCGTCGACTCGTCGACGCTCTCGACGCCGAGCTCCTTCGGGAGCCCGGAGTAGAACTTGAACAGCGCCTGGTGGGCGACGCTGCCGCGGAGCATCGCGTCGGCCTCCGCGTCGATGGTCTTGGGGTCGACGACCCGCTCGAAGAGCCAGGCGGAGGAGCAGTCGGCGAACCGCTCGAGCTCGGTGGCCGAGAAGGTCGTGCGGGCGCCGAGCCACGCGAGCACGATCGGGTTCCGCAGGCGCGTGCGCCGCTCGAACGCCGTGCGCGCGCGGGCGAAACGCCGCTCCCACCCGTTCGCGTCGGCGAGCGCGGCCGCCGTGTCCGCCTCGTCCACCGTCAGGAGGGCGATCGCGCGCAGCCGCTCGCGGTCGGTCGGCGCGTCGTCGAGCGGCCAGGTGAGCGCCGACAGCGGACGGCGCGTGCGCGCCCGGGCGACGTCGGCGGGATCGAAGAGCGACGCGACCTCCTCCCAGAAGGGGCTCGGCTCGCGCGGCGCCCCGTCGTCGGTGGCGGCCTCGCGCACGAGGTACAGGCGGCGCAGGGCGCGCGTGCACGCGGTGTAGAAGAGGTAGCGGTCGCGGCTCACCCCGTCCGGTCGCTCGAGGCGCCCGCCCAGCTCCCGGCGGCGGTCGTCGTCGAGGAACGGCGACGTCCGCGCCCGGCGCGGCAGCGAGCCCTCCTCGAGGCCGAGCAGGAAGACGGCGTCGAACTCGCGCGTACGCGCGCGCAGCAGGTCGACCACGGCCACGCGTCCGGCCTCGCCCGCGGAGCCGAGGCGCACCTCGGCCCGCTCGAGCGCCGCGAGCACGTCCTCCTCGGAGACGGACTCGCCGAGGCCGCACCAGCCCTCGAGCTCGTCGAGCAGCCGGAGCGCGGCGTCGTAGCAGCGCAGGTCGAAGCGGGACGTCTCGCCGGCCGGCGGCGCCTCCGTTCCGTAGGCCGACCGCAGCATGCTGCGGAGGAGCGTGCGGACGCCGGCGAGCGGCGTCTCCGCCGCGCGCAGCTCGGCGAGGGCGGGCAGCGACGCCTCGCGCAGCCGTTCGGTCTCGGCCTCCACGCGCTCCGCCTCCTCGATCGCCCGGCCGCGGAGCCGCCCCTCGACGTAGTCGACCGACGTCCGGGCGAGGGACGAGTAGGGCGAGCGCAGGAAGGCGAAGAGCTCGCGGCGTCCGCCGGGGCGCCACGCGTACCGCAGCAGCGCGAGCAGCCCGTGGCCGAACGGCGTCCCGCCGAGACGCACGCGCGACTCGACCGCGTAGGGCACGCCGAGCGTGCCGAACACGGTCTCGAGCGGGCCGCGCCACTGGTCGAGCGTCGGCGCGACAACGCCGATCCGCTCGGGCGGCGTGCCGGCACGGATCAGGTCCGCGATCTCGTGGGCGACGAGCTCGAGCGTCCCGCGCGTCCCCGCCCCCTCGAAGAAGCGGAGCGCGCCGTCGAGCGCAGGCGCGGTGGACGCGACGGCCTCCTCGAAGAGCGCGCGCTCCAGGTGCGCGAGCGCCGGCGGGAGCTCGCGGCCCGCGCCGGGCGGCAGCTCCTCGATCCGGCCGGCTGCGAGCCCTGCCAGGTCGTCCGCGGTCCGGCGCAGCGAGGCGAACGCCTCCCGGCCGGGCTCGTAGGGCAGGGACACGACGACGTCGGCGCGGCCAGCGAGCGCCTCGAGGAGCGACCACTCGGCGCCGGTCAGGTCCTCGAAGCCGTACGCGAAGACCGGGGAGCCGTCCCAGGCGTCGAAGTCGCGCGCCAGGCGATCGGCGGCGCTCCGGCGCTCGAGGTCGCGGTCCCAGAGCCGCAGCCGGTCGAGGGTGTCGCGGTAGGCGCGATACAGCTCGGCGAGGTCGCCGGAGAGGTCGGAGGGGTCGAGCAGGCCCGACTCGAGCTCGGCGAGCGTGCCGAGCAGGGTGTCGGCGAAGCCGCCGGTGCGCGCCGACCGGGAGAGGCCGTTCAGCTCGACCGTCGCCAGCGCGCGCCGCACGGCGAGCGCACGCTGGGCGTCCGTCGCGACCGGCCGCCGGTCGGGATCACCGAGCGCGATGCGCCGGAAGAGATCGTCGAAGGTGCCGATCGTCCCGGCGAGGAGGCAGCCCCGGCGGGCGAGCAGGTCGCGCTCGACGCGGTCGACGTCCGACCGGTTCGGCACGATGAGCACCGGCTCGTCGTCGAGGCGCGCCAGATAGCGCTCCAGCAGGAGCGCCACTTTGCCCGCGTGTGCAGGCCCCGCGACGAGGGACAGCCCCACCTTCCCATCGTAGAGCGGCCACAGGACGGGTCCCGGGGCCGCTCGCGACGGTTTTCCCGCTCGCAGCGGGCGTCGTCGGGCTCAGGCTGCGACGCTCTTCGGGCGCCGGCCGCGGCGGGCGGCGGCGCGGCCCGGCAGCTTGCCGGCGCAGGTGTCGCAGAGGTCGGCGACCTTCGAGCCGCGGCGTGCGTCTGTGTAGGTGATCCGCATCGTCGCGCCCTTCGCCTCGTCCACTTCCCGCCCGCAGTCGTCGCACACGAGGACGGTTTTCCGTGCCATCCCTTTCCCTCCCGTGGAGATGAATTCGGGCGGACTCTACCGCGCGAATCAGGCGGCGGCGCGTGCACGGCGAATTCGCCAGGAGCGGAGCAGGCTCAATGTCGCCTGCTCCTCCGCGTCGAGCCCCGTGTCTTCGGCTCCGATGACGCGCAAATGCCTGGGGCGGAAATCGGAGATCGTTCTCCCGTCCAGATACTGCTCGATCACGGCCGGGCTGACGTACGAGGCCCGCGCCACGGCCGGCGTGTTTCCGAGCCGCTCGCCGACCTTCCGCATCACCGCCGCGACGCGCCGCTTCGACTCGGTGGGCGAGTCGGCGACCCCGATCTCGGCGAGCTCGACCGCCGCGACGAGCGTGCCGCCCCAGGTGCGGAAGTCCTTCGCGCTGAACTCCTCGCCGAGATGCCGGCGGATGTAGTCGTTGAGCCGCTCGGCGCGGAGATCGCAGAGCCCCTCCGCGTTCTCGTAGCGGAACAGCCGCTTGCCCGGCAGCGCGAGCAGCTCCCGGACGGCGCGCGCGAGCTCGGCGTCGACGAGCGCGCTGTGCACCAGGATCCGGTGCTTGCCGCGGTAGCGGAACGAGACACGCGCCCCGCGGACGGCGACGTGCCGCTTCTCGAGCGTCGTGATGCCGTGCGTCCGCCCGGTGCGTGCGTAGCGCTCGGACCCGACCCGGAACCAGCCGACGTTGATCAGGCGCACCGCGATCGCGGCCACGCGCTCGAACGCCAGCCCGTCCCGCTGGGCGTCCTCGGCGAGGACGGACCGCAGGTCGGGCAGCGCCTCCGCGAAGCGGATCAGACGGTCGTACTTCGCCGCCTCCTGGCGGGCGCGGAACGCCGGGTGGTACAGGTACTGCGTGCGGCCGGCCGCGTCGACGCCGGTTGCCTGGAGCTTCGCCCGGGGGTTGCGGCAGATCCAGACGTCGCGCCAGGCGGGCGGGATCGCGAGCGCGCGGATCCGCTCGAGCCGCTCCTCGTCGGCGATCTCCGTCCCGTCCACGTCCAGGTAGCGGAAACGCCGCTTCGACCCGACGCGGCGCCAGCCCGCCGAACGTGCCATCGGCCCGTCGATGCCCGGCGGACGGGAAGCGTAATCGCCCGGAACGGGCTGCCCTACAATCGCCGCCGATGGAGCTGAAGGCGATCGCGGTGCTCGAGGGCGACCAGACGGGTCAGGAGCTGCTCGAGGAGGCGCTCCGCGTGGTGGCGCCGGACGTGATCGGCATCGAGCTCGAGCTGCCGCGATTCGACCTCTCCCTGGAGAACCGGCGCGCCACCCGCAACGGCGTCGTGCACGAGGCTGCCGCGGCGATCCGCGAGCACGGCCTCGGCCTGAAGGCGGCCACGGTGACGCCCGAGGCGCGCGGCGACGTCGGCTCGCCGAACCGGATCCTGCGCGAGGAGACGGGCGGCAAGGTCATCGTCCGCACCGGCCGCCGCATCCCCGGCGTCGTGCCGTTCGGCGGGGTCCACGCGCCGATCTCGGTCGTGCGGATGGCGATCGGCGACGCCTACGGGGCCAAGGAATGGCGCGAGGGCGAGGGCGACGCCGAGGTGGCGTTCCGGACGGAGCGGATCGAGCGCTCGGTGTGCCGCGCCGTCGCCGAGTTCGCGTTCCGGGAGGCGAGCCGCACGGGCGCGAAGGTCTTCGGCGGCCCGAAGTTCACGGTGTCGCCGACGTACGAGGGGCTGCTGAAGGAGGAGATGGACGCGGCGGCGCAGCGCTACCCGGACGTCGTCTACGACCCACAGCTGATCGACGCGACGTTCGCGCTGCTCGTGGCCTCGACGGGCGACCCGCTCGTCATCCCGGCGCTGAACCGCGACGGCGACATCCTCTCCGACCTCGTCCTGCCGCTGTTCGGGTCGATCGCGGGCTCGGAGTCGCTGCTGGTCGCGTTCGACGGCGACGACCTCGTGCCCACCGCCCTGATGGCGGAGGCCGCGCACGGCACCGCGCCGGCGCTCCAGGGCAAGAACGTCGCGAACCCGATGGCGATGATCCTGGCGGCCGCCGCGCTGCTCTCCCAGACGGAGGGCGGACGGCAGGCGGGACGCGCGATCCGCGAGGCCGCGCTCGAGGCGGTGGCCGAGGGGGTCAAGACCGCCGACCTCGGTGGCCACTCGTCGACGACGGAGTTCACCGACGAGGTGATCCGCCGGACGCGGACGAAGCTCGAGGTCTGGGCGGCGCTCTAGCCGCGCTCGTCGCCCAGGCGGCTCTCCATCCGGCGGCGCCACCAGCGCATGCCCAGGTACGCGGCGAGCGCGAGCACGGCGATCGCGCCGGCGGCGTAGAGGCCGTAGCGGCTGATCGCATCGGCGGCCGCCTGGCCGAGCTGGTAGGCGACGATCCCCACGGCCGCCGCCCAGACGATCCCGCCGGCGGCGTTCCAGAGGAAGAACTTCCACCAGTGCATGTGCGTGATGCCCGCGAGCCACGCGGCTGTGACGCGCAGCACCGAGACGAACCGGCCGAGGAAGACCGCCTTGCCGCCGTGTCGATCGAAGAAGCGCTCCGCGGGCGGCAGGACGCGCTCGGCGTAGCGCCGGGTCACGCTCCAGCGCTCGAGCAGCCGCCGCCCGCCGACCCGCCCCAGCCAGTAGCCGACGTTGTCGCCGATGATCGCCGCGGCCGCGGCGACGACGATCACCCAGACGATCGAGAAGTGCTCGTGCGGCGGCGCGGCGAGGAGCGCCGCGGCGATGATCGCCGTCTCGCCGGGCAGCGGGATCCCCATCGACTCACCCGCCACGACCAGGAAGAGCAGCACGAGCCCGTAGGACGTGAGCAGGTGCGTCACGGTCCGGAGTGTACGGAGCGGGTCTGTGCCGTCCGTGAGCGCAGCGCCGAGGAAGGACCGCCGAAGCCGCCCCACGGGTCACGCTAGCGCGTCCGCGCGAGAGCTTTGTGCCGATTCGGCGCCGATTCTGCGCCGGAAGTGCAACACGCGGGCCGCCCTGGGAGAATCGTATGCGCCCGTCGGGGGCGGTTCGTGCCAGGAGTGCGCCGACTCTGTGCCGGATCGCGCACGTCGTGTCGCCTGGACGGATGCCGACGACCGGACGTTCCGGTAGCGTCGCGCTTCCCATGCGCGTCGGCATCCCCAAGGAGACCGCCCCGGGCGAGACCCGGGTCGCCCTCGTCCCCGAGACCGTCGGCCGGCTGGCCGGCATCGACGTGATCGTCGAGAGCGGCGCCGGCGAGGCCGCGGGCTTCCCCGACGCGGCCTACACGGAGGCCGGAGCGACGATCGGCGACCCCTGGCAGGCCGAGGCGGTCGTCAAGGTCGCGCGGCCGACCGAGGCCGAGGAGGCGAAGCTCCGCAGCGGCCAGGTGCTGATCGCCTTCCTGCAGCCCCTCACCGAGACGGCCGGCGTCGAGCGGCTCGCGGCGCGCGGCGTGCACGGATTCGCGCTCGAGTCGATCCCGCGGATCACGCGCGCGCAGTCGATGGACGCGCTCTCGTCGCAGGCGACCGTCGGCGGCTACAAGGCCGTCCTGATCGCCGCCGACCGCCTGCCGCGCTTCCTCCCGATGCTGATGACGGCCGCGGGGACGATCCCGCCGGCCAAGGTGCTCGTGCTCGGCGCGGGCGTCGCCGGCCTGCAGGCGATCGCGACCGCGCGCCGGCTCGGCGCCGTCGTCTCGGCCTTCGACGTGCGGCCTGCGGTCAAGGAGCAGGTCGAGTCGCTCGGCGCCACGTTCCTCGACCTCGGCGTCCAGGGCGAGGAGACCGAGGGCGGCTACGCGAAGGAGCTGACGCCCGAGCAGCAGGCGGCGCAGCAGGCGGAGCTGCAGGTGCGGATCCCCCAGTTCGACGCGATCGTCACCACCGCTGCGATCCCCGGCCGCGCGGCGCCGAAGCTCGTCACCGCCGAGGCGGTGCATGCCATGCGTCCCGGCTCCGTCATCGTCGACCTCGCCGCGGAGACCGGCGGGAACTGCGAGCTGACGCGGCCCGGCGAGGAGATCGTCGAGTCGGGCGTCACGATCGTCGGCATCGCCAACCTGCCCGCCACGATGCCGACGCACGCCAGCCAGCTCCTGTCGCGCAACGCGGCGGCGCTGCTCGGGCTGATCGCGAAGGACGGCGAGCTGACGCTCGACTGGAGCGACGAGATCGTCGCCGGCGCCTGCGTGACCCGAAAGGAGGCAGCGGCCTCGTGAGCCACAACGCGACGCTCGTCGCCGAGGTGACCGTCCTCGTGCTGGCGATCTTCCTGGGCTTCGAGGTGATCTCGAAGGTCCCGACCATGCTGCACACCCCACTGATGAGCGGCACGAACGCCATCCACGGCATCGTCATCGTCGGCGCGATGATCGTCGCCGGCGAGTCCCATCAGGACACGCTGATCCGGATCGTCGGCCTCGTCGCGGTCGTGCTCGCCTCGGCCAACGTGGTCGGCGGCTTCGTGGTCACCGACCGGATGCTCGAGATGTTCAAGAAGAAGGATCCGCCGAAGGGCGACTCCCCGTGAGCACGAACGGCATCAACCTGCTGTACCTCGTCACGATCGCGTGCTTCGTGCTCGCGCTCCGCTACCTCTCGTCGCCGGCCACGGCCCGTCGCGGGACGTGGGTCGGAGCAGCGGGCATGGTGGTCGCGATCGTCGCGACGTTCCTGAAGCACGGCGTCCACGTCACGTGGGAGATCGTCGTCGGGATGATCGTCGGCGCCGCCTTCGGTGCGGTCGCGGCGCGGCGCGTGAAGATGACCGCGATGCCGCAGATGGTGGCGCTGTTCAACGGCGTCGGCGGCGGCGCGGCGGCGCTCGTCGCGCTGGCGGAGTTCCACCGGCTCGCGCCCCCGTCCGGCCGGATCTCGTGGGACATCTCGCTGGCCATCCTCCTGTCGGCGCTGATCGGCTCCGTGTCGTTCGCGGGCTCGCTCGTCGCGTTCGCGAAGCTGCAGGAGCTGATCGGCGGTCGCCCGATCACCTATCCGGGTCAGAAGGTCGTGAACGCGGCGATCCTCGCCGCCTGCGTCGCGGCCGGCGTGGCGATCATGGCCGGCGTCGAGCACCAGTGGCTGCTCGGCGCGATGGGGCTCGGAGCGCTCGTGTTCGGCGTGCTCTTCGTGCTCCCGATCGGCGGCGCCGACATGCCGGTGGTCATCTCCCTCCTGAACGCGTTCACCGGCCTGGCGGCCGCGGCGACCGGCTTCGAGCTCGAGAACAACGTCCTGATCGTGAGCGGCATGCTCGTCGGCGCCTCCGGAACGCTGCTGACGCTGATGATGGGCAAGGCGATGAACCGCTCGGTCGCCAACGTCCTCTTCGGCGCGTTCGGCCAGGTCACCGCGGGCGCGGGCGGAGCGTCGGGCGGCGCCGACGGCACGGTGCGCTCGACCACTGCCGACGACGTCGCGGTGATGCTCGCCTACGCGAGCAAGGTCGTCGTCGTGCCGGGGTACGGCATGGCCGTCGCGCAGGCCCAGCACGACGTGCACGCGCTCGCGGACATCCTCGAGCAGCGCGGCGTCGAGGTGACCTATGCCATCCACCCGGTCGCCGGGCGCATGCCGGGTCACATGAACGTCCTGCTCGCAGAGGCGAACGTCCCGTACCCGCAGCTGAAGGAGATGGACGAGGCGAACGCCGAGTTCGGTCGCACCGACGTCGTGCTCGTCATCGGCGCCAACGACGTCGTCAACCCGGACGCCCGCAACAACGCCGGCAGCCCGATCTACGGCATGCCCATCCTGAACGTCGACCAGGCGCAGGCGGTCGTCGTGCTCAAGCGGTCGATGAACCCCGGGTTCGCGGGCATCGAGAATCCGCTCTTCCTCAACCCGAAGACGGTCATGCTGTTCGGCGACGCGAAGGCGTCGGTCGCGAGCCTCGCGACGGGCGTAAAGGCTCTGTGACGGACGTCCCGGTCTTCACCGGGGCGCACGTCGAGCAGGCGGTTCCTCCGGCGGCGGCGGTCGAGGCCGTTCGCGCCGCGTTCGTCGCGCACGCACGCGGCGAGTGGCAGATGCCGCCGAAGGTCTACGTGACGAACTACCCGGCCGGCGACTTCCGGGCGATGCCGGCCCTCGGCGGCGGGCACGCGCTCCTCAAGTGGGTCACGTCGTTCCCGGGCAATCCGGCGCGCGGCCTGCCGACGGTCTCGGGGGTGGTGCTCCTGAGCGACGCCGAGACGGGTGAGCTCGTCGCCGTCCTGGATGCGGCCGCGGTTACCGCGCTGCGCACGGGGGCGGCGGCGGTTCTGGCCGCCGAGACGCTCGGTCGCGCGGCGGCGGCCACGGCCGCGGTCGTCGGGACGGGCGTGAACGGACGCGCCGCGGCGCGCACGTTCGTCGCGCTCGGCCGCGACGTCGCCCTGTGGGACGTCGACGCCCAACGTGCCCGTCGGGTCGCCGAGGAGCTCGGGTGCGCCGTCGCTCCGTCACGCGAGGACGCCCTTGCGGCCGACCTGCTCGTCACCGTCACGCCGGGCCACGAGGTGCTGCTGGCCCGGGGATCGCTCCGGCCGGGTCAGCACGTGTCCCTCATGGGCGCCGACGGTCCCGGCAAGGCCGAGATCGCCGCCGACGAGCTCGCGCGGATCCGCCTGTTCTGCGACGACTGGGAGCAGGCGAGCCACGGCGGCGAGCTGGCCCAGGTCGTCGAACGCGGGCTGGTCGGCGAGGCCGACGTGACGAGGCTCGGCGAGGTCCTCGCGGGGACGGCCGCTGGGCGCGGGTCCGACGACGAGATCACCGCGTTCGACTCGACGGGACTCGCTATCCAGGATCTCGCGATCGCCCGCGCGGCGCTCGCGGCGCAAGAGACCTTGACGGATCTCCCGCGCCTCGCGCTCTAGCTCGCTCGCGAGGGGTCGAAGAGCTCGAGCTCGGCCGGCGGCGAGCCCAGCAGCGCGCGGGCGACGAGATCGCCGCACGCGAGGCCCAGGACGTTCCCGTGCCCCGAATACCCGCCGGCGACCCAGACGCCGTCGCGGCCGGGCACGCGACCGACGAGCGGCAGCAGGTCGGGGGTCGTGCCCCACATGCCGGACCAGCGACCGTCGACCCGCGGACGGCGGCCCAGGAGCGCCCCGAGGAGCTCTTCGAGCCGGCCCTGCACGGTCGGCGTGACGGCGTCGACGTCGGTGCTCTCCTCCGTAAGCGCCGCGTCACGCTGGCCGCCGAGGACGAGCCGCCCATCGGGGAGCTGCTGCCAGTAGTCCCAGCCGCCGCGGGCGTAGTGCGGACGCGGGTACCGCTGGACGGGCAGCGGCTCGGTGACGAGCACCTGGCCCCGCGTCGGGACGACGAAAGGCGCGAGCTCGGGCAGGAGCCGGGCGGTGGAGCCGTCGCCGCAGACGACGACCGCATCGGCGTCGACCGAGTCGACGTCCACCGGGCTGTGCTCGCGCACGTGCGCACCGGCCTCGGCCGCGCGGCGCGCCAGCCGGCGGACCCAGCGGGCAGGCTGGAGCGCCCCGTCGTGCGGGTGCAGGATCGCGCCGGCGTAGAGCGCGTCGAGCGGCGGATCGAGCTCGTCGACCCATTCGACGGCGAACCCGTCGGAACGGAGCGCCTCGTACTCGCGCTGCAGCTCGGCCCGTTCGGCCTCGTCGGCTGCGAGGCGCAGGCTGCCGACCCGCCGGAACGCGTCGCCGGCAAGCTGCTCGAGGCGCGCCTGCGCTCGCTCCGTCAGCTCCATCAGCGCACGCGCTCGATCCGGCCCGAGCTGCTTCCGCGCGACGTCGTAGGCGACCGTGGCCCCGCGGAGCGCGAAGCCTCCGTTCCGGCCGCTCGCACCTGCGGCGATCTCGTGCGCCTCGTGCAGCCGGACGCGAACCCCCGCCTCCGCGAGCGTGAGCGCGCAGGAGCAGCCCGTGACCCCGCCGCCGATCACGACGACCTCGGCGCGCCCGTGCCACGCCGCCGGCGGCAATGCGTCGGCCGGTTCCGCGAGCCAATAGGAGTTGGTTGGCACGGCGACGGATCCTATGTCTGCGGCATCACCCCCCGGTACACCCCGTCGGCGTGCGTCACGAGCCCCGCCAGCTCGAGCTCGACGAGGACCGCTGCAAGGTCGGCGGCAGGCAGCGCGCTGCGCCTGACGAGCTCGTCCGCCGTCACGGCCCCGTCCGCGACCAGCGCCAGGACAGCCCCCGCTGCACCGGACGGCGGACCCGGCGCGGGCGGCTCCGGCGGCTCGATGCCCAGCGCCGCCAGGACGTCGGAGACGCTCGTGACCGGCGTCGCGCCGAGCCGGAGGAGCGCGTTCGAGCCACGCGAGAGCGCCGAGGTGATCTCGCCCGGCACGGCCAGCACCTCACGCCCCTCGTCAAGCGCCAGGTCGGCCGTGATCAACGCGCCGCTCCGTTCGCGTGCCTCCACGACCACGGTGGCGAGCGCAAGCCCCGCGACGATGCGGTTCCGAGCGGGGAATCGCCACGGGGCCGGCTCGACGCCCGGTGGGTACTCCGAGACGACGAGCCCGCCGTCCGCGATCTGCGCCGCGAGCTGGGCGTGCGCGCGCGGGTAGTCGCGGTCGACGCCGCAGCCGAGGACGGCGATCGTCGATCCCGGTCGAGCAGCCAGGGCTCCCCGGTGCGCCGCCGCGTCCACGCCGCGGGCGAGCCCCGAGACGACGACCACGCCCGCGGCCGCGAGCTCT
>DASZWI010000020.1:0-43927 GCA_035546715.1 Gaiellaceae bacterium | reverse complement strand
CGGAAGCGCCTGGAGCTTCGAGCTGGCCGAGCGGGGGGCGTTCTCGCGCGACCGCGCCGAGCTGCTCGCCCGCCCCGGCCTCGGTCACGTCACGCGCATCGGCGGGGCGAGCAGCTACGACAGTGGCGAGGCTGCGCGCTTCGCCAACGACGTCCAGCGGTACCTCGTCGAGGAGACGCGCCTCGGCATCCCGGCCATCGTCCACGAGGAGATCTGCTCGGGCCTGATGGCGCGCGGGTCGACCGTCTTCCCGCAGGCGATCGGCCTCGCGAGCACGTGGGAGCCCGCGCTCGCCGAGGCGCTGGCCGACTCGGTGCGGGCCCAGATGCGGGCCGTGGGCGCCCACCAGGGCCTCTCGCCGGTGCTCGACGTCTGCCGCGACCCGCGCTGGGGGCGCACGGAGGAGACCTTCGGCGAGGATCCGTACCTCGTCGCCCGGATGGGGACGGCGTTCGTCCGCGGCCTGCAGGGCGACGACCTGCGAACCGGCGTCGTCGCGACCGCGAAGCACCTCGTCGGCTACGGCGCCTCCGAGGGCGCGCTCAACTGGGCCCCGGCGCACCTCGGGCTGCGCGAGCTGCACGACGTCTACCTCCATCCGTTCGAGGCGGCGGTTCGCGCAGCCGGCCTCCGCTCGGTGATGAACGCCTACAACGAGCTGGACGGCGTCCCCTGCGCCGCGTCGCGCGAGATCCTCACCGACCTGCTCCGCGGCGCGTGGGGCTTCGACGGCTGCGTCGTCTCGGACTACTTCTCCGTGCGCCAGATCGAGCGCTACCACCGCCTGGTCGAGGACGGGCCGGCGGCGGGAGCGGCCGCGCTCGCGGCCGGCATCGACGTCGAGCTGCCCAGCACCGACTGCTACGGGGAGCCGCTGCGCGAGGCGATCGAGCGCGGCCTGCTCCCCGAGGGCGACGTGGACGTCGCCGTGCGCCGGGTCCTCGCGACGAAGTTCGCCCTCGGCCTGTTCGAGCAGCCCTACGTCGACGTGGAGGAGGCCGCGCGGGCGGCCGGGGGCGAGGCTCGGCGCGCGCTCGCCCGCACGGTGGCCGCCAAGAGCCTCGTCCTGCTGAGGAACGACGGCGTCCTGCCGCTCGCGGCCTCGGCGCGGACCGTCGCCGTGATCGGGCCGAACGCCGACGAGGTGCGCAACCTGCTCGGCGACTACTCCTACCCGTCCCACGTGGAGTCGCTGACCGAGATGGCGCGCTCCGGCGGCGACGTCTTCTCGGTGGGCCTGCCGGACCGGCTCGACTTCGGTGACCCTCTGCCGGCCGCGCCGACGGTCCTCGACGCGCTGCGCGCCAGGCTCGGCGACCGCGTCCGCTTCGCCCGCGGGTGCGACGTTGCCGGCCCGTCGCGCGCGGGGTTCGGCGACGCGGTTGCGCTCGCCGCCGAGGCGGATGTCGCCGTGCTCGTGCTCGGCGACCGGGCGGGCCTCACCGAGGACTGCACGAGCGGCGAGAGCCGGGATCGCTCGTCGCTCGACCTGCCGGGGGTGCAGGAGGACCTCGCGCACGCCGTCCTCGCGACCGGGACGCCCGTGGTGCTGGTGCTCGTGGCGGGGCGGCCGTGCGGCAGCGCGGCGCTCCACGAGCGCAGCAACGCCGTGCTGCTGGCCTGGCTGCCGGGCGAGGAGGGCGCGAACGCGATCGCGGACGCCCTCGTCGGAGCGTCGTCGCCCGGCGGGAAGCTGCCGATCACGTTCCCGCGCAGCGCGGGTCACATCCCGGCGTACTACGCGCACAAGGTCTCGGGCGGCCGGTCGCACTGGAAGGGCGACTACGTCGACTCTCCCGTCCGGCCGCTCTACCCCTTCGGCCACGGGCTCGCCTACACGAGCTTCGCCGTCTCGGACGCCCGTGTCGAGACCCCGTCCGTGGCCGGGAACGAGTCGATCGTCGTGTCCGCGCGCGTCCGCAACACCGGTGAGCGGGCCGGGGAGGAGGTCGTGCAGCTGTACGTCCGCGACCCGGTCGCGACGATCACCCGTCCGGTGCTCGAGCTGAAGAGCTTCGTCCGGGTCGAGCTCGCAGCGGGCGAGAGCGCGACGGTCACGTTCCGCGTGCCCGTCGGCCAGCTGGGCTTCCACGACCGCTCGCTCGCGTACGTCGTCGAGCCGGGCGCGTTCGAGCTCTTCGTCGGCACCTCGTCCGACGAGCTCCAGTCCGCCGGAACGGCGACGGTGGTCGCCGACGGCGCCTGGCAGCCGGAGAAGGCGTTCGACGGCACGGTGACGGTCGAGTGAGCGAGGAGGCGAGAACGACGATGAGCGACGGCGGCATCTCCCTGCGGCACCTGACGAAGGTCTACGACGGCGACGTGCTCGCGCTCGACGCCGTCGACCTCGAGATCGAGCACGGCGAGTTCATGGTGCTGGTCGGCCCCTCGGGCTGCGGCAAGTCGACCCTCCTGCGGCTGATCGCCGGGCTCGAGGAGGCGACCGACGGGCAGATCGTGATCGGCGGCGAGGACGTCACGCAGGTGCCGCCGCAGCAGCGCGACATCGCGATGGTCTTCCAGAACTACGCCCTCTACCCGCACATGACCGTGGAGCAGAACCTCGCGTTCGGGCTGCGGATCCGCAAGGTCCCCAGGGAGGAGCGGGCGCGGCGGGTGCGCGAGGCGGCCGACACGCTCGGCCTGCTCGATCTGCTCGACCGCAAGCCGGCCGCGCTCTCGGGCGGGCAGCGCCAGCGGGTCGCGATCGGCCGGGCGATGGTCCGCGAGCCGATCGCGTTCCTGATGGACGAGCCGCTCTCGAACCTCGACGCGAAGCTGCGCGTCTCGATGCGCGCCTCCCTCTCCCGCCTGCATGCGCAGCTCGGGGTGACGACCGTGTACGTCACGCACGACCAGGTCGAGGCGATGACGCTCGGCCAGCGGGTCGCGGTGCTGCGCGACGGGCGGCTGCAGCAGGTCGACACGCCCCAGAACCTCTTCAACGCGCCGGCCAACCTCTTCGTGGCGGCGTTCATCGGGTCCCCGTCGATGAACATCGTCGAGGCCGACGTGGACAGCCACGCGATCCACTTCGGGGGGCTCAGCCTCGCCCTCCCGGACGGGTTCTCGCCGCCGACGGGCCGCCTGCTCGTCGGCATCCGCCCCACGGACTTCGAGAGCGGGGCCGTCGCCGATCCGTCGCTGCCGCGCCTGCGCGTGCGGCCGGCCGTCGTCGAGGCGCTCGGAGCGGAGAGCCACCTCATCTTCCACGTCGACGCCAAGCGGGTCCAGGCGGAGGCGGTGCGGGCCGCAACGGATGCGCAAGCCGGCGACGAGACCCTCTTCGCCAAGGACGAGCGCGCCGAGTTCACCGCCCGGATCGCCGCGCTCGCGCCGATCGCGATCGACCAGGAGATCGACCTCGCCGTCCACGTCGAGCGCGCCCACTTCTTCGACCCGCGGACCGGGGAGGTCGTCAGGGCCGGCGCCCGGGCCGCGGGGCCGGCGGTGCCGGCCGCGACCTGAGCGTCAGGCGCCGAGCGTCCGGCGCACGAAGTCGTTCGCGAACGTGCCCGCCGGATCGAGCCGGGCGGCCAGCTCGCGGAACGCCGGCAGCCTCGGATAGAGCCCGGCGAGGCGCTCGGGCGGCACGGCGAACAGCTTCCCCCAGTGCGGCCGCGCCTCGTACGGCGCGAGCGCGTCCTCGATGCGGGGCAGCAGCGCGAGCACGTCCGCCGGACGCTTCTTCCAGGTGAAGTGGATCGCGACGCTGTCGCGACGGTGGAAGGGGCTGAGCCAGAGGTCGTCGGCGGCGATCGCGCGGATCTCCGAGACGAGGAGGAGCGGCGCGATCTGCGGGCCGAGCGGGCGCAGGGCGCGGATCGCGGCCGCGGCCTGCGCGCGGTCGACGGCGTACTCGGACTGCAGCTCGTCGCCGGCGCTCGGGGTCGCGCCGCGGCGGAAATGCGGCAGCCGCTCGTCGGACGGCCCGGGGACGCCGAGCTGCTCGGTGCAGTGCGCCGGGTCGGCTCCCGGGATCGGGTGGAGAGGCCCGTCGGCGGGTCGGGCGCCGAAGTACGGCGTCGCCGGAAGCTCGCCAGCGGTCTTCACCCAGACCTGCTCGACGGCCGCTCCGGCCCAGCCGGTGAAGAGGCTGACGCTGTAGCCGCCGGCGAGGATCTCCCAGAGGCTCTCCTCGAGCGCCGGCCACGGCAGGTCGCGGAAGACGTACTGGCGCAGCTCGAACGCGGGCACGACGTCGAGCGTCAGGCGGACGACGAGCCCGAGCGCCCCGAGCGCCACGACCGCGCCGTCGAAGTCGGTGTCGCCCCGTCGCAAGCGCAGGAGCGAGCCGTCCGCGAGGACGAGGTCGAGACCGGAGACCGCCGCGGCCAGCGACCGGTTGCGCACGCCGGAGCCGTGCGTGCCGGTGGCCACCGCGCCGCCGACGGAGACGTGCGGCAGCGACGCGTAGTTAGGGAGCGCGAGCCCGTGCCCGTGCCCGGCCAGCGCGCGTCCCAGCGTTCCGTAGGCGATGCCGGCCTCGACCGTGACCTCGCGCTCGCCGACCTCGACGACGCGGTCGAGCCGCTCGGTCGACACGAGCTCGCCGGCCGAGTCGGCGACGCCGCTGAACGAGTGCCGCGTGCCGAGGGCGCGGATCCGCCCCGACGCGGCGACGAGCTCCGCGGCCTCCTCGACCGACCCGGGCCGGTGGACGCGGGCGGCCGAGTAGGTGAGGTTGCCGGCCCAGTTCGTCAGCACGGGCGCATCATGCCGGGCGGATCCAGGCCGCTCCGGGCGCGAGCACCACGTCGTCCGAGCCGGCGCGCGCGGTGTTCGTCGCGACGAGCAGCGCGCCCGCGGGGAGCTCGAGCGGCTCGCCGTCGACGTTGACGGCGCAGACGAGATCGCCGCGCTCGAACACGAGCGTGCCGGCCGGGCTGTCGCGCCAGGCGAACGCGCCGTCCGGTCGCTGCGCGAGCGCCGCGCGGACGAGCTCGAGCATCGACGCCGGGTCGCCCGTCTGCGCGGCCACGCTGCGCGCGCCCCAGCCCGCGGGCGCCGGCAGCCACGGAGTGCCCGTCGTGAAGCCGTAGCCCGGGGCGTCACCGGTCCAGGGGACGGGGACGCGGCAGCCGTCGCGGCCGAGGCGTGCGCCCTCGGTGCGGAAGAAGATCGGGTCCTGGCGCGCCTCGGCGGGAAGGTCGACCTCCTCGAGCCCGAGCTCCTGTCCCTCGTAGAGGAACGCGCAGCCGGGGAGCGCGAGCAGCAGGAGCATCCCCGCCCGGGCGGCCTGCTCGGAGCCGTAGCGGGTCGGCAGCCGGGGCACGTCGTGGCTCTCGAGCACCCAGCTCGCCGTGGCGCCGACGGCGCCGAGCGAGTCGAGCGAGCGGTCGATCGCGTCCCGCAGCGCCGCGGCGTCCCAGTCGGCGAAGAGCAGGGTGAAGTTGAAGACCAGGTGCAGCTCGTCGGGGCGCACGTACCGCGCCACGCGGTGCGGATCGCGGAAGAAGACCTCGCCGACGAGGAAGCGGTCGCCGTCGTACGAGTCGACGAGCGCGCGCAGTCGCCGGTAGAGCGGATGCAGCTCGGGCCGGTCGACGGCGCGGCGCCGGTCGAACGAGTGGAGCTCCGCGCCGGGAACGGGCTCGGGCTCGTCGGCGAGCGCCGGATCCTTGAAGAGGCCGTGCGCGACGTCGATGCGGATGCCGTCGACGCCCCGGTCGAGCCAGAAGCGGAAGATCGCCTCGAACTCGGCCTGGACGTCGGGGTTGTGCCAGTCGAGGTCGGGCTGCTCGGGCGCGAACAGGTGGAGGTACCAGCGGCCCCGGTGCTCGTCGTAGGTCCACGCGGGACCGCCGAAGACCGAGAGCCAGTTGTTCGGCTCGTCCGCCCAGACGTAGTACTCGGGGTGCTCGCGGAACCACGGGTGCTCGATCGAGGTGTGGTTCGGGACGAGGTCGATCACCACCCGCAGGCCGAGGTCGTGGGCGTCGGCCAGCAGCTCGTCGAACTCGGCCAGCGTCCCGAACTGCGGGTCGACGTCGACGTAGCTCGAGACGTCGTAGCCGTGATCCGCGCCGGGCGAGGGGAAGAACGGCGTCAGCCACAGCCCGTCGACGCCGAGCCCGCGCAGGTACGGCAGGCGCGACCGGATCCCGGCCAGGTCGCCGACGCCGTCGCCGTCCGCGTCGGCGAAGCTGCGGACGTAGACCTCGTAGAAGACCGCCGTGCGCCACCAGGGGGCGGGGTCCGAGCCCGGCGTACCCGGTCCGGGGGTCTCGCCCCTAGACACGGCTGGCCACGGCGTCGCCGACCTCGCTCGTCGACGCCGTCCCGCCCAGGTCGCGGGTCAGGATCCCCTCGCGGCACACCGACTCGATGGCGCCCATCAGCCGCGCGGACGCGTCGGCCTCGCCGAGATGGTCGAGCATGAGCACGGCGCTCCAGATCGCGCCGAGCGGGTTGGCGATGCCCCGGCCGGCGATGTCGGGCGCCGAGCCGTGCACCGGCTCGAACATGCCGGGCCCGTCGGCGCCCGGCGCGATGCTGGCGCTCGCCGCCATGCCCATGCCGCCCTGGAGGACGGCGGCGAGGTCGGTGAGGATGTCGCCGAAGAGGTTCGACGCCACGACCACGTCGAGGCTGCCCGGGTTGGAGACCATGCGGGCGGCGAGCGCGTCGACGAGGACGCGCTCCACGCGCACGTCCGGGTGCGCCGCGCCGACCTCCTCGACGACCTCGTCCCAGAGGACGTAGCCGTAGCGGGAGGCATTGGACTTCGTCGCGCTCGTCAGCACGCCGCGCCGTCCCTCCGCCAGCCGGAACGCGTGCTCGACGACGCGGCGCACGCCGGCGCGCGTGAAGACGCTCGTCTCGATGCCCACCTCCAGGTCGAGACCCTGGTGGGCGCGGCCGCCGACGCCGGAGTACTCGCCCTCGGTGTTCTCCCGCACGAACAGCATGTCGACGCTCGGCCGCCCCTCCAGCGCCGACGGCACGCCGTCCAGCAGCCGGGCGGGGCGGAGGTTCGCGTACAGGTCGAGCCCCTGGCGCAGCTCGAGCAGCAGACCCCACAGCGTCACGTGGTCGGGCACCGTCGGGTGGCCGACGGCGCCGAGCAGGATGGCGTCGTGCTCGCGCGCGAGCTCGAGCCCGTCCGCCGGCATCATCGTGCCGTGGGCGTGGAAGTGCTCGGTGCCCCAGGGCAGGTCGGTCCACGCGATCTCGAGGCCGAGGGCGTCGACTGCCTTGCGCGCCTCGGCGATCACCTCCGGGCCGGCGCCGTCGCCGGCGATCACCGCGATGCGATGCGTCATGAGAGCGTCCTTTCCAGCTCGTCCAGGGTCGGGATGGCCGAGCGCCCGTCGAGAGCCCGGCAGGACAGTGCGGCGGCCGCGTTCGCCGCCCGGAGCGCCTCGGCCAGCGGCGTCTCGCGCGCGAGGCAGGCGAGCAGCGCGCCGTGGAAGACGTCGCCGGCGCCCAGGGTGCTGACGGTCTCGACCGCGACGCCGGGCGCGTCGATCTCGTCGCCGGCCGCCGTCCAGGCGCGCGAGCCTGCGGCGCCGCGCGTGACGACGACCGTCTCGGCTCCGGCTGCGAGCGCCCCGGCGGGGCCGCCGAAGGCGTGGCCGAGCTCGGTCTCGGTCGGTGCGTACAGCGCGACCCCGTCGAGCTGGAGACCGGGGATCGGGTTGCCGCCGTCGACCGACAGCCGTGCGTCTGCCGCCGTCACGCGGCCGTAGCCCGCGTGGTCGACGTGCACCCAGTCGAACCCGGCGGCGTCGGCGTCGACGAGCGCCGCGGTCCCGCGGTGGTGCACGATCGACCGCCAGCCGCCGTCCTCGCCGACGAGGATGGCGCTCTGTGGCGAGGTCGCGCCCGGCTGGACCGACACGAGCGAGACGTCGACGCCGCGGCGCTCGAGGCCGGCGAGGATCGTCCGCCCGGCGGCGTCGTCGCCGACGGCGCCCGCGAACGACACGTCGATGCCGAGTGCGGCCAGCGTCACGGCGGCGGTCGCCGCCGGGCCGCCCCCGGCCTGCTCGAACCGCGAGGCGACGACGCGGCCGTCGCGGGCGGGCACGTCCGGGACGAGGTAGATCGCGTCGAGGGTCGCGAGCCCCGCGCAGAGGACGCGCGGCATCAGGAGACCAGGACCGTCAGCACCTGGTGCGGGCGGTACGGCAGGACGAGCTCGCGGCCGTCGACCTCGACGTCGGCGAGCTCGTCCTCCAGCGCGTTCGCGAGCCGTGCCCGGGTCACCGCCGGCGCGAGCCGCACGCGGGCGACGCCGCGCCCACCGTGCGCCTCGTACAGCCGCAGCACGACGGCGTCCGAGTCCTCGGCGCGCTTGATCGTGTCGAGCACGAGGTTCGGGTCGTCGACCGACGCGAACGACCCGTCCGGAACCCCGTCCGTCCAGCGCAGCGGCGCGTTGAAGCGCAGCGCCTCGGCGACGACTCCCGCCTCCCGCCAGCCGCCGGCATGGGGGAGAAGCGCGTAGGCGAACCGGTGCTCGCCCATGTCCGCCTCGGGATCGGGGCTCTTCGGCGAGCGGAGGAGGCTGATGCGCAGCTCGTCGCCGTGGCAGCTGTAGCCGTACTTCGAGTCCGTGAGGAGCGCCGCGCCGAAGCCGTGCTCGGAGAGGTCGGCGAAGCGGTGACCCGGCACCTCGTACTGCGCGCGGTCGAAGCTGTTCGTGCCGTGGTTCGGCCGCTCGGCGTAGCCGAAGGGCATCTCGTACGTCGCGCGGGTGGCGCGCACGGCGAGCGGGAAGCAGACCTTCAGCAGCCGGTGGTCCTCGTGCCAGTCGACCACCGTGTGGAACTCGAGGCGGCGCGAGCCGGCGTCGAGCCGTACGACCTGCCGGAGAGCGCTGCGCTCGCCGACGCGCCGCTCGAACGCGATCTCACCGCGGAGCGGCCCGGTCGAGACGACCTCCCAGCGGTCGGCCGGCGGGCAGTCGCGCCGCGTCTCGAGGTGGAACGGGTCGATGTCCCAGGCGTCGAAGTCGTTCGGGCGGTCCTCGTAGAGCTCGAGGCGATTGCCCGGGGCCGCCAGCGTCTCGCGGCCGGTCGCGCGGTCGACGACGCTCTCGACGGTCCCGTCCGGGCTCAGACGGACGGCGAGATGCGCGTTCTCGAGGGTGAGCCCGTCGACGTCGACGGCGTCGTCCGCCGCGACCGCGAGGCCGGGACCGTACGGCGGCGCCTCGACGACGCGCAGCTCGCCGGCCGGGTCCCGTACGACCTCGCGCCGCGGGACGCCCACGGTGTTCACCGGCTGCGGGCCGCTGCCGCAGAGCGCCGTCGTCCGCGCCTCGATCTCCGCGAAGTCGCGGGCCGCGTCCTCGTAGACGAGCGCGATCGACGATCCCGGGAGGATGTCGTGGAACTGCTGGAGCAGGAGCAGCTTCCACAGGCTGTCGAGCTCCGCCTGCGGGTAGTCGCCGCCGCGCGCGACCGACAGGAACTCGGCGTCGTGGAGCAGCTGCTCGCAGCGGCGGTTCATCCGCTTGACGAACGCCTGCGAGGTGTAGACGCCACGGTGGTACTCGAAGTAGAGCTCGCCGACGACGAGCGGGCGCTCGGTCTCCTCGGCCTCGAGCGCCTCGAAGAACTCGTCGCTCGTGACGGTGCGCGTGCGCGGCAGGCCCTGGACGTCGGCCGCCCGGCGGAGCCACTCGAGCATCTCGCGGGTCGGCCCGCCGCCGCCGTCGCCGTGGCCGTAGACGAGCAGGCTGGTCCCGCTCGACTCGTGGTCGTGGAACCGCCGCGCCGTCTTCAGCAGCTCCGGCACCGTCGCGTTGCTGTTGTAGTCGTCGGCCGGCGGGTAGTGGCCGAGCACCTCCGTGCCGTCGATGCCCTGCCAGACGAACGTGTGGTGGTCGGGCTTGTTGAAGCGGTTCCACGACAGCTTCTGGGTCAGGAAGCGGGTGAGCCCCGCCGCCTGCATGAGCTGCGGGAGCTGGCCGCAGTAGCCGAACGCGTCCGGCGACCAGAACTCGCGGCAGCGCCGGCCGAAGCGCGACTCGAAGTACCGCTGCCCGTGCAGGAACTGACGCAGCAGCGACTCGCCGGACGGCACGTTGCAGTCGGGCTCGACCCAGCTGCCGCCGACCGGCACCCACTGGCCGCTCTCCACCTTCGCGCGGATCCGCTCCCAGAGGTCCGGGTTCCGCTCCTCGATCCAGGCGTACTGCTGCGCCTGCGAGCACGCGAACCGGAACTCGGGGTAGTCGTCCATGTACCGCGTCTGGCTCGAGAAGGTCCGGACGGTCTTGCGGTAGGTCTCCGCGAGCGGCCAGAGCCACGCCGTGTCGATGTGCGCGTGGCCGATCGCGGCGAGCTCGTGGGCGCGGGAGCCGTTCCGGTGCTCGTAGAGCGCCGCCAGGATCGCCGGGTCGCCCTCGGTGCAGAACCGGTTCAGCTCGGCGCGCAGGTGCCCCTGCCACGCCGGCTCGAGCCCGCCGTCCGCCTCGAGCGCGCGCAGCAGCTCGAAGTCGTGGTAGAGCCGCCACGCGTCCGGGTCGAAGAGCGCGAGCTCGCAGCGCTCGAGCTCGGGCCGGCGCGCGAGGCCGCCGAACATGCCGTTGCAGGCCAGCTCGATGCGCAGGTCGAGCGACTCGCCGCCGGCGGCCTCGCGCACGAGCAGCGCGTCGGGACGCTCGCCGCCCCCGCCGGTGTTGAGGCCCTGGACGGTACGGCCGTCGATCCAGAGCGTGGCCTCGCTCAGCGACACCCAGAGCAGGTCGACCCGGCGTCCGCGCCACGCCTCCCGGACGGTCGCCCGCACGCGGAACCAGTACGTCGCCCAGAGCGGCCCGAACCGCTCGCCGAGCTCGGCAGGGCGGTAGTCGAGGGCCTCGGCCTCCGCGGGCGAGATGCGGTCGACGGGGCCCGCCACCTCGATCGCGTCGACGGCGCACGTCTCGGGATAGATCGCGGCCCGCAGGCGCTCGGACATGCGGACCAGACGGCCGCGGGTGTACTCGGTGTGACGGATCACGCCGTGCGACGTTAGTTCAAGAGGCTCTCGCCGGACTGGGGCGAGAAGAAGTACAGCCGCGACGGGTCGATCGTCAGGCGGATGGTCGAGCCGACCTGCGCCTTCGTCCGCGGGTCGACCCGCGCGGCGAAGAGCGGCTTCTCCTGCGTCGTCAGCAGCGCCCCGTCCTCCTCCTGGTCGTCGCTGCGGGCGTCCTCGACGACGACCGGCAGCGCGTCCACCTCGAAGAAGACGTACGCGTCGGAGCCGACGCTCTCGACGACCTCGACCCGCGCGTCGAACTGGGGCAGGTCGCCCGACGCGAACGCTGCGTCCTCGAACGACTCCGGCCGCGCGCCGACGACCGCCCGGCCGTTCGACAGCGCCGACGGCCGCCGGTCGCGGGCGAGCGGCACGACGATGTCGCCGAGCGACAGCGTGTCGTCGGAGACGGTCGCCTCGGCGAGGTTCATCGCCGGCGAGCCGATGAACGCCGCCACGAAGAGGTTCGACGGCTGCTCGTAGAGGCGGCTGGGCTCGTCGACCTGCTGCACGTGGCCGTTCCGCATGACCGCCACGCGCTCGCCGAGCGTCATCGCCTCGATCTGGTCGTGCGTGACGTAGATCGTCGTCGTCCCGAGGCGGCGGTGCAGCTGCTGGAGCGACGTGCGCATGCTGACGCGGAGCTTCGCGTCGAGGTTCGAGAGCGGCTCGTCCATGAGGAACGCCTTCGGCTCCCGGACGATCGCCCGGCCCATCGCGACCCGCTGCATCTGGCCGCCGGAGAGCGCGCCCGGCCGGCGGTCGAGGAGCGTCTCGAGCCCGAGCAGCTTCGCCGCCTCTTCGACCCGCTGGTTGATCTCCGCCTTCGGCGTCTTCCGCACCCGCAGGGCGTAGCCCAGGTTCTGGCGCACGGTCATGTGCGGGTAGAGCGCGTAGTTCTGGAACACCATGGCGAGGTCCCGCGACCCCGGCGCGCTCCGCGTCACGTCCTTCCCGTCGAGCAGGATCCGGCCCGACGTGATCGTCTCGAGGCCGCCGATCGAGCGCAGCAGCGTCGTCTTCCCGCAGCCCGACGGCCCGACCAGCACCATGAACTCGCCGTCGGCGATCGTCATGTCCACACCGGCGACGGCCTGCACGCCACCGGGGAACTCCTTGGTCACGCGGTCCAGCACGATCTCGCCCATGGCGGCGCACTGTACGCCGTCGGCGAGCGAGATGCAATCGTTGCCACATCGGACCGCCCCGCGGTTAGAGTTGCCTCCGTGGTGCCGGCGGACGTGACGCGGGTCCGGGATACCTGCAACGTCTGGGCGATCCGGACGGCTGCGGGCGCGGTGTGCGTCGACTTCGGCAGCGGGGCCGTCCTCGACCGGCTGGACGAGCTCGGGATCGAGCGGATCACGGACGTCCTGGTCACGCACCACCACCGCGACGGCGTCCAGGGCCTGCAGCGCGCGGTCGACCACGGCGCCCGTATCTGGGCGCCGCCCATGGAGCGCGAGCTGCTCGAGCGCGCAGGGGAGCTGTGGCCCCACCGGCGCCCCGAGAACGACTACGTGCTCCGGCAGGAGCGGTTCTCGCCGCTCGCCTCCGTCGAGCTGGCCGGGACGGTCGACGAGTACCGCTGGCGGGACTACGGCGGGCTCGAGGTCTACGCGCTGCCCACGCCCGGGCACACGATGGGCTCGGTCACCTACCTCGTGCGGCTCGACGGCCGCCTGCTCGCGTTCAGCGGCGACCTGATCCACTCGCCGGGGAAGGTCTGGTCGCTCGCCGCGACGCAGTGGACGTACACGGGCGTCGAGGGCCAGGCGTCCACGGTGCTGTCGTGCCTGGTGCTCGCCCGCCGCGGGGCCGACCTGCTCCTGCCGGCGCACGGCGACGCCGTCGAGCGGCCCGCCGAGGCGCTGGGCGAGACGGCCGCGCGCCTCCGGCGGCTGCTCGAGCTGCGGCGTGGGGCGTCCGAGCCGTGGAACTTCGAGGCGTGGCTCGACGAGCCGTGGCAGGAGCTCTCGCCGCATCTCCTCCGCAACCGCACGAGCGAGGCGACCGCGTACGCGCTGCTCTCGGAGAGCGGCGCCGCGCTCCTGTTCGACTGGGGCTACGACCAGTGGACGGGCTGGCCGTACGGCGGCGAGCGCGCCGCGACGCGGCCGCTGCTCACGTCGATCGAGGCGCTGAAGCGGCGCGGCGTCGAGCGGATCGAGACCGTCGTGACGACGCACTACCACGACGACCACGTCGCCGGGCTCAACCTGCTGCGCAACGTCGAGGGGGCCGAGGTCTGGTCGCCCGCGAACGTCGCGCCGATCCTCGAGCACCCGGAGGAGCTCGACCTGCCCTGCCTGTGGCACGACCCGATCCCCGTCGATCGCGTGCTCCCGCTCGGGGAGCCCGTCGCCTGGCGCGAGTACGAGCTGACCGCGCATTCCCAGCCGGGGCACACGCTCTACGCCGCCGCCCTCGAGGTCGAGGTGGACGGCCGCCGCGTGCTCGTGATCGGCGACCAGCAGGGCGGCGGAGGAGACACCGTCCCCGACGTCCTCAACTACCAGTACCGCAACCGCTTCCGCATCGACGACTACGTCGCCAGCGCGGAGCTCTACCGCCGGCTGCGGCCCGACCTGCTGCTCGGCGGGCACTGGCCTCCCCGCGAGGTGACCGGCGAGTACCTCGACCGCCTGCTCGCGGACGGGCGCGAGCTCGCGGAGCTGCACCGGCAGCTGCTCCCGCTCGACGAGGTCGACTTCGGCGCCGAGGGCTTCGGCGCGCGCATCGCGCCCTACCGCTCGCGAGTCGCGGCGGGAGACGAGCTCGAGCTGCGGGTGCACGTGCGCAACCCCTTCGACCGGATCGAGACGGCGGTCGTGCGACTCGTGCTCCCCGACGGCTGGCGCAGCGACCCGGAGCGGCGGGAGCAGTCGGTGCCGCCGCTCGGCGAGGCGACGCTCACGTTCCGCGTGGTCGCGGCGGGGCCGCCCCGGCGCGTGCCGGTCGCCGCGGACCTGACGGTCGGCGACACGCCGTTCGGGCAGCAGGCGGAAGCGCTGGTGACGGTCGAGTGATCGTCGAGCGCGCCGCCTACCGGCTCGAGCTGCAGGCGAACGGCCTGCGCGCGGTGCTCTCCTCGCCGCGCGGGGAGCACTGGCTCACGCTCGTGCTGCTGAACGCCTTCGACCGGGTCGGCGCGGTCGACGAGACGCTGGCGCTGGCCGAGCCGCTCGTCGACGGGGACACCGTGACGGTCGAACGCGTCTCGACGATCTGGGACCGGGCCGGCGTGTCCCTCACCTGCCTCGACGACGCGCTCGAGCTGCGGAGCTGGGTGGAGGGCGGCGGCGCGCTCACGGACGTCAGCCTCCTCGGCGGCCGCTCGCTGCTCGCGACCACCGCGCACGGCTTCCACCCGACGGGAACGAGCTTCAGGACGCTGTTCTCGCCCAACCCCGGCGACACGGCGAAGCTCGTCCGCTCCGCGGCGGAGCCGGCGATCGTCGGCGTCTCGGGCGACGGCTCGCTCGGCCGCGGCCACTGGTTCTTCACGCCCGCTCCGCTCTACCTGGCGCTGACGACCGCGGACGTGGCGGATCCGTCGGAGCCCGTCGACGACGGCTGGCTCGGACTCGGCCTCGCCGCGCCGGTCGAGGAGCTCGGGTTCGTCCAGATGGCCTACCGGCCCGGCGACCGGTCCTGCCACCTCGTCCTCGAGTACGAGGGCCACACGGAGGTCGACGGCCGCTTCGACGCGCCTGTCCTCCTGCTGACTCCCGGCGCGCCGACCCCGTACGCGGGCATCCGCGCTCATCGCGACGACCTGGCCGCGCGCGGCGCGGCGCCCCCGGTGCGCGACCGCGCCGCGCCGGCGTGGTGGAGCGAGCCGATGTTCTGCGGGTGGGGCGCGCAATGCCGGCTCTCCGCGGCCGGCGCCGGACCGGCGGCGGCGCTCGCCACCCAGGCGAACTACGACCGGTTCCTCGGGACGCTGGCCGAGCACGACCTCGTGCCCGGCACCGTCGTGATCGACGACAAGTGGCAGCTCGACTACGGCGCCAACCGCCCCGATCCGGCGAAGTGGCCCGACCTGCGCGGCTGGATCGCCGGCCGCCGCGCCGCCGGCCAGCACGTGCTGCTCTGGTGGAAGGCGTGGGACCCGGAAGGGGTGCCGGCGGAGCTCTGCGTGCGCACGCCCGACGGCCGTCCGGTCGCCCTCGACCCGTCGAACCCGGAGGCCGCGGCGTTCCTCCGCGGCGTGATCCAGGGCCTGCTCGACCCGGCCGGGCTCGGCGCCGAGGGCCTGAAGATCGACTTCACCGCCCGCACCCCGACCGGGGCGGCGCTCGCCTTGCACGGCCCCGGCTGGGGGATCGCGCTCTTGCATCGACTGCTCTCGGTGGTGTATGCCGCTGCGAAGGACGTGAACCCCGACGCGCTCGTCATCACCCACACCCCGCATCCGGCGTTCGCCGACGTCACCGACATGGTGCGGCTGAACGACATGCTGCGGATGGACGATCCCGGCCCGCTTCCGGCGGGCGCGGTGGTGCCGCAGATGCGCTACCGCGCCGCCGTGGCGCACGCCGCCCTGCCGGACGTGCTCGTCGACACCGACGACTGGGCCGTTCCCGACAAGGCGACGTGGCGCGCGTTCCTCGAGGAGAAGCCGGAGCTCGGCGTGCCGTCGCTCTACTACACGACCGACGTCGACGTCGCCGGCGAGCGGCTCGACGAGGACGACTACGCCGCGCTGCGCCGGGTCTGGGCCGCGTCGCGGGAGGGGGTGCGGTGACGCAGCAGATCGAGCTCGAGTCGCCGCGCGCCGTCACGCTGGCCGACATCGCGCGCGAGGCCGGCACGTCCGCCTCGACCGCGTCGCGCGCGCTGAGCGGCCGCGGCTACGTGTCGCCCGAGGCGCGCGACCGGCTCCTCGCGGCCGCCGAGCGGCTCGGGTACGTCCCGAACGCGTCGGCCCGCACGCTCAAGCAGCGGCGCAGCCGGGTGATCGGCGTCGTGGTCTCCGACCTCGCCAACCAGTTCTACGCGCGCCTCGCCGCCGGCGTCGAGCAGGTGCTGCGCGAGGCCGACTACCAGATGATGGTGCTCGGCGACAACACGGAGGACGGCGAGGAGGTCGAGGGCGCCCGGACGTTCCTGGCCATGCGCGCGCCGGGCGTGATCATGACCCCGGCCGGGTCGGAGGCGACGGAGCTGCTCGTCTCGCAGGGCGTCGCCGTCGTCGAGGTCGACCGCCGTCTCGCGAACGTGCCCTGCGACGCCGTCGTCATCGACAACGAGCGGGGCGCGCGCGAGGCGACGGCCCATCTGATCGAGCTGGGCCACCGGCGCGTGGCGCTGCTGGGCGTCGACACCAAGTGGACGACCGACGCGGGCCGTCTCCGCGGCTACGAGTCCGCGCTCGAGGAGGCGGGGCTGCGCGCCGACGACCGGCTGATCGTCCGGATCCCGCGGCACGCGCCGGACGCCGAGGCGCGCATCGACGCGATGCTGCGGGCCGAGCAGCCGACGGCGATCTTCGCCACCAACAACCGGCTGGCCGAGCAGGCCTGGCGCGTGCTGCGGCAGCGCGGCCTGCGGCTCCCGCACGACGTCTCGCTCGTCGGCTTCGACGACGTCCCGTGGATGAGCATGGTCGAGCCGGGCATCACCGCGGTCGAGCAGCCGATCCACGAGCTCGGCCGCCAGGCCGCCGCCCTGCTGCTGCGCCGCCTCGAGCAGCCGGAGCTCGCGCCGTCCGTCGTCCGCCTCGAGCCGCGGCTCGTCGTCCGCGGGTCGAGCGGCGCGCGCTGACCGATCGCTTCGACCGTGGTCTCTTGACGGACCGCGGACAAGTGTGGTTACGTTCTCAGTCGGTCGATGTGGTTGCGTTGTCACACACCACCAGGCGGCGTCGACCGGGACACGAACGGTTTTTGCCCCCCAGGTTCATCACGAGTCGGAGGAGACACATGAAGGGTTGGCGTAGAGCCCTCGTCGTGCTCACGGTGATTGCGGCGGTCTCCGCCGCGGCCATCACCGCGGGGCTTGCGAGCGCACACAGCAGCAAGGCGTTCACCGCCAAGGCGGGCTCGCTGAACATCATGGGCTTCGGCACCGGCGACGACGTCGCCGAGACCCGGGCCGCCATCGCGACCAAGGCCGTCGGCGGCTCGGTGAACCGGCCGTCCGGCTCGTTCAACGACCAGACGTTCCTCGCGGCGGTCGCGAGCGGCAACGCGCCCGACCTCGTCTACCTCGACCGCGCCAAGGTCGGAACCTACGCGGCGAAGGGCGCCTTCCTGCCGCTGACGAGCTGCATCAAGTCGCAGAAGATCGACATGAGCCAGTACCGCCAGGCGGCGGTGCAGTCCCTGACCTACAAGGGCCAGGTCTACGGCATCCCCGAGTTCTACGACGTCCGCACGATCCTGGTCGACAACAACGTGCTCGACCAGACGCATACGCCCATCGGGTGGCTCAACCCGGCGAAGCCGGCCAAGCTGCTCCAGGCGGCGAAGCAGATGGCGATCGTCCAGAACGGCAAGGTGACCCGGATCGGCTTCGACCCCAAGCTGCCCGAGTTCTTCCCGCTGTGGGCGAAGGCGTACGGCGTCGACATCCTGTCGAAGGACGGCCTCACGCCGCACCTGAACGACCCGCGGGCCGTGCAGGCGCTGACCTACGCGATGAGCCTGATCAACGCGCAGGGCGGCTGGAACGCGTTCAAGTCGTTCCGCGACACGTGGGACTTCTTCGGGAGCGACAACCAGGTGGCGAAGAACCAGGTCGGCGCCTGGCCGATGGAGCAGTGGTACTACAACGTGCTCGCGGGCTCCTCGCCGCAGGTGCACATCACGGCGCTCCAGTTCCGCAACCTGAAGAACCAGTCGATCAACTACGAGACCGGCTCGGCGTGGGCGATCCCGAAGGGCGCCAAGAACACGGCGGCCGCGTGCACCTGGATGAAGACGATGACGTCGGTGTCGACGTGGCTCGCCGCGGCCAAGAACCGCGCCGCGCTGCGCGCGAAGTCGCACCAGCCGTACACCGGCCTCTCGACCGGCAACTCGGTCGCCGACCAGGCGATCTACAAGCAGACCTACACGTCGATCAACCCGTACTTCGACGAGGCCGTGAAGAAGGTGCTGGACGTCCAGCGCTACTCCTTCGGCATCCCCGCCTCGCCGGCCAGCGCGGAGTTCCAGCAGGCGTGGACGGATGCGGTCAACCGCGTGCTCGCGGGCCAGCAGACCCCGAAGCAGGCGCTCGACCAGGCACAGAAGCAAGCGGTCGCCGCCATCAAGGCCGCGTCCTAGCGGGAAAGGCAGCTCGGCCGACATGGCCACGCTCGCAGCATCGGCGCCGGGCCCTCGCACGAGGGTCCGGCGCTGGGCTGCCGGATTCCGCTCGCGCGAGACGTGGGCGGCGTACGCGTTCCTGAGCCCCTGGCTCGTCGGCTTCGTGATCTTCACGGCCGGGCCGATGATCGCGAGCCTCGTGCTCTCCTTCACCGACTACAGCGTCATCGGCACGACCCACTGGGTCGGCTGGGACAACTACCACCAGCTCGTCCACGACCCGAAGGTCGCGACGGCGATGAAGACCACGCTGATCTACACGGCGATGGTCGTCCCGGCGCACGTGTTCCTCGCCCTCGCCCTGGCGGTGCTGCTGTCCCGCGTCGGCCGGGCGGCCGGGTTCTTCCGCGTCGTGTTCTTCCTGCCGACCATGACCCCGGCCGTCGCCGTCGGGATCCTCTACCTGCTCCTCTTCAACGGCGACTACGGCCTGGTCAACGGCGTCGTCCAGATGCTCCACCTCGGCCACGGGCCGTACTGGGAGATCGACCCGAACTGGGTCAAGCCGAGCCTCGTGATCATGCAGCTCTGGAAGGTCGGGGCGAGCGTCGTGATCCTGCTCGCCGCGCTGCTGGGCGTGCCCCAGCACCTCTACGAGGCCTCGGCGATGGACGGCGCGAGCGCCTGGCGGCGCTTCCGCGACGTGACCCTGCCGATGATCAGCCCGGCGCTCTTCTTCATCGTGATCATCAACACGATCTCGGCGCTCCAGACCTTCGACGAGGTGTACACCGCGTTCTTCAACGCGAACACGCCGTTCGGCACCGACGCCTCGCTGTTCTACGTCATCTACCTCTTCCAGCAGGCGTTCTCGTTCTTCCACATGGGCTACGCGTCGGCGCTCGCCTGGCTGCTCTTCCTCGTGATCATGGTCGTCACCGCGATCCAGATCGTCGGGAGCCGCCGCTTCGTCTACTACGAGGGGGCGAAGCGATGAGCCAGCCGGCCGGCCCGGTCCAGGGCGACGGCGCCGTGACGCTGCCGCCGCTCGAGCCGCTCGCGGCCCCGGCACGCTGGTGGCAGCGCGGCCCGCGGAGCAACCCGCTCTCGACCGCGATCCGCTGGGCGCTGCTCCTCGCCTTCGCGGTCATCTTCCTCTACCCGTTCCTCTGGTCGGTCAGCTCGGCGCTGAAGACCCGGAACGACTTCTTCGTCCACAACACGCGGCTGATCCCGCCGCACTTCGAGTGGTCGAACTTCGTCCACATCTTCACGGGCGTCCCCGACATCGCGGCGGGCGTGCCGTTCGGGCATTGGTTCCTGAACAGCATGTACATCGGCGTCCTGGCCGCGGGCACGGTGACGATCTCGAGCGCCCTCGTGGCGTTCGCGTTCGCCTACTTCCAGTTCCCGCTCCGCAACGCGCTCTTCGCGTGCGTCCTCGGCTCGATGATGCTCCCGAGCGCGGTGACGATGATCGCGACGTACCTGATCTGGAACAAGGTCCACCTGACGGGCACGCAGTACCCGCTCTGGCTCTCGAACGTCTTCGGCAGCGCCTTCTACATCTTCCTGCTGCGCCAGTTCTTCCTCGGCATCCCGCGCGAGCTCTTCGAGGCGGCGCGCATGGACGGCGACAACTACTGGACCATGTTCTGGCGGATCGCGTTCCCGCTCGCCCGCCCGGCGTTGATCGTGACGTTCGTGTTCGAGTTCAAGGCGAGCTGGACCGACCTGATGAAGCCGCTCATCTACCTCAACCACGACAGCCAGTTCACGATCCCGCGCGGCCTCTTCAACCTGATCGGCACCCTCGGGCCGAACGCGGGCGGCCACGGCGACTACGAGATCGTGATGGCCGGGCTCGTCCTCGCGACGCTGCCGATGATCGTCATCTTCTTCTTCGGCCAGCGGTACTTCATGGAGGGCATCGCCACTCAGGGGCGGAAGGGCTAGATGTCCACCGGGATCGACGACGCTCCCGCCGTCGGGGACGGCGCGGAGTCCGAGACGCGCGCGCCCGTCCTCGCGCTCGACATCGGTGGGACGAAGCTCGCGGCGGGCGTCGTGGACGGCGCCGGCGAGGTGCACTCGTTCGCCTCCGTCCCGACCCAGCGCGACGACGGCCCGACGGCCGTCCTCGAGCGCCTCTGGCAGCTCGGGCGGCGCGCCGTGGACGAGTCCGGGATCGCCTGGGCCCAGCTCGGCGCCGTCGGGATCGGGTGCGGCGGCCCGCTCGACGCGACGGCCGGCGTGCTGATCGCGCCGCCGCACCTCCCGGGCTGGCGCGACATCCCGATCGCGGCGCTCGCCGCCGAGGCGTACGAGCTGCCCGTCGTGCTCGAGAACGACGCGACCGCCGCGGCGGCCGGCGAGCACCGCTGGGGCGCCGGCGCCGGGAGCGCGAACATGGTCTACCTGACCATCTCCACCGGGGTCGGCGGCGGGGTCGTGATCGGCGGCCGGCTCTACCGCGGCGCCGGCGGCAACGGCGGCGAGCTCGGGCACGTCACCGTCGACTGGCACGGCCGGCGGTGCCGGAGCTGCGGCCGGCTCGGCTGCCTCGAGGCGTACGTCTCGGGGACCTCGATCGCCGAGCGTGCGCGCGAGGCCGGGCTCGACGTCGCCTCGGCCGAGGAGCTCGCCGCGTGCGCGGCCGACAACGACGCGCTGGCCGCCCGGGTGTGGGACGAGACGGTCGAGGCGCTCGCGTGCGGCGTCATCTCGATCGTCAACCTCTTCGAGCCGGAGCTGCTCGTGCTCGGCGGCGGCGTCACCCGGTCGGGCGACCAGCTCTTCGTCCCGCTGCGCGAGCTGGTGGCCGCGGGCGCGATGAAGCCGGCCGGCGACGTGGCCCGCATCGTGCCGTCGGCCTTCGGCGACCTTGTCGGCGTCGTCGGGGCGGCCGCGATCGTCTACGACCGCGCGGGCGCCGACGAGCGGCGATCGGAGCGATGACCGACACGCGTGCCGCGATCGCCGAGCACCTGGAGCTGGCCGCCCGGGTGGAGAGCCTCGTGCCGGCTCTCGACGCGCTCGCCGCGGCGCTGATCGGCGTCTACGAGCGGGGCGGCTGCGTCTACACGTTCGGCAACGGCGGCAGCGCCGCCGACGCCCAGCACTTCGCGGAGGAGCTCGTCGGCCGGTTCAGGCGCGAGCGGCGGCCGCTCCCGGCCCAGTCGCTCGCCGCCGACGGCGCGCTGCTCACGTGCATCGGCAACGACTACTCCTTCGACGAGGTGTTCGAGCGGCAGGTGCAGGCGTTCGTGCGCGCGGGCGACGCGGTGGTCGCGTTCTCGACGAGCGGCCGGTCGGCGAACGTCGTCCGCGGCCTCGCCGCGGCGCGCACGGCGGGCGCCGCAACGGCGCTCTTCGGCGGCGGCGACGGCGGTCCCGCGGCGGAGCACGCCGACCACGCGCTGGTCGTGCCCTCCGCCAGCACGGCGAGAGTGCAGGAGATGCACTCGCTGTTCCTGCACCTCGTGCTCGACCAGGTGGACGCCTGGGCCGCGGAGCGTCGCGCGTGAGCGAGCGGCTGCTGCACATGGTCGGGAATGCCCACATCGATCCGGTGTGGCTGTGGCAGTGGCCCGAGGGCTACCAGGAGGTGCGGGCGACCTTCCAGTCGGCGCTCGACCGGATGGAGGAGTACCCCGACTTCGTGTTCACGTGCGACTCGGTGGTCTTCTTCGAGTGGGTCGAGGAGACCGCGCCGGAGCTGTTCGAGCAGATCAAGGCGCGGATCGCCGAAGGCCGCTGGCAGGTGATCGGCGGCTGGTGGCTCGAGCCCGACTGCAACATCCCGGGCGGCGAGTCGTACGTGCGCCACGCGCTCTACGGCCAGCGCTACCTGCAGGACCGCTTCGGCATCACGGCGACGACGGGCGGCAACCTCGACTCGTTCGGGCACAACGCCACGATCCCGCAGCTGCTGGCGAAGAGCGGCATGGACTCGTACGTGTTCCTGCGCCCGGGGCCGCACGAGCGGACCCTGCCCGGCCCGATCTTCTGGTGGGAGTCGCCGGACGGGTCGCGCGTGCTCGCGTACCGGATCCCGCACGAGTACTGCTCGCCCGGCGCCGACCTGGGCCATCACGTCGACAAGTCGCTCGCCCAGCTCCCGCCGGAGCCGCCCGAGCTGATGGTGTTCTACGGCGTCGGCAACCACGGCGGCGGTCCGACGAAGGCGAACATCGACTCGATCGCGCGGCTGAACGCCACCGGCGGCCTGCCGCGGATGGAGCTGAGCTCCCCGCGGGCGTTCTTCGACCGCGTGCGGGGCGGCGACTGGCCGACCTGGCGCGGCGAGCTCCAGCACCACGGCGTCGGCTGCTACTCGGCGCACTCCGGCATCAAGCGCTGGAACCGCCGCGCGGAGAACCTCCTTCAGCGGGCCGAGAAGTGGAGCGCCGTCGCCGACGCCGTCGCCGGTCAGGCGTACCCGCTCGAGAAGCTGACCGAGGCCTGGAAGCTCCTCCTCTTCAACCAGTTCCACGACACGATCGCCGGGACGTCGATCGCGCCCGCCTACGAGGACGCGCGCGACCAGATCGGCCATGCGTCGTCCCTCGCCGCGCTCGCGTTCAACCGGGCCGTCCAGAGCGTCGCGCGCCGCATCGACATCCCGCACGAGCAGGGCATGACGCCCGTCGTCGTGTTCAACCCGCACCCCTGGGAGCTGCGCGCCGACGTCGAGCTCGAGTTCGTCGGGTTCCCGAACGCCGAGTCGCAGCTCCACGACGACGAGGGGACGCCGGTGCCGGTGCAGCGCACGCTGCCGCTGACGACGATGAACGGCTCGCGCGGCCGGCTCGTGTTCCCGGCCGTGGTGCCGCCGCTCGGGTACCGCGTCTACCGGCTGACCGAAGGCGTCCCCGCGGGGACGCCGGTCGCCGCGTCCGACACGACGCTCGAGAACGAGCACCTGCTGCTGGAGATCGACAAGCGGACGGGACGCATCGCGCGGCTCGTGGTCAAGGAGGCGGATGCCGACGTCGCCGACCGGCGAGCCCGCCACGCGGTCGTCGTCGACGACCGGTCGGACACCTGGGGCCACCGCGTGAAGGCCTACGACGAGGTACGGGGCGAGTTCGAGGTGCGCTCGGTGCGCCTGGTCGAGGAGGGGCCGGTGCGCGCGACGATCCGCGTCGACAGCGCGTGGAACGACTCGACGCTCGTCGAGCACTACACGCTCGGTCGCGACGCGCGTCACGTCGACGTCCAGGTCTCCCTCGACTGGCGCGAGCGGCTGAGGCTGCTGAAGCTGCGCTACGGGACGACCGCGGGCGCCGATACGGCGACCTACGAGATCGCGTACGGCCACGTCGAGCGGCCGGCGAACGGCGACGAGGAGTCGGCGCAGACGTGGGTCGACGTCTCGGCGGATGGGCGCGGGCTGTCCGTCTGCACCGACGCCAAGGTCGGCCACGACGTCCGCGGCGGGAGCATCGGCGTCACCGTCGTCCGCAGCCCGGTGTGGGCGTGGCACGAGCCGAGGCAGCTCGACCCGGACGCGACGTACGAGTACATGGACCAGGGCCGGCAGGACTTCCGCGTGCGGCTCGTGCCGCACGCCGGCGACTGGCGCGCCGCGGAGACGGTGCGCCGCGCGGCCGAGCTCAACCAGCCGCCCTTCGCGCTGCTCGAGAGCTACCACGGCGGCGACCTGCCCCAGCGCGCGTCGTACGGGTCGGTCGACGCGCCGAACGTCGTGCTCGCGGTGGTCAAGCACGCCGAGGACGGCGACGGCTCGCTCGTCGTCCGCGCCTACGAGACGGCCGGCCGCGAGGCGCACGCGCGCTTCGAGCTGCTCGGCCGGACGTGGGAAGCCGACTTCGGCCCCGCCGAGATCAAGACGTTCCGCCTGCGGCGCGACCCCGACTCCGAGGTCGCCGAGACGAACCTGCTCGAGTGGTAGCCGCAGGCGCGGCCCGCGTGCTCGACGGCGACGCGTGGCAGCTCCGCGCGTGTCTCGGCGACGAATGGCGCTGGCACGCAGGGCCGGAGAAGCCGTGGGGCGCGCCCGGCTGGCTGCCGGCCCGCGTGCCGGGCAGCGTGCTCGACGACCTCGTGCGCGCCGGCGAGGCGGTGAGCCCCTACCACGAGCGCGACAGCCGGCTCTCCGAGTGGGTCCCGGAGCGCACCTGGCTCTATCGCCGGCGCCTCGTCGTCGATCCCGCGGCGCCGACCCTGCGCTTCGACGGCGTCGACCACGCCTGCACCGTCCTGGTCGACGGACGCGAGCTGGCGACGCACGAGGGGATGTTCGTCCCGTTCGACGTCGACGTGTCCGCGTTCGCGGACGGCGCCGAGCACGTGCTCGCCGTCGCCGTGCACCCGGCGCCGCCGAGCGAGCCGCAGGTGGGGCGCACGAGCCGCGTCCGCGTCCACAAGAGCCGCATGGGCTACGGCTGGGACTTCTGCCCGCGGCTCGTCCACCAGGGGATCTGGCGCTCCGTCTCCCTCGCCGCGGGGCGCGAGCCGCTCCCGCTCGTGCGGCTCCACGACGGGGTCGGAACGGTCGAGATCGACGGAGAGGTCGTGCTGCGGGTCGACGCCCCGGAGCTCTGGTGGCCGAACGGCGCGGGGGAGCAGCGGCTCTACGACGCGGCGGGCTTCCGGGTCGGCTTCCGGACCGTCGAGCTGGCGCCGAACCCCGGCGCGCCGGCCGGCGCGCGCGGCTACACGCTGGTCGTCAACGGCCGGCCGCTGTACGCGAAGGGGTGGAACTGGTGCCCGCTCGACCCGCTCTACGGCGTGCCGCGGCCCGAGAAGCTCGAGCGGCTGCTCGAGCTGGCGGCCCGCGCCGGCGTCAACCTGCTCCGGGTCTGGGGCGGCGGGCTGATCGAGGCGACGGCCTTCTACGAGCACTGCGACCGGCTCGGCATCCTCGTGTGGCAGGAGTTCGCGCAGTCGAGCTCGGGGATGGAGAGCGTCCCCGCGACCGATCCGGAGTTCGTGGCGCTGATGGAGCGGGAGGCGCGCGCGATCGTGCCGCGCCGGCGCCGGCACCCGTCGCTGGCGATCTGGTGCGGCGGCAACGAGCTGGCCGAGCACGTCGACGGCCGCGACGACCTGCCGCTCGACGACGGGCATCCGGTGCTCGGCGCCCTGCGAGCGGTCGTCGAGGAGCTCGACCCCGGTCGCGCCTGGCTGCCGACGTCTCCGTCTGGCCCGCGCTTCCTCAACCGGCTCGACCTGGTCGAGGCCGAGCCGGACGGCCAGCACGACGTGCACGGGCCGTGGGAGCACCAGGGGCTGCGCGCCCACTACGCCCTCTACGACGGCGCTACGAACCTGCTCCACAGCGAGTTCGGGGTCGAGGGGATGACGAACCGCCGCGCGCTCGAGGCGCTCGTCGACGAGGCGCATCGCTGGCCGGCCGACCGCTCGAACCCCGTCTACGAGCACCTCGGCGCCTGGTGGAACAACGCGCCGCTCGTCCAGGAGTGCTTCGGCGGGCGCATCGAGGACGTCGAGACGATGCGGCGCGCGTCGCAGTGGCTGCAGTACGACGGGCTCCGCTACGCGGTGGAGGCGAACATGCGCCGCGCGCCGCGCCAGAGCGGGGTCCTGCCGTGGCAGTTCGCGGAATCGTTCCCGAACGCCTGGTGCACGGCGGCGGTGGACTGGCACGGCGAGCCGAAGCCGGCGTACTGGGGCGTCGCCCGGGCCTATCGCCCGGGTCATCCGTCCGCGCGGTTCGCGACGTGCGCGTGGGGCGGGGAGGAGACGGCGACGGCGACGGTCCACGGCGACGCGGTCGGACGCTTCGTGAACCTCGACGGCGCGGTCGTCGCCGAGGGCGGGCCCGAGCTGTCGGCGCCGGTCGCCGCGCTCACGGAGGTCTTCGTCCTCGACCTCGACGGGCGGAACCGCTACGTGATGACGACGGCGCCGACCCTCGAGCCGCTGCTGCGGCTCCCTCGAGCTCGAGTCGAGGTCGAGGTTGTCGGCACGGGTGAGGTAGAGGTACCTCGACCTCACGCCGAGCAGGGAAAACGTGCGCTGGTCCTCCGCAACACGAGCGACGTGGCCGCCCTGGGCATCGTCCTCGAGGGCGACGAGCGCACGTACTTCTCGGACAACGTCCTCGATCTGCTGCCGGGCGAGGAGCGCCGGATCGCCGTCGAAGGCGACGCGGCGATCGCGTTCGCGGGATGGAACTGTGCCGGCTAGCCCCTTCCGGGTCACGGCGCTCGCCCCCGACGGCTCGCCGGTCGAGGGCTTCCGCTTCGACGGCTGCCTGACCGCGACCTACGAGGGCCGCGAGCCGGTCGAGGCGGGCATCCGCGTCGAGGTCGATCTCGAGCCGACCGACGACCCGCGGTGGCTCGTCCCGGGCGTCTTCTACGGCGAGAACCGGCCGGCGGCGTGCACGCGGATCTATCCGCGCTTCACGCCGGGGCACGTCGACGTCGAGCGGATGGAGTCGGACAGCTGGTCGTTCCGGGCCGACCGGTGCGCCACGCCGGCCGTCTTCGGGCGCGGCGGGGGGCTCGTGACGAGCGAGGTGAGCCCCGTCGGGCAGGCGGGGGTCGGCTTCGCGCTCCGCGACGGGCGGCCGACGATCTGGCTCGACTTCCCGTACCGCGAGGAGCCGCTCCGCTACGACGGCTCGCAGACCGCGGCGCCGCCGGACGTGCGGACGCACCTGTGGCAGCCGGGCGAGCGGGTCGAGCTCGACGTGCGCGTCCTCGACCACGACGACCACGTGCGCGCGCTCCGCGAGGTGCAGACGCCCTTCGTCGACCCGGGCTGGGTCACGGTCGAGGAGGCGGCGGAGCTCGCCGCGTGGGGTCTGTACCGCTGGCACTACAAGCCCGACCCGGCGCGCCTGATGGAGACCGCGTGCTTCGACCGCGATGCGTTCGGCGAGCGCGGCGACCGCGACCACATGCACGTCTCCTGGGTCAGCGGCATCCCGTACGCGTACGCCCTGCTGCGGCACGGCCGGCGCGTCGGCAACGCCGACTACGTCGCGGCGGCCGAGGCCGTGCTCGACCACGTCTCGGGCAACCTGACACCCGGCGGCACCTACTGGGCGCAGTGGATGGCGTCGAAGGGCTGGACGACGGGCTGGCACCCGGACCGCACGCGGCTCCACGCCCGCACGCTCGGCGACGCGACGCTGTTCGCGCTCCGCGCCGGCGGTCGCTGGGAGGAGGCCGCCCGCTCGAACGTCGCGGTCGCGCTCCGCACGCAGCGGGCCGACGGCGCGCTGCCCGCCGCCCACCACGTCGAGACCGGCGACGCCGTCTCGTGGGAGGGCACCGCGGGCATGGCCTGGATCCCCGCGCTCGTCGCGGCGGGGCATCTCGACGAGGCGCGGGCCGCGGGCGCGTACTTCGCCGGCTTCGAGCACTGGTACGGCGCGCCCGAGGACGTCGACCTGGCCCCGACGTCCGAGGACGGGACGATGGCGCTGATGGCGTTCGCGGCCATCGGCGACTGGGAGACGGCGAAGCGCGCGGCCGACTGGCTGCTCACCTTCCGCTACACGTACGACGTCGCGTTCCCGGAGCGGACGATGCTCGGCCGCTACGGCTTCAAGACGCGCGGGGCCGACCAGGCCTCCCCGGCGAACCAGCACCTGCACGCGTTCGGGCTCATCTGCCTGCCGGAGCTGCTCGACCTCGCCGAGGCGACGGGCGACGACCACTACCGCCGGACGGCGGTCGAGAACCTCGCGTGCTTCCGCCAGTTCATCGCGCGCGAGGACGGCGACTTCGACGCCTATCGCGGCATGGCGAGCGAGCGCTTCTACCAGACCGATTGCTTCCAGGCGAAGGGCATGCTGCTCACACTCTCGCACGCCTGGAGCGTCGGCGTCCTGCTGCTCGCCTGCGAGGATGCGCTCGAGCGAGGGCTCGCATGACGCGCCGGTTCCCGGACGGCTTCCTCTGGGGCGTCTCCACCTCGGCGTACCAGATCGAGGGCGCGGTCGACGTGGACGGACGCGTGCCGTCGATCTGGGACACGTACTCGCACACGCCCGGGAAGATCGACGGCGGGGGCACCGGGGACGTGGCGTGCGACAGCTACCGCCGGTGGGAGTCCGACCTCGACCTGATCGCGTCGCTCGGCGCGAACGCCTATCGCTTCTCGCTCGCCTGGCCGCGGCTGTTCACCCCGGGCGAGCGTCGCGGCTGGGACCACTACGACCGCCTGCTCGACGGCCTCCTCGCGCGCGGGATCGAGCCGGTCGTGACGCTCTACCACTGGGATCTTCCGGACGCGCTCGAGCAGGCGGGGGGAGGCTGGCTGAGCCGCGACACCGCGGAGCGGTTCGCCGAGCACGCCGCCCGCTGCTTCGACGCCTACGGCGACCGCGTCCGCTGGTGGCTGACGATCAACGAGCCCTGGATCGTGGGCCTGCTCGGCTACCTGCTGGGCCTCCACGCACCCGGGTACGAGGGCGACCTGCGCGGCGAGGTGACCGTCTTCCACCATCTGCTGCTCGCCCACGGCCGCGCGGTGGAGGAGTACCGCCGCAGCGGTCGCGACGGGCGCATCGGGCTCGCACCGAACCTGATGCCGCACTACCCGCTCACCGACTCGGACGCCGACCGCGGCGCCTGCCACGGCTCCGACGGCTACGTCAACCGCTGGTTCCTCGACGCGATCTTCCGGGGCGCCTACCCCGCCGACCAGCAGGCGCGCTACGAGGAGCAGCTCGGGCCGCTCGACTTCGTCCGCGACGGCGACCTGGCGACGATCGCCGCGCCGACCGACTTCCTGGGCGTCAACTACTACGCGCCCCGCTGGATGGAGGCCGTGCCCGGCGACCGGCCCTGGCCGTGGCGGGTCGTCGTGCCGGCTGGGCTCGAGGCGACGGGCGGGTTCACGGACGGCGTCCCGCAGACCGAGGCGGGCACCCCGATCGTCCCGTCGGGCCTCACCGACCTGCTCGTGCGGCTGCACCGCGACTACGGCCCGCTGCCGCTCATGGTCACCGAGAACGGCGCGGTCTTCGGCGACGTGCCGGGACCCGACGGCCGCGTCCGGGACGAGCGTCGCGTCCGGTTCATCCGCGACCACGTCGCCGCCGTCCTCGACGCGATCGACCAGGGCGTGCCCGTCGCGGGCTACTGCCACTGGTCGCTGCTCGACAACTTCGAATGGAAGCTCGGCTACGACCAGCGCTTCGGCCTGGTGCACGTCGACTACGACACGCTCGAGCGCACGGTCAAGGACAGCGGGCGCTACTACGCCCGCCTCGCTGCCGCGAACGCGCTGCTCGAGCCGGAAGGGGAGGGGACATGAAGCTCGCAGTCGTCGGCGGCGGCTCCACCTACACGCCCGAGCTGGTCGACGGGCTGATCCGGATGCGCGACCTGCTGCCCGTCACGGAGCTCGCGCTCGTCGATCCGGCGACCGAGCGGCTCGAGATCCTCGGCGCGCTGACGCAGCGGATGCTGCGCCGCGGCGAGCATCCGGCCGCGCTCACGCTCACCGGCGACCTGGACGAGGCGGTCGACGGCGCGGCGGCCGTCCTGATCCAGCTCCGGGTCGGCGGGCAGACCCAGCGGATGGTCGACGAGTCGCTGCCGCTCGCCTGCGGCTGCATCGGGCAGGAGACGACCGGCTTCGGCGGCCTCTCGAAGGCGCTGCGCACCGTCCCGGTCGTGCTCGGCATCGCCGACCGCGTCCGCGCCCTCTCGCCCGACGCGTGGATCGTCGACTTCACGAACCCGGTCGGGATCGTCACGAAGGCCCTGCTCGACGCAGGCCACAAGGCCGTCGGCCTCTGCAGCGCGGCCATGGTCTTCCAGCGGCACTTCGCGAAGGTGCTCGGGGTCGAGCCGGACCGGATCGAGCTCGACCACGCCGGTCTCAACCACCTCACCTGGGAGCTGGGCGTGCGGCTCGACGGGCGCGAGATCCTGCCCGAGCTGACCGGGGAGCACGTCGACCGGGTCGCGCCGGCGACGGGGCTCGCGCCCGAGCTCGTGCGCCGGCTCGGCGTCGTCCCGTCCTACTACCTCCACTACTTCTGGGACCACGACAAGCTGGTCGCCGACCAGATCGCGCACGGCTCGCGTGCCGAGGAGGTGGCCGAGATCGAGCGCGGGCTGCTCGAGCTCTACGCGGACGAGGCGCTGGACACGAAGCCGGCGCTGCTCGAGAAGCGCGGCGGCGCGTTCTACTCCGAGGCGGCCGTGGAGCTGCTCGCGAGCCTGCTCGGCTCGAGCGGGGTCGGCCGGCACGTCGTCAACCTGCGCAACCGGGGCACGCTGCCGTTCCTCGCCGACGACGCCGTCGTCGAGGTGCCGGCGCGCGTCGGGCCGGACGGGGTCACGGCGGTCGACGTGCCCGAGCTCGACCCGCTCTACCGCGGCCTCGTCGCGCACGTCTCGGCGTACGAGGACCTCGCCCTCGACGCCGCGCTCCACGGCGGCCGCGAGCGTGTCTTCGCGGCGCTCCTGGCCCACCCGCTCGTCGGCCAGTACGAGCAGGCGGAGACGCTGACCTCCGAGCTGCTGCGCGCGAACAGGGACTTCCTCGCATGGGTCTGAGCCGATGGCGCTAGGCCGGGGACTCGTGCTCGGCGCCGACGGCGGCAACTCGAAGACCGAGCTGCTCGTCGCGACGCGCGACGGCGACGTCGTCGCGTACGTCCGCGGGCCCGGCTCGACCTCGCACGCGGTCGGCGCCGCAGGCACCGCCGCGGTGCTGGGCCGGCTGGTGGCGCGGGCCGGCCTCGACGAGCCCGCCGACGTCGGGGTCTTCCACCTGTGCGGGGCCGACGTGCCGTCCGACGTGGCCGAGCTCGAGGCGGCGGTCGGCCGCGGCGGCTGGGTCGACCGGGCCGTGGTCGACAACGACACGTTCGCGCTGCTCCGCGTCGGCACCGACGCCGAGGACGCCGTCGCGGTCGTCTGCGGCGCCGGCATCAACTGCGTCGGCCGCGCCGCGGGCGGCCGCGTCGTCCGCTACCCGTCGCTCGGCTGGGAGACCGGGGACTGGGGCGGCAGCGAGCAGATCGGCCGCGACGCGCTCTCCCTGGCCGCGCGCGGCGAGGACGGCCGCGGCGAGCCGACCGCGCTGGCCGAGGCGATCCAGGGCCACTTCGGCTCGAGCGTCGGCGAGGTGGGCGAGGCGGTGCACTACCGGCGGCTGCCGCAGGCGCGGCTCGGCGAGCTGGCGCCGATCGTCGTCCGGCTCGCCGGCGAGGGCGACGCGGTCGCCCGCGGGCTGGTCGAGCGGCAGGCCGAGGAGGTGGCGCTGCTCGTGCGGCGCGCGATGCGCGACCTCGCGGTGGAGACGGTGGACGCGGTGCTCGGCGGCGGCATGCTCGGCGCGGGCGAGGGCTTCCTGTACGAGCGCACCCTGGCCCGGCTGGCCGACCTCGCGCCGGGGGCGCGGCCGGTGCCGAGCAAGGCGCCGCCGGTCCTCGGCTCGGGGCTGGCGGCGCTCGACGAGCTGGCGGCTCCCCCCGCGGCCCACGACCGGCTGCGCCGGGCCTTCGACGGCCTCGTCCCGGTGGACGCGCATGGCGACTGAGCTCCGCCGCTTCCGCGATCCCGCCGAGCTCGGCGCGGCGCTCGCCGCGGAGATCCTCGAGCGCTACGAGGCGTCCGACGGCGCGTACCTGCTCGGCTGCCCGGGCGGGCGCAGCCTGCGCAGCACCTACCGTGCGCTCGCCGGCTGGCGTCCCGCGCTCGACCGCCTCGTCGTCGTGATGATGGACGAGTACGTCGGCGCGCCGCCCGATGCGCACTTCAGCTGCGCCCGCTTCGCCCGCGAGGAGATCGCCGGGCCGCTCGGGATCCCGGCCGAGCGCGTCTGGCTGCCCGACGAGCGGGATCCGAAGGCGTACGACGCCCGCATCGCGGACGCGGGCGGGATCGATCTCTTCCTGCTCGCGTCCGGTGCGAGCGACGGGCACGTCGCCTTCAACCCGCCCGGCTCGCCGCGCCACGGGCGCACCTCGATCCTGAGGCTCGCGCGCACGACCCGGCGCGACAACCTGGCGACGTTCCCCGACTTCGCGTCGCTCGACGAGGTGCCGGCCCGCGGCGTCTCCGTCGGCCTCGGCACGATCTTCGCAGCGCGCGCCCTGCGCCTCGTGCTGCACGGAGCCGACAAGCGCGAGGCCGCGAGGCGGCTGCTCGCGCTCGACGGCTTCGATCCCTCGTGGCCGGCCAGCATCGTCCACGAGCACCCCGACGCTCTCATCCTGGCCGACGAGGAGGCTCTCGCATGACCGTGACGCTCGACGCGCTGGCCCGCCCCGGCGGGACGTTCCTGATGGTCGCGATGGACCAGCGCGACTCGCTGCGGACGATGCTCGCAGCGCACCACCCGGACGTCGACGACGCGCGCATGACGCGCTTCAAGCTCGCCGTGGCGCGCGAGCTCGGCCCGTATGCGTCCGGGTTCCTGATCGACCGGCACTACGGCTACGACCGGCTCGTGGCGGAACGGCTGCTGCCCCCGTCGTGCGGGCTGATCCTCGCGGCAGACGCCCTCGACCAGCCTCCCGGCGGCGTGGTCGAGGACACGGATCTCGACGGCGGTGTCGACGCGGCGGGTGCGCGGGCGAACGGCGTCGTCGCGCTGAAGCTCTTGGTGATCTGGCGCGACGACTCCGAGCGCACTCGCCGCGTCGAGACCGCGCGCCGGTTCGTCGAGCTCGCGCGCTCGAACGGGCTGCTCTCGGTGCTCGAGCCCGTGGTGCGCGGGCCGGAGGGGTTCGACCGGGAGAGCGCCATCGTCGAGGCGGCGACCGAGCTCGGCCGGGTCGGCTGCGACCTCTACAAGTGCGAGGTCCCGACGCACGGCGCCGGCGAGCCCGACGAGATCACGGCGTGGTCGCGGCGCATCGACGCCGCGGTGCCCTGTCCGTGGGTGGTGCTCTCCCAGGGCGTCGACCCCGCCCGCTACCCGCTGGCCGTCGAGGCCGCGTGCAAGGGCGGCGCGTCGGGCATGCTCGCCGGCCGCGCCGTCTGGACGGCGACGCTGCCGGCCGACGACCCGACCGAGCTGCTGCGCGCGCACTCGGTGCCGCGGCTGCAGGAGCTGGCGGCGATCGTCGACGCGCACGGCCGGCCGTGGCGGGAGAAGGCGGGCGCGTGAGCGGCTTCCCGCTGCGCGGGATCATCGAGGGGTTCTACGGGCCGCCGTGGTCGCACCGCGAGCGGCTCGACCTGCTCGCCTTCTGCGCCCGCCACGAGCTGAACGCGTTCGTCTACGCGCCGAAGGACGACCCGTACCACCGCGAGTCGTGGCGCGAGCCGTACCCGCCGGCCGAGCTGGCGCGGCTCGCCGAGCTCGTCGCCGCCGCCGAGCGCCACGGGGTCGCGTTCCACTGGACGGTCGCGCCGGGCCTCGACGTCTGCCACGCCTGCGACGACGACTTCGCCCGCCTCGTGGCGAAGGCGGAGCAGCTCTGGTCGGTGGGCGTCCGGAACTTCCACATCCTCTACGACGACATCGGCGACGAGCTCCACTGCGAGCTCGACCGCGAGCGGTTCGGCGCGGAGGCGTCGGCCGTTGCGGCGGCCGAGGCGCAGCTCGCGAACCGCTTCCTCGCGGAGTTCCTGCGCCCGCGCGCGGCGGCCGGGCCGCTCGTGGTCTGCCCGATCGAGTACCACGGCACCCACGCCTCGCCCTACCGCGAGACGCTGGGCGCCCGGCTCGAGCCGGAGGTCGTCCTGTGGTGGACCGGCCCGGAGGTGGTCTCGCCGACCGTCGCCGCCGCCGACGCGGAGGCCGCCCGCGCCGCCTTCGGTGGGCACCCGCTGCTGCTGTGGGACAACTACCCGGTCAACGACTTCGAGCCGTCGCGGCTCTTCCTCGGCCCGCTCGTGGGCCGCGAGCCCGGCCTCGATCTCGCCGGCGCGGTCGCGAACGGGATGGTCCAGGCCGCGCCCTCGAAGCTCGCCTTCGCGACCTTCGCCGACTGGGCGCGCGATCCGGCCGGCTACGACCCGGAGGCGAGCTGGGCGGCCGCGCTCGAGGCGATCGGCGGCGACGCGGCCGGCGCGCTGCGGGTGCTCGCCGCCGCGTCGAGGTCGGGCCCGCTCGGCGGCGAGGACGAGCTGGCCGGGCCTGCCGACCTGGCGCGCGCCGCGGACGAGCTCGTCGCGGGCCTCGACGACGCGTGGTTCCTCGACGCCGCGGCGCCGTGGCTCGACACGCTCGCCGTCCTCGGCGCCGGTGGCGACGCCCGCCGCCGCTACGCCCGGATCGCCCCGGCGCTCGTCGACGCCACGCCGGACTTCGACTTCGGCTGCCTCCGGACCGTCGCCACCCGCGAGGACGCCGCCGGCCTGCGCGACGCGGCCGAGCCGCTCCTCGCCTGGGGCGGCTTCGAGGAGCTCGGGCTCGCCGCGAAGACCGGGCACATCTTCCTCGACGAGGTCGTGACGGTCGTCGAGCCCGCGCACCCGCTCGCTGCGGGCCGCGACGGGGTCGTGCGCGTCTACCGCGGCCGCGGGAGGCTGCGCTTCGGCGAGGTCTGCCCCGGCGCCGTCGTCGTCGCCGTCGGCGGCACGCCGCCGCGGCCCGTCCTGTTCGCGCTGGAGCGCGGCGCCGAGCTGCACGGCGGGGGAACGGCCCCGGCTCGCCGCGCCGGCATCTTCCTGCCCCCCGAGGGCGTCGCGCCCTGGCTCGTCGCGCCGACGGGCGAGGCGCTCGTGCGGGCTGCCGTCGACTGGCTGCGGGGATGACCGACGTCTGCGTCCACGGAGCGACCGCGGCGGGCGTCGCCGCCGCGGTCGGCGCCGCCGAGGAGGGCGCGAGCGTCGTGCTCGTCGACCCCGGCCGCCACGTCGGCGGCATGGTCTCGGGCGGGCTCTCCTGGACGGACGTCGGCGACCCGCGCGTCCTCGGCGGCTTCGCGCGCCGCTTCTACGCGGCGGTCGCCGAGCGGTACGGCGTGCCCCTCTGGGGCGTGAAGGGCCCCGAGCCGCACGTGGCCGAGGAGCTGCTGGGTGGGCTGCTCGACGGCGTCGACGTGCGGCTCGGGGCCGCCGACCTGCCCGACGCCGCCGTCTACGTCGACGCCGGGTACGAGGGCGACCTGCTGCCGCGGTTCGGCGTCCCGTACGCGGTCGGGCGCGAGTCGCGCGACCTGTACGGCGAGTCGTGGGCCGGCCGCCAGCCGGCGACGAGGCCCGGCAAGCACCAGTTCGACGCGCTGCTCTCGCCGTTCGCCGCCGACGGCGCGCTGCTGCCCCACGTGCGCGAGCCCGAGCTCGACGAGCGCGGCTGGCCGTCCGACCGGCTCGGCGAGGGAGACGGGGGGCTGCAGGCGTACGGCTTCCGCGTCTGTCTCACCGATCGGCCCGGCAACCGGCTGCCGCTCGATCCTCCCGAGGACTACGACCCGGCCGAGTTCGAGCTCCTGCGCCGCTACCTCCACGCGGCCGGCGACCGGATCGGCGCCGGCGACCTGCTCGGCCTGAACCGGGACCTGCTCCCGAACGGCAAGTGCGACGTCAACTCGATCGGCCCGTTCTCGCTCAACGTCCTCGACGGCTCGAACCGCGACTACCCGGACGGCGACGCCGAGGCGCGGGCGCGGGTCCGCGCCCACCACCTGCGCTACACGCGCGCGTTCCTGCACTTCCTGGCGCACGACGACGACGTCCCGGCGCACATCCGCGCCGAGGTGGCGGAGTGGGGCCCGTGCGCGGACGAGTTCGCCGACGGCGGCGGCTGGCCCCACCAGCTCTACGTGCGCGACGGCAGGCGGATGCTCGGCGAGCACGTGCTCACCGAGCACGACCTGCTGGACGCCCGCCCGCAGCCGGACGTCGTGGCGCTCGGCTCCTACAACATCGACCTGCGGGAGATCGAGCGGACGTGGCGCTACCTGCCGGAGTACGAGCGGCAGGCGGCGGTGTTCAACGAGGGGTACCTGTCGGTGGCCGTCCCGCCGTACCCGATTCCGTACCGTTCGCTCACGCCGCGGCGCGAGGACTGCGACCGGCTGCTCGTGCCCGTCTGCCTCTCGGCCTCGCACGTCGCGTTCGGGTCGGTCCGGATGGAGCCGACGCTCATGCTCCTCGGCCACGCGGCGGGCATCGCCGCCGCCGACGCCGCGCGGCGCGGGGTGGCGGTCCAGGACGTCGACGTGCCGCGCCTCCAGGACCGGTTGCGCGACCTGGGCCAGGTCCTGTCGGCATGAGCGGCGAGCTGAGGTGGGACGCGCTCGAGGGCGTGTGGGTCGGCATCGCCGGCTCGCGGCAGGGCCGGCCCAACCGCCCGTCGCAGGACTGCCCGTTCTGCGTCGGCGGCCTCGAGGCTCCCGAGCCGTACGACGTGAAGGCGTTCCCGAACCGCTGGCCGATGTTCGGACCGGGCGACCCCATCGCGCTCGAGGGCGTCCGCCGCCCGGCCCGGGGCGCATCGGAGGTCGTGCTCTACTCGCCCGAGCACGACGCGTCGCTCGCCTCGCTCGGCGTCGCCGGCGTCCGGCGGGTGGTCGACCTCTGGGCCGAGCGCACCGAGGCGCTCCTCGCACGCCCGGAGATCGAGTACGTGCTGGTCTTCGAGAACCGCGGCGTCGACGCAGGGGCGACCATCCCGCACCCGCACGGGCAGATCTACGCGTTCCCGTTCGTCCCGCCGGTGCCGGCGCGGGAGGCGGAGGTCGCCGCGCGCGACGGCTGCGTGTTCTGTGCGGAGGATGCGGGCGACCGCCTCGTCCACGACGGGGCGGAGTGCCGCGCCTACGTCCCCTTCGCGTCGGCCTGGCCGTACGGCGTCCTCGTCGCGCCGCGCCGCCACGTCCGCTCGCTGGCGGCGCTCGACGACGCCGGGCGCGACGGCCTGGCCGAGGCGCTCGTCGACGTGCTCGGCCGGTACGACCGCCTCTTCGGCCGGCCGTTCCCGTACCTGCTCTGGGTGCATCCGGGCGACCACCTGCACGTCCATCTCGCCACGCCGTGGCGCGGATCGGGCACGATTCGCTACGTGGCGGCGGGCGAGCTCGGCAGCGGGACCCTCACCAACCCGGTCGTGCCGGAAGAGGCGGCGGCGGCCCTGCGGCGGGCATGACCGCGGACGAGGCGCGCAGGGGCGCGGCGCAGCGGCTCGCGGAGGCCGGCATCGTCCTGACCGAGGAGGAGCAGGCCGGGATCGAGGTGGCGGACTTCGGCCTCGGCCGGCTGGACGAGATCGGGCTCCAGCTGCACGTGTACGTGAACACCGACCGCTACTGCGCGAAGGAGCTCGTGCTCTTCCCGGGCCAGACGTGCCCCGAGCACCGGCACCCGCCGTTCGACGGCACGCCCGGCAAGGAGGAGACCTTCCGCTGCCGCACCGGCACCGTCCTGCTGAACGTGGCCGGCCGCGAGCTCGAGCTGCGCCCGGGCGACCAGTTCACGATCCCGCCGGACACCCTCCACTGGTTCCGGGCGGGGCCCGAGGGCGCCGTCGTCTCCGAGTTCTCGTCGACGAGCCGGGACGATCTCGACGTCTTCACCGACCCGGCGATCGTGCGCTGAGCCTGAACAGGTTTGACCATCGCGCGCGCCAGGTAGGCTGCCTCGTGCTGTGGCGGCGGGGGCACATCCATGCTCGTACGAAGTCGTGCGCGAGACCGAGATCGTCTCGACCGGGCACCTGACGCTGGACCAGGCGCCCGTCGCCGGCGCGCTCGTCACGCTCGGCGGCGAGCGGCTCGCGATCGAGTCGGTCTGGCCCGCCCAGTCGGGCGAGCCGCGCATCCGGCTCGTCCCGGCCTGACCGCGCCGGGCGATCAGCGCGGGTCGATCGATCCGAGCAGGCCGTGCACCTGCAGCTCGGACGAGCCGAACCAGCGGTGCGGCCCCGCGGTGAAGAAGAGCGTGTCGGCGGGGCCGGCGAGGCCGCCGTTCCCGAACCTGAGCGCCCACAGGCCGCCGATCGTGATCGGCTTGCCCGCGGCGTTGCGGAGCTGGCCGCGGAACGACCACCCGCTCCCCGCCCGCCGGTAGACGTCGATGTGGCCGCTGCCGAAGTTGCCGACGAGCAGGTCGCCCGACACCGATCCGAAGCCCTCCGGCGCGATCGCGATCCCCCAGGGCTCGGCGAGCGGCCCCATCGCGTCGACGTGGGCGACGAGGCGGCCGCCGAGCGTGAACTCGTCGACGTAGCCGCCGGTCGGCTGGTCGTTCCCGTCCACCGGTGCGCGCGAGGCGTAGGTGACGAAGACGCGGTCGCCGATCGCCTGGATGCCGAACGGGGCGTACCAGGCCGGGATCGCGGGATCCTCGAACGCGTGCGGGATGGACACGTGCCGCCAGCGCTCGTCGAAGATCTCGACCCGGTCGTTGTGGAAGTCGGTCGCGTATAGCCACTGCGCGCCGCTCGCGAGCCGCGCCACCGTGAGGCCGCGGAACACGGCCGCGTTGCCCGCCTCGTCGACGACCACCTCGGCCTTCTTCGACCAGCCGGTCGGCACGCCGGGCGACCAGGCGCGCAGGCGGCCGTCCTCGGTGGCGTAGACGAACCGCGCCGGCCCGGTGCGGCCCCCCCCGCTGACGGGGAATCCGTCGCCGTCGACGAAGACGATCCCGGTGGGACCGCCGTCGACCCGGACGGTCAACGCCTGCTTGAGGCCGTCGCCGGCGTAGAGCGAGCTCGTGTCGCGCGCCTCGTTCGCCGTCCACCACGGCCCCGTCGAGCTGGCCGCGAGCCCCCACGCGTTGACGAGCGTCCCGTCGTGCCGGCTCGCCCCGAAGCCGGCGTCCGCCACGAGGGGTGTGACCACGTAGCCACTCGACGTCCGCGGCCAGAACGCCGCCGCTCCGGCGCCGGCGACGGCCACGGCGGCGACCCCGAGCAGCACACGCCCGAAAGCGTTCACGGGAATTATCGTAAACCGCAACAGGCCGGAACGGTAGGCTCGCGTCATGGCCCGGATCGGACTCCAGCTCTACACCCTCCGCGACGCTGCCGCGGCCGACCTCGCAGGCACCCTCGCGCGCGTCGGGCGCCTCGGCTTCGAGGGCGTGGAGCTCTTCGCGCTCGACGGCGTGGACGCCGGCGAGCTGCGGCATCTGCTCGACGTGAACGGGCTCGCGGCGGCCGGCCGGCACGCGTCGCTCGCCGACGTCGAGGAGCGGCTCGACCCCCTCGCCGCCGAGCTCGGGACGCTGGGCACCGACCGCGTGACGCTCGCCTGGATCGACCCGCCCGAGTCGGCGGCCGACGCCGACGTGCTCGTCGACCGCCTCGTCGAGTGCGGGCGGCGGGCGCGCGAGCGCGGCCTCGTCTTCGGGTTCCACAACCACTGGGGCGAGCTGCGGCCGCTCGACGACGGCCGCACGTTCCTCGACCGGCTGCTCGAGCTGCCGGCCGACCTCGTCACGCTCGAGCTCGACCTGGGCTGGGTCTGGGACGCCGGCGCCGACCCCGAGGAGCTGCTCACCCGCGCCGCCGGCCGCTGCCGGCTCGTCCACGTGAAGGACTTCTCGTCGCGCGGCAACCGGGCGTTCGCGCCCGTCGGGGACGGCGCCGTCGGGTACGACCGCGTCGTCCCGGCCGCGATCCGCGCGGGAGCCGAGTGGCTGATCGTCGAGCAGGACGAGATCGACGGGCCGCCCTTCGAGGCCGTCGAGCGCTCCCTCGCCGCGGTGCGGAGGTTCGCGGGATGAGCGGCGGCGCCCGCGTCGGCATTGTCGGCTGCGGCGTGATCAGCCGCACCTACGCGCGCGGCGCCGACGCGTTCGACTCGTTCGAGGTCGTCGCGTGCGCCGACATCGACCCGGCCTGCGCCGAGCGGCTCGGCGAGGAGTTCGAGCTCGAGGTCCTGTCGGTCGACGAGCTCTTCGCGAGCGACGTCGACGTCGTGCTCAACCTCACGCCCCCGTTCGCCCATGCCGAGGTGATCCGCGGCGCTCTCGCCGCCGGGAAGCACGTCTATACCGAGAAGACGCTCACGACGACCCTCGACGAGGCCCTCGCCGTGGTGGCGGAGGCCGACCGCCTCGGCCTGCGGCTCGGCTCGGCCCCCGACACGTTCCTCTCGGGCGCGTTCAGCACCGCGCGGGCGCTGATCGACGCGGGCGCGATCGGCGAGCCGCGGCTTGCCGTCGCCTCGTTCCTGAGCGCCGGCCCGGACGCGTGGCACCCGAACGCCGACATCTTCTACCGGCCGGGCGCAGGTCCGCTCCTCGACATGGGCCCGTACTACCTCACGGCGGTCGCCGCCCTCTGCGGCCCGTTCGTGCGTGTGGCGGGCCGCGCGGAGGTGCTGCGGCCGGAGCGGTCGATCGGCAGCGGTCCGCGCGAGGGGGAGCGCTTCGAGGTGCACGTGCCCACGCACGTCGGCGCGACGATCGAGCTTGCGAGCGGTGCGCTCGCCCAGCTGACGACCAGCTTCGACCTGGCGGACGGCTACATCGCCGAGCTCGCGATCCACGGCACCGAGGGCTCGCTGCAGCTGCCCGACCCGAACACGTTCGGCGGGCCGCTGCGCGTCCGCAGCCCGCGCGGGGAGTGGGAGGACGTGCCCGTGACCGGGCGCGGCGACCGCGACACGCGCGGCCTCGGGCTCGACGACATGCTCCGCTCGCTGGCGGCCGACCGTCCGCACCGGGCGTCGGGCCACCTCGCGCTGCACGTGCTGGAGGCGGCGACCGCGATCGTCCGCTCGTCGGACGAGGGCCGCACGGTCGCGCTCGAGACGACGATCGACGCCGTCGAGCCGCTGCCCGTCGCCTAGGCACGAGACCGAGGCGGGTCTCCCGCGACCCCGAGCCGGGCGGCTGTAAGGTGTGCCTTACATGATCTGGCGCACCTGCCCCACGGCCGCGCAGCTCGAGCGGCGCAAGCGGCTCCTGCGGCGCTCCGCCTGGACGCTCGTCGCGCTGCTCGCGATCGGCGCGCTGGCGTGGAAGGCCGTCACGTCGCCGGACGGCGTCACCGACCCGACCGCGACCGACCAGCACCTCGCGCACGGCGCGGTCGTCCTCGACAGCGGGCTGCTCGTGTTCCGCGAGGGGCTCGAGGCGGTGCTCGTGCTCGCCGCGCTGACCGCGAGCTTCGTGGGGGCGAACCGCGGCCTGCGCCGCCCGGTGGGCGCGGGTGCGGGCGTCGCGCTCCTCGCGTCGGTGGCGACGTGGTTCCTGGCGATCTGGGCGATCGGGGCGCTCGGCGGCCCCGGCCTCGACCTCCAGGCGGCGACGGGGCTGCTCGCGGTCGCGGTGCTGCTGGAGGTGATGAACTGGTTCTTCCACAAGATCTACTGGACGGGCTGGATCTCGGCCCACAACCGCACGCGCCGCAAGCTGCTCGGCCGCGACGCCGGCAGCCGGGCGCTGCTCGGCCTCGCCGTGCTCGGGTTCACGGCGGTGTACCGCGAGGGCTTCGAGGTCGTCCTGTTCCTGCAGAACCTGCGCCTCAAGGACGGCTCGGGCGCGGTGCTCGAAGGCGTCGCGATCGGCTTCGCGCTCACCGTGGCGGTGGGCATCGTCACCTTCTCCCTCCAGCACCGGCTGCCGTACCGGCGGATGCTCGTCGTCACCGGCGTGCTGCTCGGCTTCGTGCTGCTCGTCATGGTCGGCGAGAGCGTCCAGGAGCTCCAGCTCGCCGGCTGGCTGCCCACGCACACGATCGGGGTCGCGTTCCCCGGCTGGCTCGGCCTGTGGCTGGCGCTGTTCCCGACGGTCGAGGGCCTCGTCGCCCAGGGCGTCGCCGCGCTGCTCGTGATCGGCTCGTACGTGCTGGCCGAGGAGATGCGGGTCAAGCGGCCCCGCCGCGCCGCCGAGGCCCGCGCCGCCGCCGGAGTCCCGGCCCCGGTCGCCGCCGAGGGCGAGCTCTCGGATCTTCTGGCGTAGCTAGAGATCCAGCAACGCTCGTACGCGGTACTCGACCGCCCCGAGCGTCCGTGCGGCGACGTTGCCCCACGCCTCGCCGACGAGTCTCTCCGTCGAGATCGATCGGACAGCTTCGCAGAGTGCCCACGATCGCTCATGGACGCCGCCGTCCGGCGGGTCGATTTGCACCCGCAGTGGCATTCGCGCACGCTCCCTCGCCGTGAGCGGTACCACCACGACGAGACCTGCCGGGCCGTTGTTGAACTGATCGTTGGAGATGATCAGGGCAGGGCGTTGCCGACCCTGCTCATGTCCGCGAACCGGGTCGAAATCGGCAAGCCAGATCTCACCCCGGTTCGGCAACGGGTCTAGTCCAGTCCGTCCGCGAGCGAACCCTCGAGCACGTCGAGCTCGTCAGCCGCGTCGCCACTCTCACGAAGAGCGGCGTAGCCGTGGTTCGTCTCTGCGATGAGCAGGCTCCGATAGAACTGGTCGACCGCGCGCGCGACGAGATCCGGCATAGCTTCGCCAGTCTGCTGCTTCAGATCCTGCAGGGTTTCGTGCGTCTCCTGGCGGATCCTGACGGTCGTTCCCGGCACGCTCTCCTCCTCCATCCGGTGGACGGGAATGTAGTCGTCACTGTAGACGCTCTTGCACACACCAGGAAGGGTGAACTCCGGTTTCGCTCATCCTTGACACTCCATCGTGATCGCGCGTTCCGGCGCGGCCGGCGTTCGAGGGGCCTAGAAGAAGGCGTTCTCGCCGGTCAGGGCGCGGCCGATCAGCAGCTTCTGGATCTGCGTCGTGCCCTCGTACAGCGTCGTGACGCGGGCGTCGCGCAGGTACTTGCCGACCGGGTACTCGTCGACGTAGCCGTAGCCGCCGTGCGCCTGGACGGCGGCGTTCGCCGCGCGCACCGCCGCCTCCGACGCGTAGAGCTTCGCCATCGACGCCTCGACCGTGTGCCGCTCGCCGCGGTCGGCGACGGCCGCCGCCCGCCAGACGAGCAGCCGGGCCGCCTCCGTCTCGACGGCGATGTCGGCGAGCAGCTCCTGGACGAGCTGGAACGACGCCACGGCCCGGCCGAACTGCCGCCGCTCGGCGGTGTAGGCGAGCGACGCGTCGAGGCAGGCCTGGGCGATCCCGACGCAGCCCGCGCCGAGCGAGATCCGTCCGTGGTCGAGCGCCGACATCGCGACCTTGAAGCCGCCGTTCTCGGGCCCGAGCAGGTCGGCTCGGTCGACGCGGACGCCGTCGAGGAAGAGCTCGGCCGTGTCCTGCGCGCGCAGCCCGAGCTTGCCCTTGATCGGTCGCGCCTCGAACCCGTCGCGATCGGTGGGGACGACGAAGCACGAGATGCCGCGCGCGCCCTCGCCGCCGGTGCGCGCGAAGACGAGCGCGAAGGCCGCCCAGCTGCCGAGCGTGATGAAGATCTTCTGGCCGCTCAGGCGCCAGCCGTCGCCGTCGGGCTCGGCGCGCGTCTGGAGGCTGCCGGGATCGGAGCCGGCCCCGGGCTCGGTGAGCGCGAAGCAGCCGAGGCCCTCGCCCGAGCACACGCCGGTCAGGTACCGCTCCTGCTGCTCCGGCGTCGCCCAGTGCGCCATCGTCTTGCCGACGAGGCCGTTCGAGACGGAGACGATGCCGCGCACGTTCGAGTCCGCCCGGCCGATCTCCTCGACGACGAGCGCGTAGGACACGGTGTCGAGGCCCAGGCCGCCGACCGACTCCGGCAGGGCCGCGCCGAGGTACCCCAGCTCCGCCAGCTTGGCGACGATGCCGCGGTCGACCTCCTCGCCACGGTCCCACTCGGCGGCGTGGGGCGCGATCTCGGCGTCGCAGAACGCGCGCGCCGTGCTGCGGATCAGCTCCTGCTCGTCGCTCAGCGCGAAGTCCATGGCGCGGATGCTCCCACGTCCGGCGGCTGACTGACGGTTCAAC
>DASZWI010000019.1:0-2126 GCA_035546715.1 Gaiellaceae bacterium | reverse complement strand
CGACGGCACGGCCTCGTCGAGCTCGTCGACCCGGCCGAGCAACGCCCGGAACTCGAAGCGGCGGAAGATCTCCTTCAGCGAGGAGCGGTCGGGCGGCGACAGCACGAGCTGGGCCGGGTCGCAGTCGATGTCGAGGTCGCGGCGCATCGTCGCCAGCTCCTTCGAGAGCCGGGCCGTCTCGGCGTGCTCGGTGATGTTCTTGCGCCGGGCCGGCGAGAGCTCGTCGGCGTGCTCGATGACCGCCTCGAGCGACCCGTACTGGGCGACGAGCTGCCCGGCCGTCTTGTCGCCGATCCCCGGGACGCCCGGGATGTTGTCGGAGGTGTCGCCCTTGAGCCCGATGAAGTCCGGCACCTGCGCCGGCGTGACGCCGTAGCGCGCCTCGACCCGCTCGGGCGTGTAGACGTTGACGTCGGCGACGCCGCGCGGCGTCATCATGAGGCAGACGTTCCCGCTGCAGAGCTGGAACGCGTCACGGTCGGTCGAGACGACGCACGTCTTGATCCCGGCCGTGTCGGCGCGGGTCGCCAGCGTGGCGATGACGTCGTCGGCCTCCCACCCCTCGAACTCGAGGTTGCGGTAGCCAAATGCCTCGACGATGGGCCGGAAGTGCGGGAACTGCTCACGGAGCAGGTCCGGCATCGGCCGCCGGCCCTCCTTGTAGACCACGTCCGCGGCCTCGGCCACGGCGGCGCGGTGGACGGGCCGCGAGTCCCACGCCACGGCGACGCCCTTCGGCCGGTAGTCGGCCAGCAGCTTGAAGAGCATGTTCGTGAAGCCGAGCAGCGCGTTCGTCGGCTGCCCGTCCGTCGTCGCGAGCTCCTCCGGCAGGGCGAAGAACGCCCGGTAGGCGAGGTTGTTGCCGTCGACGAGGAAGAGGTCGCAGTCGCGCGCGGGCGCGTCGTCGAGCTGCAGCTCCGTTCCGGTCAGCGTCTTCGGCACCCTCGGAGCGTAACCCGCCCGGCGGCGTCGCCGACCGCTCGCTCTGACAGCGGTTTCCGAGGGATTTCGAAGGTTCTCCTTAGCCTTCTTCGCCACGCTCGGCCCCCATGAGCACCCTCTCCGGCCTCGCGCCCCGTCTCGGCGCCGGCAGCGTCCGCGCCGCCAACCTCGTCCTCCTCGCCCTCGTCGCCGGTGCGGGCGTCGGCGCGTACTTCATCCTGCGCAGCTCGCCCGCGGCGAGCACGTCGGCGCCGCAGACCGCGACCGTGCAGCGTGGGGTCGTGCTGTCGTCGGTGTCGGCGACGGGGAGCATCGTCGCGGCGAAGCAGCTCGCGATCAGCTTCCAGACGGCCGGCACGATCGCGGCCGTCGACGTGAAGGTCGGCGACGACGTGCGCCGTGGCCAGGTGCTCGGCCGCCTCGACGACACCGAGCAGCGGGAGGCCGTCCGCAACGCGCAGGCCGCGCTCGCGACGGCGCAGGCGAACCTCGCGACGACGTTGGCCGGCGAGACGGCCGCCGAGCGCGAGCAGGACGCGATCTCGCTCCGGCAGGCGAACGCCTCGGTCCGTTCGGCCCAGACCTCCGCGAAGAACTCGACCTCCCAGATCGCCACGGCCCAGCAGCAGGTCGCAACCGCGCGGAGATCCGTCGTGAGCGCGCAGCAGACCCTGGCGCAGGACACCCGCAGCACGAGCCTGGCGGTCAAGCAGGCCGAGGCGCAGCTCCGCGCCGACCAGGGCAACGAGAAGGCGGCCGCCGCGCAGCTGAAGGCCGACCAGGCGCAGCTCGAGACCGACCAGGCGGCCTACAACAGCGCGACCGCCGTCGTCGCCGACGACCAGCAGCGCGTGAACGCCGACCAGGCGCAACAGCACGCCGACCAGCTCCGACAGGCCGACCTGCAGGCCCAGCAGATCGAGGACCAGCAGAACAAGGACACCGACGCCGAGAACAGCGACGCCCTCGCGCTCGCGGCGATCTCCAAGCAGCTGACGCAGGACGCGTACCAGCTCTCGCTCGACAACACCGCGCTCGCCGCGGACCAGAAGACGCAGAGCGCCGCCGAGAGCGACGTTACCGCCGACCAGACGGCCATCAAGGCCGACCAGTCGTCGATCGTGTCGTACGAGGCGAAGATCGTCTCCGATCGCAACGCGATCGCGCAGGCCCAGAACACCGCC
>DASZWI010000018.1:0-27388 GCA_035546715.1 Gaiellaceae bacterium | reverse complement strand
CTTCATCGTCGTCTACTACTCCCACGCGACCTCGTACCTGATCGATCCCTCGGTCGCGGATCTGCGGGCGTGGCAGGCGATCGCCGTCTCCGTCGCCGGGCTCGTGCTCGCCTGGCTCGTCTACGACGGGCTGTGCCGGGCGTTCCCCGACGACGAGGGCGTGCTCGCCCTGCTCGTCCTCGCGGGGATCTGCGTCGCGGCCTGGGGCGCGTACCATCTGCTCGCCGCCCGCGCGGCCTACCTCCAGGTGGGCGCGATGCTCGGGACGATCATGGTCGGCAACGTCTTCTTCGTGATCATCCCGGCGCACTGGAAGCTCGTCCGGGCGAAGGAGGCGGGCCGCGAGCCCGACCCGCGGTGGAACAAGGCCGGCAAGACGCGGTCGGTGCACAACAACTACCTGACCCTGCCGGTCGTGTTCGCGATGCTCTCGAACCACTTCTCGATCGCCTACGGCGCCCCGCACGCGTGGCTCGTCCTCGTCTCGCTGATGGCGCTCGGCGCCCTGACCCGGCACTACTTCAACCTGCGCCATCGCGGCCTGAACGCGTGGCCGATCCTGGGCGTCGCCGCAGCGGGCATCCTCGCGCTCGCCCTTCTGCTTCGCTGAAGCGTCACCGGCGACGCCCCACCAGCAGCTCGGCGAGCCGGCCTGCGACACGCACCGTTCGCCGCTCGTCGACGTCGACCCACGGCGGCGCGCCCCTCGCGGTGAGCAGGACGACCCGCCCGCCGGGCGGCAGCGCCCGGGCGAGGTCGGGCTCGCCTCCGCGCAGGGCGACCCTCCGCCCCCATGGCGGATTCGAGACGACGCAGTCCGCAGCGTCGAGCGACGCGGCGGGCGCACGTCGCACCGAGACCTCGACGCCGGCGGCCGCGACGTTCGTCCGCGCGGCGCGGACGGCGTCGCCGTCGACGTCCGACGCGACGACGCGCAGATCCGGCCGGCAGAGCTTGGCCTCGACGGCGATCGTCCCGGTGCCGCAGAACGGGTCGGCCAGGCGCGCTCCGAAGCAGGGCCGCGCGAGCCTGACCATGGCGCGCGCGAGCGGCGGATGGAGCGCGCCGGGCCGGGACACGACCCGGTAGGGGCGCCGGTGCAGGGGCCGCGCGCCGAGACGGACGCCCACCGTCGCTCCCGCGTCGGTCAGGTGCACGCGCAGCGACAGCGACGTCGCCCCCGGGTCGCCGTCCCTCCGCGAGCGGTAGCGCCAGCCCGTGGCCGCGGCGACGTGGCGCCCGAGGGCGTCCTCCGCGTCGAACCGCGAGTAGGACCGCCGTCCGAGGAAGCTGAGCGAGACGTCGAAGGACCGCCCGGCCACCCGGCGCCGAGCCCCGATGCGCCGGGCGGCCGCGTCCAGGTCGACCGACGGGCGCAGGCGGGTGAGATCCGGCCGCTTCCGGCCCACGGGCGGGCCCTCGTCGACGACCAGGAAGACGTCGTCGGCCGTTCCGAGCTCGAGCGCCCGTCCGAGGTCGCCCAGCTCGAAGTCGACCTCACGGTGACCCAGGCCGAGGACGGCCGCCGGCAGCTCGGCGACCTCGGCGGCGACGATGTCCTCGATGCCCCGGATGGTCCGGGCGAGGACGCGATGCCGTCCGGGCTCCTGCCCGGGACGTGTGATGACCATGCAGCTTCTCCGTTCGGCGTCGCGGAGCCACCCGGCAGAACCGGTGGCAGGACGCCGCGACCACCGGCCTCAGGCCGGCTGCTCGCGGGCCGCGGCTAGCCGCGGAGGCCGAACACGGAGCGGAACGTCTTCATCGCCCGACCCAGGCTACCGGCGCCGCTGGCCGAGCCGGTAGGGTGCGCGCGTGCTCGAGATCGTCGCCGCCGGAATGCGCTTCGTCGCCCGCTGGGAGGAGGAGCTCGCGCCCAAGACCGTCGCGGCCTTCAAGGCGAGCCTCCCGCTCGAGGACCGGATCATCCACTGCCGCTGGAGCGGCGAGTCGAACTGGATCCCGTGGGGCGACCGCGACTTCGGCATCGGCCCCGAGAACGCCACCTCGTACCCGCACCCGGGCGAGCTCGCGCTGTACCCGGGCGGCCAGAGCGAGACCGAGCTGCTCTTCCCCTACGGCTACTGCAACTTCGCCTCGAAGGCCGGGCAGCTCTGGGCGAACCACTTCGCCACCCTCGTCGAGGGTGCCGAGCAGCTGCCGGAGCTCGGGCGCCTCACCCTCTGGGAGGGCGCCCAGCAGATCTCGTTCCGCGAGATCTGATCCGGCCTACGCCGTCGCGGCCCGGCCGTACCGCTCGGCGGCGCGCGCCCGGCGCTTGGCGGCCTCGACCTCCCGGTCGCGCGGCGCGGCCGTCGTGACGAGCCCGGCGAGCAGCTCCTCGGTCGCCGCGGCGACGGCCGCGACCGCGCGCTCGAACACCTCGACGTTGGCCTGCGAGGGCTTGTTCATCCCGCTCACCTTGCGCACGTACTGCAGGGCGGCGGCCCGAACCTCGTCGTCGGTGGTCGGCGGCTCGAAGTTGTAGAGGATGCGGATGTTCCGGCACATACGGCCAGTCTAGGCCTTGACGAGCCAGTCGTCGGCGGCGGCCAGTCTCCGCCGCAGCTGGTCGATCGTCGCCTCGGCGACCCGCTGCAGGCCGCAGCGCCGGTTCAGCTCGGCGTTCACCTGGGCGTGCGTGAGCCCCGTGCGGCGGACGAGCTCGCGCGCGACGGCGGCGTTCGCGTCGCGGAGCTGCTGCTTCTCCTCGCGCCGGGTCAGCGTCCCCACCCCGCCCTCCGCGCCCGACTCGCCGGCGAGGGGAGGCGGCGGCGCCAGCGCAAGCTCGAAGCCGTCGCCGTCGTCGTCGCCCTCCTCGAGATCGTCGAACGCCTCGTCGTCGAGGCCGTCCGAGTCCGTCGCGACCGCAGAGATGGCGGCGAAGAGCGACAGCTGCTCGTCGCCGGCGACTGCGTCGACGGTCTGCTCGTCCTCGCGCTCGGGCCGCTCGCGCTCGTCGCGCCGCAGCGAGTGCCGCCGCTGCTCCGCCACGCGGGCGGCATGGGCGCGCAGCCGCGGGTCGTCCGGGATGAACAGCCAGGCGCGCTGGCGCGGGACGCCGCGCGTCCAGCGGACGAGCCGGCCGACGGCCTGCCGGAAGAAGAGCTCCGTCGCGGTCGTGGTCGCGTACACGCCGACGCGGAGACGCGGGATGTCGACGCCCTCGGACACCATCCGCACCGCCACCAGCCACGGCTCCGACCCGGCCGCGAACGCGGCGATCCCCGCCGACGCGCCGGGATCGTCGGAGGTGACGACGCGCGCGGTCGTGCCGAAGCGCATGCGCAGGATCGTCGCGATGCCGCGCGCGTGCTCCTGGTCGGTGGCGATCACGAGGCCGCCGGCATCGGGCTGCTCGCGGCGCACCTCGGTGAGGCGCGCGTGCGCCGTCCGCAGGACGGCCGGCAGCCACTCGCCGTCGAGGGAGAGCGCCGTCCGGAGGCGCTGGCTCGCCCGCGTCGCGTCGAGGACGTCGTCGAAGGTCGCCGAGTGGATCGACCCGTCGGGCGCCGACCACTCCATGTGGCCGTTCGTGCGCGGGAAGTACACCGGGCGGACGACCCGCCCGTCGGCGAGCGCGTCGCCGTAGCCGTACTCGTAGTCGGGCACCGCCTCGTCGCCGCGGTACGTGACGAACGGAATCGCACGGGTGTCGGAGCGGAACGGGGTACCCGAGAGCGCGAGCCGGCGGCGTGAGCCGCCGAAGGCGTCGCGGATCGCGCCGCCCCAGGCGCGGTCGTCGGCGGCGTGGTGCAGCTCGTCGAAGACGACGAACGCATCCTGCGCCACGCGCGCCAGCAGCGACGCGCTCGACGCGACCTGCTGGTACGAGGTGACGACGCCGTGCATGTCGCGCGGCAGCGCGCCGTCGGCCGGCGACCAGGACGGGTCGAGGTGGAGCGAGAAGGCGGCCGCTGCCCGCGCCCACTGCTGCTTCAGGTGCGCGGTCGGCGCGACGACGACGAGCCGCCCCGGGTGCTGCGCGAGCTGGTGGCGCGCCGCGGTGAGGGCGAAGGTCGTCTTCCCGGCCCCGGGCGTCGCGACGGCCAGGAAGTCGGCCTTCGGCGACTCGACGAAGCGGTCGAGCGCGGCTTTCTGCCAAGGGCGGAGACGGACGACACGAGTCATGGTCGGTGCGGACACCGATCAGACCGAGCCGACCCCCCGTGCCGCCCGGTGACCTTACCGCGCGCGCCGGCGGACCCTCGTACCCGGTTCGCGCCTAGCGTTCCTCTCGCACGTAGGGGCGGCCGAGGGCGCCCGGCGCGCCCAGGCGGCGGCGGGCGCCGGCGCCCGAGACGGCCACCAGGACGACGACCGTCATGACGTACGGCAGGGCCTGGAAGAACTCGGGCGCGATCGTCACGCCGCGGGCCTGGAGGACGGACGAGAGATCGGAGAACGCGCCGAAGAAGTAGGCGCCGACCAGGCAGAGCGCCGGCCGCCAGAACGCGAAGATGACGAGGGCGATCGCGATCCACCCCGCGCCCTCGGTGAGGCCGGCGACCCACTGGGGGGTGATCGCGAGGGAGAAGCAGGCGCCGCCGACGCCGGCGAACGCGCCGCCGACGAGGGTGTGCGCGTAGCGGTAGGCGGCGACGTTGATCCCCATCGCGTCCGCCGCGGCGGGCGACTCGCCGACCGCGCGGACGTTGAGCCCGAGCCGCGTCCGCGTCAGGTAGAGCGCGATCAGGACGACGCAGATCCACGACCCGTAGACGAGCCACGTGTTCTGGAAGACGATCGGCCCGACCACCGGCAGCGTCTGCCAGCCGTGCGGGAAGACGGCGCCGAACGAGCGGCGCGCCGGCTCGTCGGCGAGGTTCAGGTCGTTGCCGAGGTAGGACGAGAGCCCTGCGGCGCCCGCGAAGATCGTCAGCGCGAGGCCGGAGACGATCTGGTTCGCGCGCAGCGTGATGACGAGGAACGCGTGGATCGCCGCCATCGCCGCGCCCGCCACCGCGGCGACGAGGACCGCGAGCCCCAGGTTCCCCGTCCGCTGGACGGCCCAGAAGCCCATCACGGCGCCGACGAGCATCATCCCCTCGACGCCGAGGTTGAGGACGCCCGAGCGCTCCGCGAGCAGCTCGCCGAGCGCCGCGAAGAGGAGCGGCGTCCCGTAGACGACCGCCGACGCCAGCACGACGACGAGGATCGAGTTGTTGATCCCGGCGGCGAGGATCACGCGGCCGCCTCCGCCGGGCGCAGCCGGGGGAACCGCACGCGGTAGCGGACGAGGAGCTCGCTGCCGAGCGCGCAGAAGAGGATCACGCCCTGCATCACGCCCACGAGGCCGGACGGGAAGTCGGCGCCCTGGAGCGTGTAGCCCGCGTTCTGGAGGCCGCCGAGCAGGAACGCGACCACGACGATCGCGAACGGGTTGTAGCGGGCGAGCGCCGCGACCACGATGCCGGTGTAGCCGTAGTTGCCGGCCGGGAGGCCGCGCGGGTCGAGGACGTGCCGGAAGTCGCCCGTCTGGCTGGCGCCGCCGAGGCCCGCGAGGAGGCCCGACAGCGCGAGGACGGCGAGGATCTTCCGCCGCGTCCGCATGCCCGCGTACCGCGCCGCGCGCGGCGAGTCGCCGATCACCTGCACCTCGAAGCCGAAGCGCGTGCGCTGGTAGAGCACCCACACGACGAGCGCGAGGACGATCCCCGCCAGGAAGCCGAACGGGAGCACGATCCCGCCGAGGTCGAAGGTCGGCCAGCTCGCGGCGGCCGGCAGGATCTTCCCCTGCGGGAAGGTCGCCGCCTCCGGCGACAGATCGCGGAAGTACGAGTGCGAGTCGAAGATCAGGTAGTTCAGGACGAGCGCGAGGACGTAGTTCAGCATCAGCGAGGTGATGATCTCGCTGGTCGAGAACCAGGCCCGGAGGATGCCCGGGATCAGCGCGAGCGCGGCCCCACCGAGCGCGCCGAAGACGATCATCAGCGGCACCGACAGCCAGCCCGAGTGCTCCCCGAGCAGCAGGCCGGCGAGCGCGCCGGTGATCGAGCCCGCGTAGAGCTGGCCCTCACCGCCGATGTTGAAGAGCTGCATCCGGAACGCGACGGCCGCGCAGAGGCCGGTGAAGATCAGCGGGGTCGCGGACACGATGGTGTTGTTCAGGTCGTCCTGGCCGACGAAGGCCGCGTCGAACAGGCGCCGGAACGTGGGGCCGGGCGCGTGGTGCGTCGCGAGCAGCACGAGCGACATCACGCCGGCCGCGACGACGAGGGAGCCGACGGGGACGACGATCGTCAGCCACCACGGCTGCCGCAGGCGGCGCTCGACGCGGATCACGCCGCCGCCTCCCCGCCGGCCATCAGCAGGCCGAGGTCCTCGACGGTCGCGGTCTCCGCGTCGCGCTCGCCGACGACGCGCCCCTCGTAGAGCACGGCGATGCGGTCGGCCAGCGCGAGGATCTCGTCGAGGTCCTCGGAGATCAGCAGCACCCCGACGCCGCGCGCGGCCGCGTCGCGGAGGTAGCCGTGCACGGTCTCGATCGCGGCCACGTCGAGCCCGCGCGTCGGCGACGCGACGACCAGCACGCGCGGCTCGCCGCTGAACTCGCGGGCGAGCACGACCTTCTGCAGGTTGCCGCCGGAGAGCAGGCGGGCGGGGGCGTCGGGTCCGCCGCCGCGCACGTCGTAGCGCGCGATCAGCGACGCGGCGAAGTCGCGGATCGCGCGGAGCCGGAGCAGCGGGCCGGCGCTGGCGATCGCGTCGCGGTACGACTTGAGCACCACGTTCGAGGCGATCGAGAGCGACGGCGCGACACCCGTGTGCAGCCGGTCCTCGGGCACGTGCGCGATGCCCGCGCGGATCGCCTCGCGGGCGTCGCCGCCGCGCAGCGTGCGCCCCGCGACCGCCACGGAGCCGCGCGAGGGCGGCCGCATCCCGGTGATCGTCTCGGCCAGCTCGCGCTGGCCGTTGCCGGCGACGCCCGCGATCGCGACGATCTCCCCCGCGCGCACGGTCAGGTCGACCCCGCGGACGGCGTCGCCGCCGCGGTCGCCCACCGCCCACAGGTCGGCGACCTCGAGGACGGGCTCGCCGCGCACGTCCTCGTGCTCCTGGCGCTCGACGGCGGCGACCTCCCGGCCCACCATGAGCGACGCCAGGGAGCGCGGCGTCGCGTCGGCGGTGTCGACGGTCGCGATCGTCTTGCCGGCGCGCAGCACGGTGACCCGGTCGGAGACGGCCTTCACCTCGTGCAGCTTGTGGGAGATGAAGATCACGGTCCGGCCCTCGCCGGCCATGACGCGCAGCGTCGCGAAGAGGCTCTCGGCCTCCTGCGGCGTCAGCACCGCGGTGGGCTCGTCGAGGATCAGGATGCGCGCGTCGCGGTACAGCGCCTTCAGGATCTCGACGCGCTGCTGCTCGCCGAGCGAGAGCTGCCAGACGCGCGCCTCCGGGTCGACCTGGATGCGGTAGCGCTCGCCGAGCTCGGCGACCCGGCGCTCGATCCGCGACGGGTGGACGAGGAACTTGCGCCCCTCGCCCCGGTGGTCGCCGAGGATGACGTTCTCGGCGACCGTGAACGGCTCGACGAGCCGGAAGTGCTGGTGGACCATGCAGATGCGCGCGTCGAGCGCGTCGCGCGGAGAGGCGAAGGAGACCGGCTCCCCGTAGAGGCGGATCTCGCCCTCGTCCGGCCGGTAGAGGCCGGTGAGGATGTTGGAGAGCGTCGACTTGCCGGCGCCGTTCTCGCCGAGCAGGGCGTGCACCTCGCCCTCGGCGGCCTCGAAGTCGACGCCGTCGTTCGCCACGACGCCGGGGAAGCGCTTGACGATCCCGCTCAGGCGAACGGCCGATGCGCGAGCCGCATCAGTCATCACTGCTGCTCACGTGCGCACCATCTCAGGAAAGGAGGACGGGGAGGACAGGCGTGCCCTCCCCGTCCGGTGCTGCGCTACTTGGCGCTCCCGACGACGCCCTTCACGAACCAGTTCATGCCGTAGAGGCTGTTCGTGCCGCCCTTCAGGACCTGCATGCGCTGGCCCTTCTTGACGCGGAGCTTGCCGCTCTGGTCCCAGAGCGGGCCGGCGAACTCGTAGAACGTGCCGTTCACGAGCGCCTTCTGCTTCGCCGCGATCAGCGCCTTGGTCTTCGCGGAGACCTGCGGGCCGAACGGGGCAAGCTTCGTGAAGCCGTCCTTGATCGAGCCGTAGTAGAAGCCGCTCTTCCACGTGCCGTCCATGGCGGCCTTGACGCGCTTCAGGTAGTACGGCCCCCAGTTGTAGACGGCAGCGGTGAGCCACTGCTTCGGGGCGAACTTCGACGAGTCCGAGTCGTACCCGACCCACGGGATGTTGACCGACTCGTCGTACTGCCCGGTCGCCGGGCTGTCGACGTTCTGCCCGATCACGTCGGCCCCGGCAGCGTGGAGGCTCGCGGCGGCCTTCTTCTCGGCCGACGGCGAGAACCAGCTGTTCGTGAACACGACGTGCACCTTGGCGCCCGGATGCGTCGCCTGGACGCCGAGCGCGAACGCGTTCGTGTGCCGGATGACCTCGGGGATCGGGAACGCGGCCACGTAGCCGACGTTGCCGTTCTTCGTCGCGGCCCCGGCCGCGAGACCCGAGAGGTAGATCGCGTCCTCACCGGCGCCGTAGTACTCGGACATGTTCTTGAGGATCACGGTGCCCGTCGCCATCTCGAACTTGACGTCGGGGTACTTCTTCGCCGCCGCCTCGACGTAGTTCTGGTAGCCGAACGAGGTCGCGAAGATGACCTTGTTGCCGTCGTGCACCAGGCTGTCGAGCACCTGGGCGACCTGCGGGCCTTCCGGCACGTTCTCCTTGTAGGTCGTCTGGACCTTGGAGCCCAGTGCCTTCTGCACGTACAGCCGTCCGTCCTCGTGCGCCTGCGACCAGCCGCCGTCGTTGTGCGGGCCGACGTAGATGAACGCGACCTTGAACGGGCCGGCCGACTTCGCGGCGTGGCCCGGGGTGGTGCCGACCGCGAGCAGCGCCGCGACCGCGCCCGCCACCACGACGAGTGCGGCGAGCGCGAGCTTCGTCCTCCGTCTCAAAGAACCTCTCCCTCCTGTGATGTCCGACCTGTCTGCGCGAACGCCGAGACCCCTCGCCGGCGCACCGACCTCGCGCGCAGACGAGGCTCCATCGCCTCGGAATCGACGCTGAGCGCCGGTCCGCGGAGTCACCCTAACCGACCCGGAAGACGACTCCAAGTGGCGGCGCGAGGTCGGGGTTCGAACCCGCTAGCCGTGCAGCGCCGGCGTGCCGCCGGAGAGCGTCCCGCCCTCGTACGACACGGGCTCCTTCGCCGACCACGGGAACGTGATCCAGCGGTCGGTCCGGCGCCAGACGTACTCGCACTTCACCTCGGAGCGGGACTTCTCGTACAGCACCGCGCAGCGCACCTCGGCCACCTTGCCGGCGCAGAAGTCCTTGACGAGCGCGAGCGTCGCCCCGGTGTCCGCGACGTCGTCGGCGATCAGGACGCGCGTGTCGGCGAAGTCGACCAGGTCGGGAACCGGCGGCAGGAGCATCGGCAGCTCGAGCCGCTCGTCGACGCCGGTGTAGAACTCGACGTTCATCGTGAACGTGTTCTTGACGCCGAGCGCATACGCCAGCGCGCCGGCGAGGAGCAGGCCGCCACGGGCGATCGCGAGCACGATGTCCGGCCGGTACCCGTCCAGCGCGACCATCTCCGCGAGCTCCCACGACCCCGACCCGAGGTCGTCCCACGTCATGAGCTCGCGCTCCATGCGGGGACTCTAGTCGGCTCGCCGGCGCGCCGGTCCGAGGTCCGCCGAGCCGGCGTGACGGTCGCGAGGGCTCAGGCGCGCGTCGTGAGCCGCGCCAGCGCGTCCGTCAGGGCGTCGACCGCGGCGGCGATGTCCTCCGGGGACGACAGCTCGTCCGGGTGGTGGCTGATGCCGCCGTTGAGGCTGCGGACGAAGAGCATCGCCGTCGGCACGCCCGCGGCGGCCAGGACCATCGCGTCGTGGCCCGCGCCGGAGACGAGCTCGGGGGCGCCGGGCAGCGCGGCGCGGAGCGCCTCCAGCGGAGCGCCGGACATGGTCGCGGGCTCGTTCCGCATCGTCGGCTCGAAGCCGATCGCGGCGACGAGCTCGTCGAGCTGCTCGCGGGTCGGCGCCCGCGCGTCGATCGCGACGGTCACCTTGGCGGGAACGACGTTGACCGCGTTGGGCTCGACCTCGAGCGCACCGACCGTCGCGACGGCGCCGTCGCGCGGGCAGCTCTGGACGTGGAGAACGAACCGGGCGGCCTCGACGAGCGCGTCGCGGCGGGCGTCCATCGGGGTGGTCCCGGCGTGGTCGGCGCGCCCCTCGAACACCTTCTCCGCCCGCGCCTGCCCTGCGATCGCCGTCACGATCCCGAGCGGCGCGCCGAGGCGCTCGAGGACGGGTCCCTGCTCGATGTGCAGCTCGAGGAACGCCTCCGGCAGCTCGCTCAGCTGCTTGCTGCCCATCGGGCCCGTCTCCTCGGCGCGAAAGGCGACGACGGCCAGCTCGGCGGCCGGCAGCCGCTCGGCCGCCTCGATCGCGGCAACCACGCCGAGCACGCCGTCGAAGCGGCCGGCGGTCGGGACCGAGTCGAGGTGCGAGCCGCACCAGACGCGCGCCGCCCCGCGCCGGCCGAAGAGGTTCCCCGCCGCGTCGCGCGCCACCTCCAGGCCGGCCTCGCGCATCCAGCCGGCCGCCAGCTCGAGCGCGGCCTCCTCCTCGGCGGACCAGCCCGCGCGGTGCTGCGCGATCGCGTAGACCTCGTCGAGCCGGTCGAGGACGCGCTGGGTCAGCGGTCTAGAGGCCGAACGGATTGGTCGGCTTCGAGCCCGTATACGTGACGACCGACTTCGTCTCGAGGTAGAGGTCGAGCGTCTCGACGGCGAGCTCGCGACCGAAGCCCGACTGCTTGTACCCCCCGAACGGGATGCCGGGGAACGCGGTGTACGGCATGTTGATGCCGACCGTGCCCGACTGGATCCGCTGCGCGAGCCGCGGCCCGCGGGCCGGGTCGCCCGTCCACACGGTCGCCATCAGGCCGTAGCGCACGTCGTTGGCGAGCCGCACCGCCTCGGCCTCGTCCGCGAACGGGATGATCGCCACGACCGGGCCGAAGATCTCGTCCTGCACGGAGCGCATCCGGTTCTCGGCCTTCGCGAGGACGGTGGGCGGGTAGAACGCGCCCGGCCCGTCGCCGATCGCGCCGCCGGCGGTCACCTCGGCGCCCTCGCTGCGGGCGTCCTCGACGAAGCCGTGCACCTTGTCGCGGTGCGCCGTGGAGATGAGGGAGCCCACCTGCGTCGACGGGTCGAGCGGATCGCCCACGACGATCCGGCCTGCCAGCTCGCTCATGCGCTCGACGACCTCGTCGTAGATCGACGCCTCGACGAGCATCCGGGAGCGCGCCTCGCAGCTCTGCCCGGCCGAGCCGTAGATCGCGTACGCGCTCGACGGCAGCGCGTCGTCGAGGTTCGCGTCGGCGAAGATCAGGTTCGGGCTCTTGCCGCCGAGCTCCAGGGTCAGCCGCTTGATCGGATCGGAGCACAGCCGCATCACCTCGCCGCCGGTGCGCGTCGAGCCCGTGAAGGCGACCTTGTCGACGCCGGGATGGCGCACGAGGTAGGCGCCCGTCGTCGGGCCGTCGCCCGGGACGATGTTGATCGCGCCGGGCGGGAACCCCACCTCGGCGGCGAGCTCGGCGAGCCGCAGCACGGACAGCGGCGTCTGCGGATCCGGCTTCAGCACGACGGTGCAGCCCGCGGCGAGCGCCGGGGCGAGCTTCCAGGTCGCCATCAGCAGCGGGTAGTTCCAGGGGACGATCTGCGCGCAGACGCCGACCGGCTCCTTGAGGGAGTAGAAGAGGAGCGACCCGCCGATCGGGTTCGCGCGCCCGCCGATCGAGGCGATCGCGGAGGCGTAGAAGCGAAAGTTCTCGGCGGCGCCGGCCACCTCGCCCTTGACCGAGGAGATCGCCTTGCCGACGTTGCGGGTCTCGAGCTCGGCGAGCTCCTTGCGGTTCGCGACGATCGCGTCGGCGAGGGCGTGGAGCAACCGGGAGCGCTCCGTGCCGGGCGTCTTGCCCCAGGCGCCCGAGAGCGCCTCGCGGGCTGCGGCGACGGCGCGGTCGACGTCCGCCTCGCCGGCCATGGCGGCGCGGGCGAGCAGGTCGCCGGTGGCGGGCTCACGCACCTCGCGCACCTCGCCCGACGCGGGCTCGGCGACCTCGCCCGCGATGAAGAGCCCGGCCTCGCGTTCCGCGGTGGCGCTCACGAGGGGGACGATAGCGCTGCCACGAGCTCGGAGACGCGGATCTGCTCCGTGAGCAGACGCCGGAACCGGGCCGGATCGCCCCCGACCCACGCGCGGCAGATGTCGCGGCCTGCGGCGTAGGTGATCGGGTACGCCCGCCAGGTCGGATCGACGACGAACGAGAACATGTGCGCAGCCCGCTCGGCGTCGACGAGCGACCAGCGCTGGAGGTACGCCTGGGCCTCCTCCGCCGAGCGACCCTCCTCGTGGACCATCAAGGCCGCGTCGACCGCGACGCTGCGCAGCGGCTCGAGCGCCTGCTCGATCGCGTGGCCGCGCCTGGCGTCGTGCTCGATTCCGTGGTCGGCGAGGAGCCGCTCCACCCGGACGAGCGCCTCCTCGTCGAGCAGGATCTCCGGCCCGACCTCGGCGATGCCCTCGGCGACGATCGACTGGGGCGTGGGGATGAGGAAGATCGTCTCCTCGAGCAGGGCGCCCTCGCCGGCCAGCAGCCGCTCCTTCCAGACGTGCTCGGTGTGGTGCCCCGGATAGCCCTCGTGCGCGGCGAGGTGGACGGCGTCCACGGCGGTCGTCGGCACGTCCACGTTGACCACGACCCGGGACAGGAGACCGCCCTGGTAGTAGTTGAACGCCCACCAGGGCTCGTCGTGCACCGGCTCGAGCCGGATGTCCTCGCCCTCGGGGAGGCCGAACAGCTCGCGCGTGCGCTCGCGCAGGTCGTCGAGCACCGCCCGCACCGCCGGGACGAGCCGCTCGCCGTCGACGCGGTTCGCGGCGCGCCACGCCTCGCGACGCTCGAGCAGCGTCCCCTCGCCCGGGAGCAGCTCGTCGAGCCGCTCGTGCACCTCGAGGTAGCGGGCCTCGTCGGTGCGGACGGGCCGCACCCCGTAGCAGCGCTCGACCTCGTCGGGGTACGAGATCTCCTCGCCGGCGAGCACGCCCGCGTAGGTACGGAGGCCGCGGAGCTGGTCGGCGAGCCAGCCGTCCTCGACGGCGCCGAGCAGCGCGTCCGCCTCCTCCGCGAGCCGGTCGGCCGGCACGAGCTCCTCGGCGGCGGCCTGCTCGGCGAGCTCGGCCGGTCCGAAGTACGCGTCGACGATGCCGTCGACGTGGCGCCCGAGCCGCAGCCCGAGCAGCACGTACCTCTCCGTGACGGTCACCGCTCGAAGAGCGCGGCCTGGCCCTGCCCGACGCCCACGCAGAGGGTGGCGATGCCGTAGCGGCCCTGCCGCCGCCGCAGCTCGTGCAGCAGGCTGACGACGAGCCGGGCGCCGCTCATGCCCAGCGGGTGGCCGAGCGCGATGGCGCCGCCGTTGACGTTCACCTTCTCCTCGTCGAGGCCCAGGTCGCGGACGACCGCGAGCGACTGCGACGCGAAGGCCTCGTTGAGCTCGACGAGGTCGACGTCGTCGAGGGCGACGCCCGTGCGCTCGACGAGCTTGCGCACGGCCGGGATCGGCCCGATGCCCATCACCCGCGGGTCGACGCCGGCGACGGCGGAGCCGACGAACGCACCCAGCGGCTCGATGCCGAGCTCGCGCGCCTTCTCCTCGGAGGCGATCACGAGCGCCGCGGCGCCGTCGTTGAGGCCCGACGAGTTGCCGGCAGTGACGGTGCCGTCCTTGCGGAAGGCGGCCCGCAGCGTCCCCATCTTCTCGAGCGTCGTGTCGGGCCGCGGATGCTCGTCGCGCGTCAGGTCGCCGACCGCGACCAGCTCGTCGTCGAAGCGCCCCGCCTCGGCCGCGGCCGCCCAGCGCTGCTGCGAGCGGAAGGCGAACGCGTCCTGGTCGGCGCGGGAGACCTGCCAGCGCTCGGCGACGTTCTCGCCGGTCTCGCCCATGGACTCCAGCGGGAAGAGCTCGGCCATCCGCGGGTTGGGGAAGCGCCAGCCGAGCGTCGTGTCGTACATCGTCCGGTCGCCGCGCGGGAACGCCTGGTCCGGCTTCGCCGTGACGAACGGCGCCCGCGACATCGACTCGACGCCGCCCGCGACGAACAGGTCGCCGCTCCCGGCGATCACGGCCTGGCACGCGCCGACGACCGCCGCGAGGCCGGACGCGCAGAGCCGGTTCACGGTCACGCCGCCGACCGACTCGGGCAGCCCGGCGAGCAGGACGGCCATGCGCGCGACGTTGCGGTTGTCCTCGCCGGCCTGGTTCGCGCAGCCGAGCCACACGTCCTCGATCTGCTCCGCCGGCACCCCGGCGCGCTCGACCGCCTCCTTGACGACGAGGGCGGCGAGATCGTCCGGACGCGTGCCGGCCAGGGCGCCGCCGTAGCGTCCGATCGGGGTCCGGACCGCGGAGAGGACGACCGCGCGCGGCATCAGTCGACGAACTCCGGCTGCACCGGCGAGCCGACCCGGCGCAGGATCTCGGCGACCGCCGCCTTGCCGCGGTCGCCCATGTCCTGCGTCAGGTCGTTGACGTACATCCCGACGAACTCGTCCGCCGTCTTCGCGTCGATGCCGCGACCGAACTCGAGCGCGTAGCGCATCGCCTCCTCGCGATGCGCGAGGCCCGTGCGGATGGCGTCGCGCAGCACGGCCGACACGTCCTCGGCGCGGTCGACGTCGCGCCGCACCGCCACGAGGCTGAGCGGCAGCGGCAGCCCGGTCTCGGCCTGCCACCACTCGCCGGTGTCGAGGATCTTCACCAGGCCGTGCTCCTCGTAGGTGAGCTGGCCCTCGTGGATGATCAGCCCCGCGACGGCGCGGCCCTCGACGACCTCGGGCAGGACCTGGTCGAACGGAAGCTCGCGCACGAGCAGGTCGTCCGTGCCGAGCGCGAGCCGCAGTCCGAGGTAGGCGGTGGTCAGCCGGCCCGGGATGGCGATCTCCGTGCGGCGCAGCTCGTCGAGCGTGAGCGGCTCGCGCGCGACGACCATCGGGCCGTAGCCCTCGCCGAAGGAGGCGCCGTGCGTGAGGAGCCGGTAGCGATCGGCGACCTGGGCGTACGCGGCGGAGGAGAACGGCGTCACCTCGAGGCGGCCCTCGAGCGCCCACTCGTTCAGCGTCTGGATGTCGGACACGACCGGCTCGACCGAGAAGCCGCGCGTGTCGACGCGACCGGCGTCGAGCGCCCACATCATGAACGCGTCGTCGGGGTCGGCGCTGAATCCCACGCGGAGCTGCACAGCGGGCCACGTTACCCTGGTCCGGATGAGGCGCGCGCCGCTCTCCGAGGCGATCCAGGACTACCTCAAGACGATCTACAAGCTCGAGGCGTCCGAGGGGCGCGTGACGATCGGTGCGCTTGCCCGCGACCAGTCGGTGTCGGCGGCGTCCGCGTCCGCGATGGTGAAGAAGCTCGCGGCGCTCGAGCTGCTCGACCACGAGCCCTACCGGGGCGCGCACCTCACCGAGGCGGGCCGCCGGGTGGCGCTCGAGGTGATCCGCCACCACCGGCTGCTGGAGCTGTACCTCGCCGAGACGCTCGGCGTGCACGTCGACGACGTCCACGACGAGGCCGATCGACTCGAGCACGCCATCTCCGAGGAGCTCGAGTCGCGCATCGACCGCGTGCTCGGCTACCCGACGCACGACCCGCACGGCGACCCCATCCCGGACGCCAACCTGAACTGGCCGGCCGACCCCGCGCCGAGGAGCTAGCGGCCGAAGAAGAGGCGCTCGAGCGGCTCGAGCAGCTCCTCGCGCCGGAACGCCAGCACCTTGGCGGTGCCGCCGTCGTCCTCGGACACGACGACGTCGTCCTCGAGGGCCGCGTTCGCCGCCTCGAGGCAGTCGTCCAGCTCGTAGCCCTGCCAGAGGTAGTCGTCGGCGCGCGGCTCGTCGCTCGCGCGATGCTGCGGGTCGACGGCGCGACCGACCGCCCAGACGGCGCCCGGCCGTCGCTCGATCCAGATGACGACGCGCTCCGGACGCCCACGGTCGTCGAGGCCCTCGACGACCCGCTCGGCGAATCTCCCGGCCTTGGCCGGAGCCTTCATCGGCCAGACTCTACAATGCTCCCATGAGCCTCAGGGAGACGATCGGGAGCGTGTTCTCGTTCCTGGGAACGCGGAGCAAGAGCGAGGAGATGATCGCCACGTACCTGATCCGCGAGCACGGCCGCGGGCGCGACGTCGCCCAGATCCTCGAGGATCCCTACATCCGGAACCGCTGCACGCCGCAGCAGATCGACCGGCTGCTCGACCGGCCCGAGGTCATCCACGCCCTCGGCGAGAGCACGATCGCGGCGACCCGCTCGACGCGCGCCGGCGTCTAGAGGTCGCGGCCGAGACCGCGCTCGCGCGCGAGGCCGACCGCTGCAGCCGCGGCCGCCACGTCCCAGCCCGCGATCCCGTTCGACTTGAAGACGACGATGTCGTCGTCCGACGACCGCCCGGTGACGTCGCCGGCGACGACGTCGCGCAGCTCGTGCACCTCGAGCCAGTCGAGGACGCCCCGGGCGACCGGCTCAACGAGGTCGCCGGCCTCCCCTTTCGCCTGCTCGCGGGCGTCGGTGCAGACGAAGGTCGCCCGCTCGAGGACGACGTTGTCGAGCTCGCGTGCCGTCGGCTCGTTGGCGCCGACGCCGATCACGAGCGCGCCGGAGACGAGCCATTCGCCGCGGAGCACCGGGTCGCGGGCGGTGGTCGCCGTGACGACGACGTCGCAGGCGCCCGCCTCGCGCGGCTCCCCGGCCGCCTCGCAGCCGTACGACGAGCAGAACGCGTCGAGCCGCGCCTCGTCCCGCGCGTGGACGACGACCCGTTCGAGCGACGGCAGCGCCTCGCGCAGGGCGACGACGTGCGCGCCGGCCTGGCGGCCGGAGCCGAACACGCCCAGGGTGCGCGGACGGGAGCGGGCCAGACGGGTCGCCGCGACCGCAGAGGCGGCCGCCGTCCGGAGCCGCCCGAGCACGTCCGCCTCGACCACGGCCTCGACGGCCGCGCGCTCGAGCGAGAAGAGCACGACCACGAACGGCGCGCCGAGCGGCTCGAGCCAGGCGTAGCTCTTCAGCCCCGCGAAGCCGAGCTCCGGGTCGGCGGCGGCCATGACGGCGAACGTCCCGCCGGGCACCGGCACGTTCGTGCGCGGCGGCATCGCGACCTCGCGGCCGAACGACGCCTCGACGGCCGCGAAGGCCGCCGCGGGCGTCAGCAGCTCCTCGACCTCGGCCTCGGTCAGGTAGAGCGGCATGGCGGCGTGTTCGTGCGCCGCTGCGGCGCTCCTGCCGCCGCTTGAGCTCGCGGCGAATCGGGGAGAAGATGCGGGCAATGCGCAGGTGCCGCGGGTGCGATCGCGAGGTGGAGGACCGCTTCCGGTACTGCCCGTGGTGCGCGGCGCCGCAGCGCACGAAGCTCGTCGAGCTCTTCGCGCCGCACCCAGCGGTGCGCCAGGACGCCGGCAAGGCGCTGCGAGTGTCGCGCTACTTCGCCGGCTGCGGACGCCCGGCGCAGGTGCGGTTCAGCATCTGGGAGGGCGACGGGGCGACGGCCGCCGTCTCGCTCGACGAGCTCGAGGCGGAACGGCTCGCAGCGTTCCTCGCGCCGCCGCCGAGGCGCCCGCTGCTCGACCAGCTCCGCGAGACGCTGCACCTCTAGCCGTCCGCGAGCACCTCGGCGATCGCATGCCGCGCCGCCGCGCAGATCGTCGGGTTGCGGTCGCGGTAGTACGGGAGCGCCACGACCGCGAAGCTGAGCGCCCAGCCCTTGCTGCGCGCCCACGCCGCGTCGTCGACGCCGAGCGCCTCGCGGTAGACGGCGCGCGCGTCTCCCGCGAAGACCGTCCACGCGGCCATGGCATCGCACGCGGGATCGCCGAGCGTGAGGCAGCCGAAGTCGAGGACCCCGGTCAGCCTGTCGCCCTCGACGAGGAGGTTCGCGGGCAGCAGGTCACCGTGCAGCCAGACGGGGTCGCGATCCCACTCGGGCGCCGCGAGCGCCGCCTCCCAGACGGAGAGGATCGCCGCGACGTCGAACTCGTCGCGCAGGTCCTCGGCGGCGGGCCGCATCCGGTCGCGGGTCGCGAGCGGGGCGCCGCGGTTCGAGCCCCGCGGGGCGCCGGTCGGATCGACCGCGCGCAGCGCGTGCAGGAAGCGCGCGAGGTCGCGGGCGACGCCGACGCCCGCGCGGCCCGGCGCGGGGATCTCGCCGTCGCACCAGCGGCACACCGCCCAGCGCCACGGGTAGCCGTCACCCGGCTCGCCGACGGCGACGGGCGCCGGCACGGCGACGGGAAGCCGCGGCGCGAGAGCGGGCAGCCACGCCAGCTCCGTGTCGAGCCCGGAGCGGGTCCACTCGACGCGCGGCAGGCGCACGGCGAGCTCGTCGCCCAGCCGGAAGATGGCGTTGCTCGTCCCCGACGAGTCGACCGGCTCGACCGGCAGCCCGGACCACTGCGGGAACTGCGCCGCGACGAGGCGCCGGACGAGGTCGGCGTCGATGTCGAGCTCGTCGTCGTGGAGCTTCGCGGACACGCCGAGACGCTAGCGGCGGCAGCCAGGCGGAACTGGGCCCGGCAGCCAGACGGCGACGCGGAAATGCACGCCGGCACGGACACCGCGAGCAGACGAGGCCGGCGCCGCGGACGGCCACGCGGAAATGCGCCCGGCATGATTCGAACATGCGACCTCTGCCTCCGCAGGGCAGCGCTCTATCCCCTGAGCTACGGGCGCCTAGGGACGAGGCAGTGTAGCCGGGCGCTACGCCCGGGGTCGGAGGTGCGCCGTCGTGCCCCCGACGTCGAGCTGGGCGCCGTCGGGCACCTCGACCCGCACGTAGGCGAGCGCGAGGCCGCCCGCCACGCTGGTGACGCGGCCGACCTCCTTCCCCTCCCAGACGACGGGCGTCTCGCGCTCGACGTCACCGTCCAGCTCGAGGACGCGCAGGCGGCGGTTGACCTTGCCGCGGTAGTGCTGGCGCGCGACCGGCTCCTGGCCGGGGTAGCAGCCCTTGTCGAACGAGATCGCGCGCTCGTCGAGCCCGGCCTCGGCAGGCAGGACGCGGTCGTCGAGGTCGAGGCCGTACCGCGGCGTCCCGGCCTCGATCCGCAGCCGCTCGAGCTCCTCGTCGGTCAGCGTCGGCTCGAGCGCCGAGTCGAGGACCTCGATCGCCGGCGCGCCGTAGTCGCGGTTCGGCACGCCGACCGCCGCCTCGCCGAAGACGATCGTCGAGACGTGCTCCTCGAGCTCGATCTCGCAGCGCGAGGCGAACCGCATCCGCAGCAGGTGCGACGCGACGACCTCGCCGAGGTCGGGCTCCGTCAGCAGGAGGACGTCGTCCTCGCCGCGCCGCCACACGAGCAGCGGTGCGATGACGCGCGCCTTCGGCGTCAGCAGCAGGGCGTCGGCCGAGCCGGACTCGGGCACCTCGTTGGAGAGCATCCGCCCGAGGTACTCGACCGCCCCGGGTCCCCGGACCCGGACGTACGACCTGGCCCGGCGTCCCACGGGTCGGGTCGCCTGGATCACGCCGCCTACACTAGTCACCGTGTTCCGGTCGAGAGCGGAGCGGAAGGTGATCGACGCGGGCTACGACCCCGCGCGGCTTCCGCCCGGCCAGACGCTCACCGACAAGTGGCCCGTCCTGCACGCGGGCGACGTCCCCCGCTACGGCTCGCTCGACACCTGGACGCTTCGCGTCTTCGGCGAGGTCGAGAACGAGGTCGAGCTGAGCTGGGAAGAGCTGAACGCCCTTCCGCGCAGCGAGAACGTCCAGGACATCCACTGCGTGACGCGCTGGTCGCACTTCGACATGCGGTTCGGCGGCGTCCATCCGAACGAGGTGCTGGCGCTGGCGCGGCCGAAGCCGAGCGCGCGCTTCGTGGTCGCGCATGCCGAGGCGGGCTTCACCGCGAACATCCCGCTCTCGTTCCTCACCGCGCCCGACGCGCTGCTCGCGACGCACGCCGACGGCGAGCCCCTCTCCGCGGAGCACGGGTATCCGCTCCGGCTGGTCGTCCCGGGCAAGTACTTCTGGAAGAGCGCCAAGTGGCTGCGCGGGCTCGAGCTGACCGCCGAGGACCACCCGGGCTTCTGGGAGCGCTACGGCTACCACAACGACGCCGACCCCTGGAAGGAAGAGCGCTACAGCTTCTAGGCGGAATCGCCCGAGGGCGATTCCGCTCGTGGGCGGGGCCGAGGGCCGGCGGTTTTCCGGATCACCCGGGCGGGTGATGGCAGCCGGGGATCGCCGGTCGATCACCGGCGGTACACCCTCCCCCAGAAACGCCGAAGAGCCGTCCTGCTGGATGGCTCTTCACATTCCAGGCAAGCCGAGCCGCAGCGGCGAGCCGCTCTTCTCTCCCTGATGCACACAGGCCCCGCCGAGAGGCGGGGCCTGTATCCGTCTGCCGGCGCCGCACCCGTCGACCAGCCGTCGCGGCTCGGGAAAACGACGAGGGGCGACCCGCAGGCCGCCCCTCGCACCGAGCCATCTCGCCCCGAGGCGAAATGGCTACATCATCCCGCCCATGTCGGGCATGCCGGCGCCGGCGCCCGCGGGAGTCTTCTCCGGGGCCTCGGCGACGATCGCCTCGGTGGTGAGGATGTTCTTCGCGATCGACGCGGCGTTCTGGAGCGCCGAGCGCGTCACCATCGTCGGGTCGATGATCCCGTTCTTGACGAGATCCTCGAGCTCGCCCGAGTCGACGTTGAGGCCCTGGCCCGGCTTGGCCGAGCGGACCTGCTGGACGACGACCGAGCCCTCGAGGCCGGCGTTGGTGGCCAGCTGGCGGAGCGGCTCCTCGAGCGAGCGCACGATGATCTGCGCGCCCGTCTTCTCGTCGCCCTCGAGCGACTCGACGCCGCTCTTGACCGCGTCGGCGGCGTTCAGGAGCGCGACGCCGCCGCCCGGCACGATGCCCTCCTCGAGGGCCGCGCGGGTGGCCTGCAGCGCGTCCTCGACGCGGTGCTTCTTCTCCTTCATCTCGGTCTCGGTGGCAGCGCCGACCTTGACCACCGCGACGCCGCCCGACAGCTTGGCGAGGCGCTCCTGGAGCTTCTCGCGGTCGAAGTCGGAGTCGGTGTTCTCGATCTCGGACTTGAGCTGCTTGATCCGGCCCTTGATGGCCTCGGAGTCGCCGGCGCCGTCGATGATCGTCGTCGAGTCCTTGTCGACGACCACGCGGCGGGCGCGGCCGAGCTGGCCGATCTTCGTGTTCTCGAGCTTGAGGCCCATCTCCTCGGTGATCACCTCGGCACCCGTGAGGATCGCGATGTCCTCGAGCATGCGCTTGCGGCGGTCGCCGAAGCCCGGCGCCTTGACGGCGACGGCCTGGAAGGTGCCGCGCAGCTTGTTGACCACGATCGTCGCGAGCGACTCGCCCTCGACGTCCTCGGCCACGATCAGCAGCGGGCGGCCCGCCTGGATGACCTGCTCGAGCACCGGGAGAACGTCCTTGACGGCCCCGATCTTCTGGTTCGCGACCAGGATGTACGGGTCGTCGAGCACGGCCTCCATGCGCTCGGCGTCGGTGATCATGTAGGGCGACAGGTAGCCCTTGTCGAACTGCATGCCCTCCGTGAACTCGAGCTCGAGGCCGAAGGTCTGGCCCTCCTCGACGTTCACGACGCCGTCCTTGCCGACCTTCTCGATCGCCTCGGAGATGACGTCGCCGATCTCGCGCTCGCGCGACGAGATGGTCGCGACGCGGGCGATGTCCTCCTTGCCGGAGATCTCGGTCGACTGCGTCTTGAGGTTCTCCGTGACGAGCTCGACGGCCTTCTCGATGCCGCGCTTGAGCCCCATGGGGTTGGCGCCGGCCGAGACGTTCTTCAGGCCCTCGCGGACGATCGCCTGGGCGAGCACCGTCGCCGTCGTGGTGCCGTCGCCGGCGACGTCGTTCGTCGCCGTGGCGACCTCGCGGACGAGCTGCGCGCCCTGGTTCTCGAAGACGTCCTCGACCTCGATCTCGCGCGCGATGGTGACGCCGTCGTTGGTGATGGTCGGCGCGCCGAACTTCTTGTCCAGCACGACGTAGCGGCCCTTCGGGCCGAGCGTCACCTTGACCGCGTCGGCGAGGGTGTCGACGCCGCGCTGGAGCGAGCGGCGCGCATCCTCGTTGAACTTGAGCTCCTTGTGAGCCATGGTCTCTCTTCTCTCCTTCTCTAGACCGCTGCGCGGTCGCCGACGACCTTGGCGAGCACATCCGACTCGCGCAGGATCAGGACATCGTCGACCCCGACCTTGATCTCGGTGCCGCCGTACTTGCTGAAGATGATCTCGTCGCCCTCCTCGAGATCCATGGCGATGTGCTCGCCGTTCTCGTCGCGGGCGCCAGGGCCGACAGCGAGGACGCGGCCGCGCTGCGGCTTCTCCTTCGCCGTATCCGGCAGGACGATGCCGCTCGCCGTGGTCTCCTCTTCCTCGAGGACCTCGACGATCAGGCGATCGCCAAGCGGCTGCAGATTCATGCGTTGACCTCCACCCTTGTGACAGACTTGTGCTTGCGGTTGGCACTCTAACGCGCCGAGTGCCAGCACGCCAGTCTAGCAGTGGAATCTAAGTCTGCAACGCTGAGATCCGGGTACGATCCGGGTGTGAGTGCGCTGTGAGGCGCGAGTTCTCGGCGGGGGGTGTGCTGGTGCGCCGGCTGGACGGCCGCTGGGTGCTGGCGGCGATCCGGCCCGCGGGCAAGCGGCCCGGCGTCTGGGCGCTGCCGAAGGGGCGCATCGACGAGGGCGAGCGCGGCGAGGCGACCGCGCTGCGCGAGGTGGCGGAGGAGACCGGGGCGCACGGACGGTCGCTCGGCAAGCTCGGCGACGTCCGCTACTGGTTCAACTGGGACGGCGAGCGCGTGTTCAAGGTCGTCTCGTTCTTCCTCGTGCGCTACACGGGCGGCCGGCTCGGCGACCTGCCGGAGGCGTTCCGGCACGAGGTGGCGGATGTCCGGTGGCTCCCGCTCGACGAAGCACCCGCGCTGCTCACGTACGCCGGGGAGCGCGACATGGCCCGCAAAGCCGCGGCCGTCCTCGCGAATCAGGAGTAAAGTCCCGGGCCCGTGCCCGCGTTCGCGCTGAACTTCTACTCGCCGATCGTCGAAGCCCAGCTCCGGAACCACCGCAAGTCGGCCACGATCCGGCTGGGCGACAAGTCGCGGAAGTACCAGAAGGGGATGATCGTCTCGGTCCTCGTCGGCGCCCGGTACAGCCCGCGGCAGCACGTCTTCGACGCGGTGATCGACAAGGTCGAGGTGAAGACGCTCTCCGAGCTGTCGCCGAACGAGATCGAGCACGACAACCCGGAGATCCGCCACACCGACGAGCTCACCCGCTGGCTCGGGCAGCTCTACAACCGCGAGGTGTCGCCCGACGACACCGTCACGGTGATCCGCTTCTCGGCGATCAAGCCGAGCCTCGGGCTGTAGGCAGCCACCAGGGCGGGGCGTCGCCTCGACGAGCCCCGTCTACGGCTTGCGGATGCGCATCCCGAGCAGCTCGGGATCGCGGAGCGCGTGCCCGCACTCCTCGCACTCGACGGCGAACGTCGACGAGAAGGGCGCCTCGCAGGCGGGGCACCGGCGCAGCATGGTGCCGCCGCAGCCGGGGCACTTCTCGGGCACCTCCGCCTCGAACTCGACGAACCACCGCTGCGCATGGCCGCAGTCGAGGCAGAACGCCGTCCAGTGCCCCAGCACGTTGCGGCGCTCCTCGCGCAGCCAGTCGGACGCCTTTCCCACCCTGCCAGCCTAGTCGCGCCGTTACGATGACCGGCGTCGTTCCGACCCACGACGCGAGGACGGTGCAGTGACGAGCGCGCGCCTAGCCGAGCCCACCGGCTCGCTCCAGGAAGTGAAGGAGTGGGGCCTCGACCGCGAGGACCTCCTCTCCATCTACCGCAACATGGTCACGACTCGCGGAGTCGAGGAACGCGGCCACATCCTCTACCGCCAGGGGAAGATCCCCGGCTCGTACTACACGGGCCGCGGCAACGAGGCCGCCTCGTGCGGCGTCGCGTGGGCGATGGGCCCCGACGACGTCGGCACCCCGCTGCACCGGGACATGGGCGTGCACATCACGCGCGGCGTCGAGCCGTGGCGCATCTTCGCGCAGTTCATGGGCAAGGCCGACGGGCCGACGAAGGGCAAGGACGGGAACGTCCACATGGCCGACCAGCGGCTCGGGCTGATCGCCATGGTCAGCCACCTCCCGGCGATGATGCCGGTGGCGGTCGGCGCCGCGCTCGCCTTCCGGATCCGCGAGGAGCGGCGCGTCGCCGTCACCTGGTCGGGCGAGGGCGCGATGGCGCGCGGCGACGCGCACGAGTCGATGAACCTCGCCGGCGTGCGGCAGCTCCCGGTCGTCTTCATCTGCGACAACAACCAGTGGGCGTACTCGACGCCGACGCACCTCGAGTACGCAGTCGAGCACCTCGCCGACCGCGCCCAGGCGTACGGGTTCGACGGCGTGGTCGTCGACGGGACCGACGTGCTCGCGGTGTACCGCGAGGCGAAGCGCGCGATCGAGAAGGCGCGCGACGGCGGCGGGCCGACGCTGATCGAGTGCCAGACGCTCCGCATGGAGGGCCACGCCGTCCACGACGACGCCTTCTACGTCCCGAAGGAGCTCTTCGAGCGCTGGGCGGAGCGGGACCCGCTCGAGCGGTACCGCACCTGGCTGCGCGAGAACGTCGAGCTGACCGACGAGGAGGAGGACGAGATCACCACGCAGGTGAAGAAGCTCCTCAACGACGCGCTCCAGCGCGCGGAGGACTCGCCGCTGCCCGATCCGTCCACGCTCCTCGACGGCGTCTACGCGACGCCCGAGGACCTCGACACCCCCCACCACAAGTAGGAAGGCCGCCGATGCCCGAGATGACCTACCTCCAGGCGATCAGCGACGGCCTCCGCACCGAGATGCGCCGCGACAAGCGCGTCTTCGTGATCGGCGAGGACGTCGGCGTGTACGGCGGCGCCTTCAAGGTGACGCTCGGCTTCCAGGAGGAGTTCGGCGCCTGGCGCGTCATCGACGCCCCGCTCTCCGAGACGGCGATCGTCGGCGGCGCCACCGGCGCGGCGCTCATGGGCATGCGCCCCGTCGCCGAGATGCAGTTCGCCGACTTCGTCTCGTGCGCATGGGACCACCTGGTGACCATCGCCGCCAAGCAGCGGTGGCGCGCGGGCACCCCGGTGCCGATCGTGCTCCGGCTGCCGTCCGGCGGCGGCTTCTCCGGCGGCCCGTTCCACTCGCAGAACCCGGAGTCGTCGTTCGCGCACATCCCGGGCCTGAAGTGCGTCTGCCCGGCCACGCCCGAGGACGCCAAGGGCCTCCTGATCAGCGCGATCGAGGACCCGAACCCCGTCCTCTTCTTCGAGCACAAGCACCTGTACCGGCGGATCAAGGCCGAGGTGCCCGGTGAGCGCTACACCGTGCCGATCGGCAAGGCGCGCATCCACCAGGAAGGCGACGACCTCACCGTCGTCACGTGGGGCGCCATGGTGCACACGGCCGCCGAAGCCGCGCAGCAGGTGTCCGGATCGATCGAGATCGTCGACCTGCGCACGATCCTCCCGTGGGACAAGCAGGCGGTGCTCGACTCCGTCCGCAAGACCTCCAAGGTGCTCGTCCTGCACGAGGACACCCGCACCGGCGGGTTCGGCGGCGAGATCGCCGCCACGATCGCCGAGGAGGCATTCGAGGACCTCGACGCGCCCGTCCGGCGTATCGCCGCCCCCGACACGCCCGTTCCCTTCTCGCCCCCGCTCGAGAAGGCGTTCATCCCCCAGGTCGACGATGTCGTCCGTGGACTCGAGGAGCTTCTGGAGTACTGATGAGCAGCACAGGAACCGCAGTCGACGTCGTCATGCCGCAGATGGGCGTCTCCGTGTCGGAGGGCACCATCACGAAGTGGAACAAGCAGGTCGGCGAGCACGTCGACGCCGACGAGACGATCCTCGAGATCTCGACCGACAAGGTCGACACGGAGGTGCCGTCACCCGCGAGCGGCGTCGTGAGCGAGATCCTGGTGCAGGAGGGCGAGACGGTCGCCGTGGGCACGGTGCTCGCGCGCATCGGCGGCGAGGGCGGGGGCTCCGCCCCGCCGGCGCCCGCCGAGGCGCCGCCCGAGCCGGCGACCCAGGCCGCAGCGGACGCGTCCGAGCAGGCCGCGAGCGAGGTGGCCGAGCCGACCCCCGCGCAGGAGCGCGACGAGGCCGCCGCGCCGGCCCCGGCGGCCGCGCCGTCCGGCGACGCCCCATCCGGCGACACATCGTCCGGCAACGGGAAGGCGTTCGTGTCGCCGGTCGTCGCCCGCATCGCGAGCGAGCACGGCATCGACCCGTCGCAGGTCGCCGGGAGCGGCGCCGGCGGCCGGGTCACGAAGAAGGACATCCTGGCCTTCCTGGAGGCCGGCGCCTCCACGACGGCCCGTCCGGCTGCGCCGGAGGCCTCGACCGCCGCGCCTGCGCCGACGCAGGCGCCGTCTCCGCCCGCACCGGCAAGCCCGCCGCCCGCACCGGCGAGCCAGGAAGCTCCGCTTCCCGGCGAGAGCTTCGAGCCGATGAGCGCGATGCGCCGCGGCATCGCCGAGCACATGCGCCGGTCGCTCGACACCTCCGCGCACGTGACGAGCGCGATCGAGGTCGACATGTCGAAGGTCGTCGCGATCCGCGAGAAGCTGAAGAAGGAGTACCAGGCCGGGTACGGCGTCAACCCGACGTACCTCGCGTTCATCGCCCGTGCGACCGTCGAGAACCTGCGCGACTACCCGTGGGTCAACGGCGAGCTGCGCGGCGACCAGATCGTGACGCGCAACTACGTCAACCTCGGCTTCGCGGTGGAGCTGGCCGACGGCAAGGGCCTGATCGTGCCGGTGGTCAAGAGCGCCGAGTCGCTCAACCTGCTCGGCATGGCGAAGGCGATCGCCGACATCGCCGCCCGCGCCCGGAACAAGCAGCTCACGCCCGACGACGTGAGCGGCGGCACGTTCACGATCACGAACCCCGGCGGCTACGGGACGTTCCACGGCACGCCGGTGATCAGCCAGCCGCAGGCCGGGATCCTCGGCACCTACGCGATCGTCAAGCGGCCGTGGGTGATCACGGACGAGAACGGCGCGGACGCGATCGCGATCCGCTCGATCATGAACCTGACGCTGACGTACGACCACCGCCTGATCGACGGCGCGCTGGCCGGCCGCTTCCTGCGCGACCTGCGCGAGCGGCTGCAGACCTGGGGCGAGTCGGACTACTAGGCG
>DASZWI010000017.1:0-8976 GCA_035546715.1 Gaiellaceae bacterium | reverse complement strand
GAGGGCCTCGTCGCCCTGCAGTGCGGCGCGTTCCACGTCCGCACCGCCGTCCGCACGTACTTCAACACGACCCCGCTCGGGCGCGCCGTCACCGGCACGAAGCTCGTGCAGGCGATGGCCGAGCACGGCGTCGACATCTGGGGCGACGGCTCGACCTACAAGGGCAACGACATCGAGCGCTTCTACCGCTACGGGCTGCTCGCCAACGAGCACCTGCGGATCTACAAGCCGTGGCTCGACGTCGCGTTCGTGGACGAGCTCGGCGGCCGCAAGGAGATGAGCGAGTGGCTGCACGAGCGCGGCCTGCCGCAGAAGCAGACGGTCGAGAAGCACTACTCGACCGACGCGAACATGCTCGGCGCGACGCACGAGGCGAAGGACCTCGAGTACCTCGAGACGTCGATGAAGATCGTCGAGCCGATCATGGGCGTCGCGTTCTGGGACCCCGCGGTCGAGATCGAGCCCGAGACGGTGACGATCCGGTTCGAGAACGGCCTGCCCGTGTCGGTCGGCGAGGTCGCGACCGACGACCCGGTCGCGCTCGTCCGCGCCGCCAACGAGATCGGCGGGCGGCACGGCCTCGGCATGTCCGACCAGATCGAGAACCGCGTCATCGAGGCGAAGAGCCGCGGCATCTACGAGGCGCCCGGGATGGCGCTCCTCCACGTCGCCTACGAGCGGCTGCTCACGGCGATCCACAACGAGGCGACGCTCGAGCGGTACGCCGTCGACGGGCGTCGGCTGGGGCGCCTGCTGTACGAGGGCCGGTGGTTCGACACCCAGGCGCTGATGCTGCGCGACTCGCTGCAACGCTGGGTCGCGGCGGTCGTCACCGGCGAGGTGACGCTGGAGCTGCGGCGCGGCGACGACTACACCATCCTCGACACGCGCGGCGAGGCGGTCACCTACGACCCCGAGCGGCTGTCGATGGAGCGGAGCTCGACGGCGTTCACCGCCGCCGACCGGATCGGCCAGCTCGCGGTGCAGGTGAACGACATCGCCGACTCGCGGCGGATGCTCGGCGAGCACCGGCGGCTGCGGCTCGATCCGCCGGCGCGGCCGTCCGACCCGCTCGAGCTCGGGCCGCCCTCATGACGCTCTGGGCGGGCCGCGTCGGCGGCGAGCTCGCGCCGGAGGTCTGGGACTTCCTCAAGGCCGACGACGCGGAGCTCCTGCCCTACGACATCCAGGGCACGCTGCTCCATGCCGAGCGGCTGCACGCTGCGGGCCTGCTGTCGGACGCGGAGCTGGCCGAGGTCCGCACGACCCTCGCGGAGGTGCGGGAAGTCGATCCGGCGGCCGAGGACGTCCACTCCTTCCTCGAGGAGCGGCTCGGCGACGTCGGCCGCAAGATCCACGCCGGGCGCTCCCGCAACGACCAGGTCGCGACGGCGTTCCGGCTCTACGTGCGCGCCGCCTGTGCCGAGGCGGACGCAGGGCTCGTGTCGCTGGCGCACGCCGTCCTCGTGCGGGCCGACCAGGAGGCGACCACGCCGATGCCCGGCTACACGCACCTCCAGCGGGCGATCGGCGTCACGGTCGGCCACCACCTGCTCGCGTGGATCGAGATGCTCGAGCGCGACCGCGCGCGGTTCGCGGCCGCGGCAGCGGCGGCCGAGCCGTCGCCGCTCGGGGCCGGCGCGCTCGCCGGCTCGACGCTGCCGCTCCCGCCGCCGCCGAACCCGATGCGGAACTCGCTCGACGCGGTGGCCGATCGGGACTTCGCCCTCGACTACCTCTATGCGGCCGCCGTCTGCTTCACGCACCTGTCGCGGATCGGCGAGGAGCTCGTCCTGTGGACGACGAGCGAGTTCGGGTTCGCACGCCTGCCGGAGACCGCCGCGACGGGCTCGTCGATGATGCCGCAGAAGCTCAACCCCGACGTGGCCGAGCTCGTCCGCGGGAAGGCCGGGACCGCGATCGGCCGCCTCGCCGGACTGCTCGCGACGGTCAAGTCGCTGCCCCTCTCGTACAACCGCGACCTGCAGGAGGACAAGCCGCCCGTCTTCGCGGCAAGAGCCGACGTCGCGGGAGCGCTCGGCGCGCTGCGCGTGCTCGTCGACGGCCTGGAGCTCGACCGCGAGCGCCTGGCCGCCGCCTGCGCCGACCCGCTGCTGCGGGCGACCGACGCGGCGGAGAACCTCGTCCGCGGCGGTGTCCCGTTCCGGGACGCGCACGAGCAGGTGGCGGCGCAGGTGCGCGCCGGGACGTTCGAGGCGCCGCCCGCGGGCGACCGCCTCGGCGACGTCCGTGCGGCGGTCGCCGCGGCGAAGGCCCGGTGGTCGCGGTGAGCGCCCGCACGTCCTCGCTCGCGGGCCGCGACCTGCTGCGCATCGGCGACCTGTCGGCGGGCGAGGTCGAGTTCCTGCTCGACCTGGCAGTCGAGCTGAAGGGCGACCTGACGCCCCGGCTCGCGGGCCGCACGCTCGGGCTCGTGTTCATCCAGCTCTCGACGCGGACGCGCATCTCCTTCTCGGTCGCGATGACGCAGCTCGGCGGCACGCCGCTCTCCCTGCGCGGTGACGAGATGCAGCTGTCGCGCGGCGAGTCGGTCGGCGACACGGCGCGCGTCCTCTCGCGCTACGTCGACGCGGTCGCGATCCGCACGCTGTCGCACGCCGAGCTCGAGACGTGGGCCGAGCACGCGTCGATCCCGGTCGTCAATGCGCTCACGCAGGTCGAGCATCCGTGCCAGGCGCTGGCGGACGCGCTGACGATCCGCGACCGTCTCGGGGGCCTCGACGGCGTGCGCGTCGCCTGGGTCGGCGACGGCACGAACGTCCTCGTGTCGCTGGCCGAGATCGCGCGTCTCACGGGGATGCAGGTCGTGGCCGCGTGTCCCGAGGGGTACGAGCCGCCGCCCGAGACGCCCGTGCAGCTCGTCCGCGATCCGTACGACGCGGCCGAGGGCGCCGACGTCCTCGTCACGGACATCTGGGTGAGCCTCGGCGACGAGGCCGAGACCGAGCAGCGGCTGCGCGACCTCGAGCCGTACCGGCTCGACGCAAAGCTCGTCGGCGTCGCGTCGCGCGACGCCCTCGTCCTGCACTGCCTGCCGGCGCATCCCGGCGAGGAGATCGCCGCGGACGTGCTCTACGGCGAGCGCTCCGCGGTCTGGGACGAGGCCGAGAACCGCCTGCACGTCCAGAAGGCGCTGCTGGCGGCCCTGCTCGACGCCGTCTGAGCCGCCCGCCCGCGCAGGCCGCCCGGTGCGCGGACCCCATCGTCCGTCTCGGCCATGTCCAGGGGACAGTCCCTGGGACATGGCTCGACGAGACAGGTGCCTCCCTCTCAGGAGGCGGGTGCGTGCTCGTAGCGGGCGCGCGCCCAGAGGTAGCCGCCGGCGGCGACGACGAGGCACCACCCGACGGCGAGCAGCGCGTCGCGGCCGCTCGGCGTGCCCGCCAGGAGGCCGCGCAGGGTCTGGATCACCGGCGTGAACGGCTGGTGCTGCGCGAACCAGCGGACGCCCGCGGGCATCGAACCGGTGGGCACGTACGCGCTGCTGACGAACGGCAGGAACACGACGATCAGCGAGAGGCTGTTCGCGCCCGCCGGCGTCTGCGCGAAGAGGCCGAACGCGACGGTCAGCCAGGTGAGCGCGATCGCGAGCAGCACGAACATGCCGGTCGCCGCGAGCCACTCCGCCGCGCCGGCGTGCGGGCGGAACCCGAGCGCGACCGCGACGCCGAGCACGAGGCCGCCGCTGATCGTCGTGCGGACGACGCTCCCGAGCACCTGCCCGGTGAGCACGGAGACGCGGCTGATCGGCATCGTCCGGAAGCGGGCGATGATCCCCTCCGTCATGTCCATGTTGACGTTGATCGAGGTCGCCTGCGCGGCGGACGAGACGGTCATGACCAGGATCCCGGGCGTGAGGTAGTCGATGTAGTCGCCGCCGGCGGGAACGGCGCTGCCGAGGCCCGCCCGCAGGGCGTGGCCGAACACCCCGTCGAACAGCAGGAGGACGACGATCGGCACGGTGAGCCCGCTGATCGTCATCAGCGGGAAGCGGAGCGCGTGCAGGAGGTCGCGACGCAGCATCGTCACCGAGTCGCGTGCGGTGTAGGCGAGAGCAGTCATGAGGTCGTCTCCAGTTCGACGTCGTGCGCGCCGGTGAGCGCGAGGAACACGTCGTCGAGGTCGGGCGTGTGCAGGGCGATCCGCTCGACGGCGACGCCGTCGAGCCGTGCCAGCAGGTCGCGCAGGGCGTCGGGCGTGTCGTCCGTCGGGACGGTGAGCACGAGCGCCTCGTCGTCGCGCACGCCGGAGCCCAGCGCCCGGGCGGCGGCAGCGAGGCTCGGCTCGTCGCGGAACGTCAGCCGGGCGTGGCCGCCGGCCAGGCCGCGCTTCAGCTCCTCGGGCATCCCCTCCGCGACGACACGGCCGCGGTCGAGCAGCGCCACGCGGTCGGCGAGCTCGTCCGCCTCGTCGAGATCCTGCGTCGTGAGGAGGATCGTGACGCCGTCGGCCACGAGCTCCCGGACGGTCTCCCACATCGTCCGCCGGCTGCGCGGGTCGAGTCCCGTGGTCGGCTCGTCGAGGAACACGAGCTGCGGCCGCGCGACGAGCGTCATCGCGAGGTCGAGCCGGCGGCGCATGCCGCCCGAGTAGGTCGCGACCGTCTTCCGCGCCGCGGCGGTCAGGTCGAAGCGCTCGAGGAGCTCGGCCGCCCGGCGCCGGCCCGACCGGCGGTCGAGCCGCCGGAGGTCGGCCATGAGCAGGAGGTTCTCCTCGCCGGTGAGCAGGTTGTCGACCGCGGAGAACTGACCGGTCACGCCGATCGCCTCGCGGACACGCTCGGGCGACCGCCGCAGGTCGAACCCCGCGACCCGAACGTCCCCCGCGTCGGCGGGGAGAAGGGTCGACAGGATCCGCACGGTCGTCGTCTTGCCCGCGCCGTTGGGCCCGAGGAGCGCGAAGACCGTCGCCTCGGCGATGTCGAGGTCGATGCCGTCGAGGACGACCTGCTCGCCGAAGGACTTGCGGAGCCCGGTGACGTGCACGGCGCTCCGGGTGTGCGTCGCGACGGCGCTCATGCCCGCACCTCCAGCCCTGCGGCGCGGCGCACCGTGATGTCGCCGTACGCGGTGCGGGCGCGGATCTCGACGACGTCGTCTCCGGGCGCCGGCCGCTCGGCCGGCTCCAGCTCGCTGCTGACCCGGCCGAACTTCGTGTCCAGGTCGAGCCAGGCGGGGACGCCGTCGACGACGCCGATGTCGACGCGGCCGAAGGCCGTCTCGGCGACGACCGCGCCGTGGACGACCGCTCCGACGAGCACGTCGCCGTTGGCCGTCTTGGCGTGCACGGCGCCCTGCGGCCGGTCGACGGCGATCTTGCCGTTGGCGGCGCTCGCGCGCAGCTCGCCGGCGACGTCCCCGATCCAGGTGTCGCCGTTCGCGTTCTTGACCGTTGCCGCACCGTCGACGCTGCCGAGCTCGATCGCACCGGAGCCGGTCTTGACGTCGGCGCGGCCGTCCGCCCGCTCGAGGCTGATGTCGCCGGCGCCCGTGCGCAAGGTGAGAGGCCCGGTCCGGTCGAGCCGGATCGCGCCGGCGCCGGTCGTGTAGCTCAGCTCGCCGAGACGGCCGGTGGCGCGGAGCTCCGCGGCGCCCGCCTCCCCGTCCACACGGGAGCCGGCGGGGAGGGCGATCTCGACGTCGATCGACTCGCGCCCGCCCCACGGGGTCAGCGTGCGCCGGCTCTTCGGCGCCCGGACGGACAGCCGGCCGTCGACGAGCTCGATGCGCGTCCGCTCGGCGGCCGCGACGTCGGCCTCGCTCTCAGGATTGCTGGGCCGCACCTCGACGAGCGTCTCGGTGCGCTCGCTCGCGGCGATGGTGATGTCGGCCACGCCGAGGTCGAGGCTGACGGCGATGGGCTCGGGTGTGTCGTACGTGGGCATTGCGGTCCTTCCCTTCGTTTCGATAGCTCTCGGGCGGGTCGCGGTCAGCGCGCCCAGCCCGTGAAGCGCTGCGCGCCGGTCGCGGGCCCTCGGCCGGCGACCGGCGAGCCGGACCGGTCGGCGGCGGCGGCCGCGGCTCGGACGAGCCAGGCGTTGACCGACAGGCCCGCCGCCGCGGCCGCGAACTCGATCCGCGCCCGGAGCTGCTCGGGCATGCGCAGGTTGATCCGCGACATCGCGCCGTGCCTCGGCTCCGTCGGGTCGACGTAGGCCGGCGGCGGCTCGGCGACGCCGGCGGCGGGCACGTCGGCCGGCGCGGGCGACACGACGAACTCCGGCTCGCGGCCGCGGAGCCGCAGCTCCACCGCGCCGGGCGCCAGCTCGACGGTGATCTCCTCGGCCGCCGCGGCGAGCGCGTCCTGCAGCGCGAGGCGCACGGCCGACGCGAGCGCCGGGCCGAGCTGCTCGGCGAGCGCGCTGGCGCCGTCGCTCCCGCCCGCGACCGCAGCGACGAGCTGCCGCTGCACGTCCTCGATGTACGGCTCCAAGTTCATGGTGCCAGTATGGCACAAATCGAGTGCCATGCGCGGCCAATGTGTGCCACGATGGCACCAAGCGCGCGAGGCGGGCGCCGGCAGGCGCTCGGAGGCCAGCAGCAGAGCCGTTTCCGCCCCATCGTCCGTCTTGGCCATGTCCCGGGGACTGTCCCCGGGACATGGCTCCAACGGCCAGGGGGTGGCTGCGAGAGCTAGAAGCGCGCGTACCGCTCGATGTCCTCCTCGAACTCACGCGCCATGGCGGCGGTGATCGAGGGGCGGACGTCGGCGATGGCGGCGAGGAAGTCGTCGACCGCGGCCGGCTCGTGGCCGAGGGCGAGCGAGCGCTCGAACGCGATCTGCGCCGCCTTGCGGGCGGCGAACTCGATGTCGGCGGCGGAGAAGTACTGCGAGCGCTCGGCGAGCAGGCGCACGTCGACCTCGACGTCGGTGATCGACCGGACGTAGCGCCGCCAGATCCCCGTGCGCGCGTCGAGGTCGGGTGGCCCGACGGGCAGGAGGTAGTCGAAGCGGCCCGGGCGCGTGAACGCGTGGTCGAGGTCGTGGACGGCGTTCGTGGCCACGACGAGCAGCCGCGAGTCGCCCTGCCGGAACTGCGGGATCACCTTCAGGAGCTCGTTGGCGATCACGTGCGTCTCGGGCCGCTCCTGGCGATTCGACGCGATCTCCTCCACCTCGTCGATGAACACCACGACCGAGTCGAGGTAGAGGAGCCGGTCGAACAGGTCGCGCAGCGCGCCGGCGCGGCCGTGCGCGTCGCTGCCGGCGAGCTGGCTCGGGAAGATCTCGACGAACGGCCAGCCGAGCCGGCCGGCGATCGCCTTCGCGAACGTCGTCTTGCCGGTGCCCGGCGGCCCGAACAGCACCACCGCCGCCGCGGCCGCGACCCCGTGCCGCTCGGCCTCTTCGCGCTCGGCGAGCGGCAGGATGACGCGCCGCTCGATCAGGTCCTTCTCCTGCTCCATGCCGCCGATCGCGTGCCACAGGTCCTGCGGGAGCCACTGGCCGCCGAGCTCCTCGACGCGATCGTCGGCCGAGCCGCGCTGGAGGCGCCGCTTCTCGAGGTAGAGGAGATCCGGGTTCGCCGCGTACCCGCACGCGCGCGCGGCCTCGATCGCCTCGGCGTCGCGCGGCGCGAGCAGCGACACGTCGCGGACGCCGGCCGAGAGCAGCCGCCGCTCGAGCGCCCGCAGCAGCGACGTGCCGACGCCGCGGCGGCGCCAGCCCGGCGCCACCGCCCAGCGGACGATCCAGGCCCGCTCGCCGTCGACCGCAGTCGCGACCGCGCCGATCACCTCGTCGCCCGACACGGCGACGAGCGCCGGCTCGCGCGACGTGACCGCCGCCAGCACCTCGGCGAGCGAGAACGCCGCCGGCTGGTCGCGGTCGGCCGCGTCCTCCCAGAGGCGGACCGCCTGCTCCAAGCGGGCGTCGTCCAGGTCGCGGACGACCAGCTCCGTCGTCTCGGCTGCGATCTCGGATCCCACATAGCCGAAACTACCAGAAGTAAAGGGGACTAGGCCGGCTTCTTGGATCCAACCGATCCGTCCGCCCGGCGTCGCCGGTAGGCGCGCGTCTTCGTGCGGTTGCCGCAGATCTGCATCGAGCACCAGCACGCGGAGCGGTTCGGCGAGTAGTCGTGGAACGACCACGAGCAGTTCCGGCACGCCTTCAGCCGGCCCCACGTGCCGTCGAGCATGGCCCCCAGCGCGACCGCGAGCACCTCGTCGAGCGCATCGCCGCGCGCCGCCACGGCCAGCCGCCCGGAGGGCTCGACGCGCAGGGCGAGCCGCGCCGCAGCCGCGTTGACGACCGCGAGGGCGCCCTCGTCGAGCGGAAAGCCGTTGTTGGCGAGCACGAGCGCCCGCAGGGCCTCGCGCAGCTCGCGCGCCCGCTCGAGCTCCCCCGGCCCGAGGCCGCGCTCCGCGAGCCACTCGGGGAGCCACTCCACCTCGTTGTGGACGTCACGGCTGTTGATGAGCAGCTGCACCTGGCGCAGCGGCTCCGGCGCGGCCTTCGGGACGTCGTAGCGAGGCACGGTTGCACGAATGATACGACACCAGTACAGTCCCACTACTGGTGTTGCGGCGGATCGCCTTCCCGCTGGAGCTCGTCGCGGCCCGGCTGCGCTTCGGCGGCCAGCGGCTGCTCCTCGTCGCCGTCGGCGTCGTGGCCGGCGCGGCCGTCCTCGCCGCCGTCCTCGGCGGGCGGCTCGTCATGCAGGACCGGGCGCTGGCCCAGGCGACGGCGCGGCTCGACCCGGGCGACCGCACCGTGCAGGTCGCCTGGAGCGGCGCAGACGCACACGTCTACCCGTCCCTCGACCGCCTCGTCGCCCCGCAGCTCAGGACGCTGACGGGCCGCGCGCCCGCGCGCGCCATGCTCTTCCGGGAGGCCTCGATCCAGGGCCGCCTCGTCAACATCCGTGCGGCCGACGACCTCGGCCGCTACGTCGATCTCGTCTCCGGGCGGCTTCCGGCGGTGTGCCGTCCGTCGCACTGCGAGGTGCTGCGC
>DASZWI010000016.1:0-7164 GCA_035546715.1 Gaiellaceae bacterium | reverse complement strand
CACGAGAAGCTCGTCGAGCGCGGCGCGTCCGTCCGCCTGCCGACCGAGTACGGCGAGTTCACCGCGATCGCCTTCCGGGAGACGCTGACCGGCAAGACCCACATGGCGCTTGTGAAGGGCGAGGTCGACGGCGCCGACGCGGTGCTCGTCCGCGTGCACTCGGAGTGCCTGACCGGCGACGTCTTCCACTCCCTCCGCTGCGACTGCGGCGAGCAGCTCGAGCAGGCGCTCCGGCAGATCGAGGACGAGGGCAAGGGCGTGCTGCTCTACATGGCCCAGGAGGGCCGCGGCATCGGCCTCCTCAACAAGCTCCGCGCCTACGAGCTGCAGGAGCAGGGCCTCGACACCGTCCAGGCCAACCTCGAGCTCGGCTTCCCCGCCGACGCCCGCGACTACGGGATCGGCAACCAGATCCTCGCCGACCTCGGGCTGACCACGATCCGCATCCTCACGAACAATCCGAAGAAGCTGACCGGCATCGACGGCTTCGGCCTGACCGTCGTCGAGCAGGTGCCGATCGAGGTGTCGCCGAACCCCGAGAACCGCCGGTACCTGTCGGCGAAGCGGGATAAGCTCGGCCACCGCTTGCACCACCAAGACCTGAAGAACCTCGATTACGAACCGGAGACCGAGTGACTGACTTCGACGAGCCGCAGGAGAACGTCCCGCCGACCACGGAGCAGCCGCCCACGTTCGGCGCGCCGCCTGCAGCCCCGGAGGAGAGCGGCGACGCGCCGGCCGCCGAGCCGGAGCAGCAGGAAGCGGCGGGCGAGGACACGCCGCCGCCCGGGCCGCCGGACCCGTTCGAGGGGTGGCCCGCCGCCGCGTCGTCCGCCGTCATCGAGGCGACGCCCGACGGCGTCAGCGTCGAGCACGTCCGCGGCGAGATCGACGTGCCGGACGGCTTCACCGTCCTCGAAGGGACGCCGCTCGGCAATCGGCGGTCCGTCGGCGTCGTCGTCTCGCGCTTCAACGGCGGGGTCACGAACCTCCTGCTCCAGCGTGCGCTCGAGACCCTCACCGGCGCGGGCGTGTCGCAGGATGCCGTCACGGTCATGCCGGTGCCCGGCGCCTTCGAGCTCCCGCTGGCCGCGATGGCGCTCGCGAAGACGCGCCGCTACGCATGCATCGTCGCACTCGGCGCGATCGTGCGCGGCGAGACGCCGCATTTCGAGTACGTCGCTGCCGAGTGCGCCTCCGGCCTCCAGCTCGCCGGCATCGAGACCGGCGTGCCCGTCGCGTTCGGGGTCCTCACGGTCGAGAACGTCGAGCAGGCCGAAGCGCGGATCGACCGCGCCGCCGAGGCCGTCCGCTCGGCGCTCGAGATGGCCGATCTCTTCGCCCGGCTGCGCGCCGCGGCACGGCAGTAGCCGCGGCAGCGCGGCTGCCCGGATTCGCTACCATCCCCGGCCGATGTCCAAGGTCTGCGCCATCTGCGGCAAGAAGCCCGCGTTCGGAAACCATCGCTCGCACTCGATGGTCGCCACGAAGCGCCGCTTCGACCCGAACCTCCAGCGCGTCCGCGTGCTGCTGAACGGCTCGCCCACGCGGGCCTACGTCTGCACGCGCTGCCTCAAGGGCAACAAGGTCGTCAAGGCCGTCTAGGCCGGTCGGGGCGCACCCGGCGCGCCGGCGCAACCGCGGGCATCTCGGATCCGGTCTAATCCCGGCCGTGGCAGACGATCCGACGGTTCAGCTGGAGCGCGGACGGCTCACCATCTCGCGCGACGCGATCGCGGAGATCGTCGCGGAGACGGCCCTCGCCTGCTACGGCGTGGTCGGGCTCACCGCGGGCACACGCGTCCGGCGCATGCTGCGCCGGGAAGGGGTCAGCGTCGAAGGCCCGCGCGACGCCCTGCGGCTCGTCCTGCACGTCGTCGTGGAGCACGGCCTCAACCTGGCCGAGGTCGCGGCCACCGTCCGCTCGCAGGTCGGCTACGAGGTCGAGCGGCTGACCGGCCTGACCGTCGCCGCCGTGGAGGTCGTCATCCAGCAGGTGAGGGAGAGCCGGTGAGAGACCGCGCGCGCCGGCTCGCGGGCGGGGCCCTGGCGGCGATCGAGGCGTCGCGCCGCCGCATCGACGACCTGAACGTCTATCCGGTCCCCGACGGCGACACGGGCACCAACCTCACGCTGACCGTCCGGGCCGTCGCCGAGGCGCTGGCGGGGGAGGGCCCCGACGACCGCCCCGGGCTGGCGCGCGAGGTGGCGCGGGCCGCGCTGATGGGCGCCCGCGGCAACTCGGGCGTCATCCTGTCGCAGATCGTCCGCGGCGCCGCCGACGCCCTCGCGACGTCCGACGATCCCGCCCTCGTGTTCCGCTCGGCGAGCGACGCCGCCTACCGCGCGGTGCGCAAGCCGGTCGAGGGGACGATGCTGACGGCGATCCGCGCCCTCGCCGAGGCGGCCGAGACGGGCGCGAGCCTGGCGGAGATCGTCGCTGCCGGCGACGCCTGCGTGGCGCGGACGCAGGAGATGCTCCCGGTGCTGCGCGACGCCGGCGTCGTCGACGCGGGCGCCGCAGGCCTCGTGGAGATCGTGCGCGGCATCGTCGGCGCCGCGACCGGCGAAGCCGTTCCCGCGGCCGAGACGGCGCCCGCGGGCGCGGCCATCGAGTCGGCCCACACCGAGCTCTCGCGCTACCGGTACTGCACCGTCTTCGTGCTCGAGCGCGGCGAGCAGGGACCGCTCGACGCCGGAGCGGTCGAGGCCGAGCTCGAGCAGCTCGGCGACTCGCTCCTCGTCGTCGGCGACGCCGAGGCGCTCAAGGTGCACGTCCACACGGACGACCCGGGGCGTGCGCTCAGCCTGGCCGTCGCCCGGGGCACGATCGACGGGGTCGAGATCGCCAACATGCAGGAGCAGGCCGCGCAGCGCACCGAGCGGCTCCTGCACGCCGTGCCGGACGCGGTCGAGTCGGGCGTTGTCGCCGTCTCGTCGGGCGCCGGGAACCGCCGGCTGTTCGAGAGCGCCGGCGCGGTCGTGGTCGACGGCGGCGAGACGATGAACCCGTCGACCGCCGACCTGCTGGCGGCGATCGAGGCGGCGCCGGGGCGAGGCGTCGTGCTCCTGCCGAACAATCCGAACGTCCTGATGGCCGCCGAGCAGGCCGCTGCGAACGCCTCCCGGCCTGTCCGCGTCCTGGCCAGCTCCTCGATCCAGGAGGGCCTGCTCGCGCTCGTCGCGTTCGACCCTGCGCTCGACCTCGACGCGAACGGCGACGCGCTCGCCGAGGCGATGGCGGCCGTGGCCACCGGGGCGGTGACGGTCGCCTCCCGGGACGTCGACCTCGAGGGGCTCGCGGTCCGGAAAGGCGAGTGGCTGGGCCTCGTCGACGGCGCGCCGGTCGCCGGCGGCGGCTTCGACGACGTCGTGCGCGCCGTCGTCGACGGCCTGCTCGCGGAGCCGCGCGGCATCCTCACCGTCCTCACCGGCGCCGACCCCGCGCCGGTCGACGGCGCGCTGGACGAGCTTCGCCGCGTGCACCCGGAGCTCGAGCTCGAGGTGCACGAGGGCGGCCAGCCGAACTACCCGCTGCTGCTCGCGGCCGAATAGGCTCCCGCCGGTGCCTGCGGTCGGCTCTCCCGTCCGGGTCGTCCTCGTCGAGGACAACGACACGTTCCGCGAGACGCTCGAGCTCCTGTTCGGGCTGCGGCCGGAGATCGAGGTCGTCGCCAGCCTCTCCAACGGCACGACCGCGCCCAGGGTGTGCGCCGACCTCCTGCCCGACGTCGTCCTCATGGACTACCGGATGCCGGGGCTCGACGGCGCGCAGGCGACGCGGGCCGTCCTGGCCGCCGCGCCGAGCGTGAAGGTCGTCTGCCTGACGGCGTCGGTGACGCGCCGCGAGGTACAGGATCTGCTCGACGCCGGGGCGGTCGCCTGCCTGACCAAGGACGAGGATCTCGAGCAGATCGTCACGGTGCTCTCCGAGGCGGCGAAGACGTGAGGCTCACGGCCGACAACACGGCGATCGTCCTCGACTCGACGGCGGACTTCCCCGAGGGCCCGCGGCACTTCCCGAACATGCGCGTCGTCCCGCTGTACGTCCGCTTCGGGGACGAGAGCTACCGCGACGGCGTCGACATCCTCCCGGACGAGTTCTACGCCCGGCTCGCGGCCGCAACCGCGCTGCCGACGACGTCCCAGCCGACGCCGGCCGACTTCGCCGCCGTGTACGAGGAGCTCGGCCGCTACGAGCGCGTCCTCTCGCTCCAGATCTCGTCGACGCTGTCGGGGACGTTCGCCAGCGCCGAGACGGCGGCGGCGTCGCTCGGCGACGGTCGCGTGCGGGTGGTCGACACGTGCTCCGTGTCGGCAGCGGTGACGATCCTCGCGCTGGCGATCCAGCGGCGGCTCGAGCGCGGCACGACCGACGAGGAGGTCGACGCGCTCGTCGAGCGGTTCCGGGCGCGGCATCGGATCCTGTTCACGGTCGACACGCTGGAGTACCTCGCGCGTGGTGGGCGCATCGGGCGGGCGGCGGCGCTCGCCGGGAACCTCCTCCAGGTGAAGCCGATCCTGACGATCGTCGACGGCGAGGTGCTCCCGCTGAAGAAGGTGCGGGGCAGCCAGAAGGCGTTCGCCGAGTTCCGCGCGCTCCTCGAGGCGGAGACGGCCGACACGCCGACGCTGCGTCTCGCGCTCGCGCACGCCGCGGCGCCGGAACGGCTCGAGACGCTCCGTTCCCTCGTCGGCGACGCCCGGCCGCAGGCGCAGCTCGAGGTGGCGACCAGCCTGGGAGCGGTCGTCGGCACGCATGCCGGGCCGGGTACCGTCGGCTTGTTCTGGTTCGACGACCCGGGATAAGGCGCGTCCGGAGGGGGTCCTATACTCGGGCCTGGTGGCGGTGACGGCCCGCGCGCACACGGGTTTCGCAGGCCTGGTCCAGGCGCCTGACGGCGACGCGTGGCCCCGTCCCCGCGGGTGGGCGCGCCCGGAGCGGCTCGCCGCCGGCGTCGACGCGCTCCCGGGCGTGGGCGTCACCATGGCGAAGCGGCTGCGGGCGTTCGGGATCGAGACGGTCGACGACCTGCTCCAACACGCGCCCCGCCGCTACGAGGACGCGGCCGAAGAGGTGCCGATCGCGCGCCTCGGGCGCGTCGAGGGCGCGGTCGCGATCGCCGGCCGGGTCGTCAGCTCGCGCTCGCGGCCCCTGCGCGGACGGCGCACGCTCGTCAGCGCGGTCGTCCGCGACGGCAGCGGCGGCGCGATCTCCGCATCGTGGTTCAACCAGCCGTGGCTGGCGGAGAAGCTGACGCCGGGGACGGAGGTGCGGCTGCGCGGCAAGCTCGGCCGCCACGGATTCGACGTCAAGAGCTACGACCTGGGCGACGAGGCCCGCCGCACCGCCGACTTCGCGCCCGTCTACCCGGCGAGCGAGCAGATCCCGTCGACGCGTCTCCGCGAGCTCGCGCGCACCGCCCTGCGCGAGCACGCGGCCGACGTGCTCGACCCGCTGCCCGCCGAGCTCGAGGTGCCGCTGCGTCGCGACGCGCTCGCGGCGATCCACTTCCCGCGCGACGAGGCCGACCGGCGGGTCGCGCGCGAGCGGTTGGCACTGGACGAGCTGGTGGCCCTGCAGCTGGTCGCCGCGCGGCTTCGCGACACCGACGCCGTCGCGCCGTCGCTGGGCCTGCCGGGCGAGCTCGTCGCGCGGTATCGCGCCATCCTGCCGTTCGAGCTGACCCCGCACCAGAACGCGGCGCTGACCGAGATCGACACGGAGCTGCTCGGGACGCGGCCCATGCGGCGGCTGCTGCAGGGCGATGTCGGCTCGGGCAAGACGGTGGTGGCGCTGTACGCGCTGCTGCGAGCCGTCGAGAACGGCCGCCAGGGCGCGCTGATGGCGCCGACCGAGACGCTTGCCGAGCAGCACTTCCTGACGATCGAGCCCTACTGCGCCCAGCTCGGCGTGCGCTGCGTCCTCCTGACCGGTTCAAGCGGGTCGAAGCGCGTCCGCGACGAGATCGCGGCGGGGACGGCGCAGATCGCCGTCGGCACGCACGCGCTGATCCAGCGCGACGTCGAGTTCGCCGACCTGGCTGTTGCGGTGGTCGACGAGCAGCACCGCTTCGGCGTCGAGCAGCGGAAGGCCCTCTCGGAGGGACGCTCGCCGCACGTCCTGCACATGACCGCGACGCCGATCCCGCGGACGCTCGCGCTGACGATCTACGGCGACCTCGCGGTGAGCGAGATCGCGAAGCCGCCGGCGGATCGCAAGCCCGTCGTCACCCGGTGGGTGGGAGCCGAGCGCTCCGGCGAGGTGTACGAGCGGCTCCGCAAGCACCTCGATGCGGGCCGGCAGGCGTACGTCGTCTGCCCGCTGATCGAGCAGTCGGAGACGCGCCTCGCCCGCGCCGCCGAGGAGGAGGCGGAGCGGCTCCGCCGTGCGGAGCTCGCGGACTACCGCGTCGGGCTGCTGCACGGGCGGCTGAAGCCCGCCGAGCGGCGCGAGGTGATGCGACAGTTCAAGGAGCGCGAGCTGGACGTGCTCGTCGCCACGACGGTGATCGAGGTCGGGGTGGACGTCCCGAACGCGACGATCATGATCGTCCAGGAGGCCGACCGGTTCGGCCTCGCACAGCTCCACCAGCTGCGCGGCCGCGTCGGGCGCGGGGCGGAGCAGAGCTACTGCATGCTCGTGTCGCGGCCGGTCGAGGAGCTGAGCGAGGTGGCCGAGCAGCGGCTCCAGGCGCTCGTCGACACGGCCGACGGCTTCGAGCTCGCGCAGATCGACCTCGACCTGCGCCGCGAGGGCCAGCTGCTCGGGACGCGCCAGTCCGGGTGGAGCGACCTGCGCTTCACCCGGCTGCGCACCGACCGCGAGCTGATCGAGCGGGCTCGCGACCTGGCGCGCGAGCTCGCCCCGCTGGACGGCCCGTGGCAGGAGGCAGCCGACCGGCTCGCCGCCGGCGGCGACGTCGCGGCGTAGGCGGGCGCCCTGGCTGTCCACAGCCTGTGGGCAGTTCGCGAGCCGAGTTCTCCACAGGTGGCAGCCTGCCGTACAGCTCTGTCACATCGCTGTGCCGACTTCGTGAAAAGCCCTGCTCAACCGCCATCTTCACGCCGACATGTCCGGAGGCAGCCTCCGTCACGGAAGTGTGACCTGTGTCGTTGTCCACGGCCGTTAGGGTCACGGCCGTGCGGATCATCGCTGGGGAA
>DASZWI010000015.1:0-8226 GCA_035546715.1 Gaiellaceae bacterium | reverse complement strand
CCGACGCTCCTCGACGACCTGCACGGCGAGGTCGCGACGGCCGGCAAGCCGCGCGCGGTCGTCGAGCGGATGCAGGCGCGGCCGGAGAGCGGCGGCTTCAACGCGAAGTACACGTTCGACTCCTTCGTCATCGGCTCGTCGAACCGGTTCGCGCACGCGGCCGCGCTCGCGGTGGCCGAGGCGCCGGCGCAGGCGTACAACCCGCTCTTCATCTACGGCGGCACCGGCCTCGGCAAGACGCACCTGCTGCAGGGGATCGCGCAGTACGTGAGCGAGCACGCGCGCGACCTGACCGTCCGCTACGTCACCTCCGAGACCTTCATGAACGACTTCATCAACTCGCTCCGCGACAAGCGCATCGAGGGCTTCAAGCAGCGCTACCGCACCTACGACGTGCTCCTGATCGACGACGTCCAGTTCTTCGAGCACAAGGAGCGGATCCAGGAGGAGTTCTTCCACACCTTCAACTCGCTCTACGAGGCCGGCCGGCAGATCGTCATGTCCTCGGACCGGCCGCCGCGCGACATCGCGACGCTCGAGGAGCGGCTGCGCTCGCGCTTCGAGTGGGGCCTGATCACCGACATCCAGCCGCCCGATCTCGAGACCCGCATCGCGATCCTGCGCAAGAAGGTGAAGATCGACCAGATCGACGTGCGCGACGGCGAGCTCCTGACGTTCATCGCCTCGCGCGTCTCGACGAACATCCGCGAGCTCGAGGGCGCCCTCACGCGCGTCGTCGCCTTCTCGTCGCTCACCGGCCGGCCGCTCTCGGTCGACCTCGCCCAGGACGTGCTCAAGGACGTGTTCCCGCAGGGCGAGGGCGCCCAGATCACCATCGACCGCATCCAGGAGCTCGTCTGCGACCGCTTCGGCGTGACGATGGACGAGTTGACCGGCGACCGGCGCTCGCAGAACATCGTGTACCCGCGCCAGGTGGCCATGTACCTCGCGCGCGAGCTCACCGACTCCTCGCTGCCGAAGATCGGCAAGGAGTTCGGCGGCCGCGACCACACCACCGTCATCCACGCAACGTCCAAGATCGCGCGCCTCATCCGTGAGGACAGGTCTGTGTACAACCTCGTCCAGGAGCTCACAGCCCGCGTCCGCCAGCTCCGCTAGCCGTTCTCCCTGTGGAGCGGGCCGGGTTGTCCCCCGTCCGATCCCACAGCGAAAATGGCTTGGACACTGGGCGCGAGCGACCTATCCCCGGTCCCCACACCCCTTACGACTACAACGAGGTTTTCATTAGATGATTGACTCAGACATCGTGGTGGGCACCGGGCTGAGGATTACCGCACCGCGCGACGAGCTGGCCGCCCGCCTGGCGCTCGTCGCCCGGGGTGTCTCGACGCGCACCGCCGTGCTCGTGCTGGGCGGCATCCAGCTGCGCGCCGAGGGCGGCCGGCTGCACCTGGCGGCGACCGACATGGAGGTCTCGCTGCGCGCGTCGCTGGAGGCGCAGGTCGAGGGCGAGGGAACCGCCGTGGTGCCGGGCCGGCTGCTGCTCGACATCGCCCGCTCCCTGCCTGACGGCGACGTGACCGTCGAGCACAAGCCCGAGGAGGCGGTCGTCGTGGTCAGCGCCGGCACCGCCAACTACCGGCTGCACACGTACTCGGCCGAGGACTTCCCGCGGCTGCCGGAGGTCGACACCGCGGCGCTGCACACGATCGACCGGGAGGCGCTGATCGAGACGGTCGCCCGCGTCGGCCGCAGCGCGTCTCGCGACGAGAGCCGGCCCGTCCTCACCGGGATCCTCGTCCGGTTCGAGCCCGGCAAGATCGTCATGGCGGCGACCGACTCGTACCGGCTCGCGGTGAAGGAGACCGAGGTGTCGGGCGCGCTGCCCGAGCTCGACGCGATCATCCCGGCGCGCGCGCTCCAGGAGCTGGCCCGGATCGCCGGGGGCGCCGACGAGCTCCAGCTCGGCATGCTCGAGAACCACGTTGTGTTCGGCGCCGACGGGACCTGGCTGACGACGCGCCGTATCGACGGCCAGTTCCCGAGCTACCGGCAGCTCCTGCCGGAGCAGTTCGAGCACGAGGTGCTCCTGCCGCGCGACGAGCTGCTCGAGGTGGTCCGGCGCGTCTCGCTGATGGCGCAGCGGAACTCGCCGCTCCGCCTGCGGTTCGCCGAGGGCGAGCTCACGGTGTCGGCGCAGACGCAGGACGTCGGCGAGGCGCGGGAGTCGCTGCCGGCCCCGTACAACGCCGACACGCTCGAGATCGGGTTCAACGCGGAGTTCCTCCGCGACGGCCTGGAGTCGGTCGAGTCGGACTCGATCCGCTTCAAGCTGATCAGCCCGCTGCGCCCCGCCGTCCTCGAAGGCGAGACCGACGACTACGTGTACCTGATCATGCCGATCAGGCTCGCCGGGTAGCGCCTGGTCGTCCGCGACCTCACGCTCCGCCACTACCGCTCGTACGCCGCGCTCGAGCTCGCGCTGGAGCCGGGCCTCGTGCTCGTCGTCGGCCGCAACGGGGTCGGCAAGACGAACCTCCTCGAGTCGCTCCACGTCGTGACGCAGGGCTTCTCGCCGCGCACCCGGCAGGACGCGCAGCTGATCGCGTTCGGGGAGGAGGCGGCCCGGGTCGCCGTACGCGGATCGCGCGAGGCTCGTCCCACCGAGCTCTCGGTCACCCTGCGCAGGGGCCAGGCGAAGGAAGCGCGCCTGAACGGCGCGCGGCTCCCGTCGGCCGAGTCGCTGCGGCGCGAGACCGCGACGCTCGTGTTCACCCCTGACCGCCTCGCCGTCGTGAAGGGCGGCCCGGCCGCGCGCCGCGCGTACTTCGACCGCGTGCTCGGGCGGCTCCAGCCGGCGCGCGCAGGGCTGCCGCAGGACTACCTCGCTGCGCTCGCCCAGCGGAACGCCGCGTTGCGGCGGGTGGCGCTCGGCCTGAGCGGCCGCGACACGCTGGCGCCCTGGACGGCGACGCTGGCCGACCTGGGGCTGCGCCTCGGGACGGCGCGGCACGAGGTGCTCGCGGCGCTCGGGCCGCCGTTCGCCGACCGCGCCGGCGAGCTGGGGCTGCCGGACGCGCGCCTCGTCTACGAGCCGGCGGAGCTGACCGTGGAACTGCTGGAGGCACGTCTCGGCCGCGATCTCGACCGCGGGACGACCGGCGCCGGGCCCCACCTGGACGACGTCGGCATCGAGTCGTCCGGCCGCGACCTGCGGCAGTTCGGCTCGCAGGGCGAGCAGCGCCTCGCCGTCCTGGCGCTCCTCCTCGCCGAGGCCGAGCTGCTCCCCTCGGAGCCGCTGCTCCTCCTCGACGACGTCCTCTCCGAGCTCGACCCGGGCCGGCGGCGCATACTGGCGGAGCGCGTGTCGACGATGGGGCAGACGGTGATCACGGCGACGCACGCGTCGTCGCTGCCGGTGGAGCCGGCGCAGCTCGTGGAGGTGGAGCCTGGAACCGCTCGGTAGGGAGATCCGCGACGAGCTCGCCCGGTTCGGCCCACAGGCCGGGATGGCCGAGCTGGTCGAGCGCTGGCCGGAGGTCGCCGGGCCCGCGATCGCGCGCAACGCCTGGCCGGCGCGGATCGCGCGGGACGGCACCGTCCACGTGCACACCGCCGACTCGATCTGGGCGTTCGAGCTCGGTCACCGCGCCGGCGAGATCGCCGAGCGCCTCGGCGTGCCGAAGGTTCGGTTCGCACCGGGCCCGCTGCCCGAGCCGGAGCCGGAGCCGGTCGAGCGGACGGTCCGGCCCTCGCCGGTCGACGTCGAGCGCGCCCGCGCCATCGCCTCGTCGATCCGGGACGAGAATCTGCGCGAAACGGTGCAAAAAGCGGTCAGTTTCGGCCTCGCTCGGAACGCTCGCGACCGGTCGGTCTGATATACTTCTCTAGTTCCGCAAAACCCGCGTTTTGCAGGGACTTCTTCTATGACGAACCTCCAGGGGACAGCCGACTACTCGGCCAAGGACATCACCGTGCTCGAGGGGCTGGAGCCCGTCCGGCTCCGCCCCGGCATGTACATCGGCTCGACGGGCCCGCGCGGCCTGCACCATCTCGTCTACGAGATCGTCGACAACGCCGTCGACGAGGCCCTCGCGGGCTACAACGACAGCGTCGAGGTGACGATCCACCCCGACAACTCCGTCACCGTCCGCGACGAGGGCCGCGGCATCCCGGTCGACGTCATGCCCGAGCAGGGCGTGTCGGCGCTCGAGGTGATCCTCACCAAGCTGCACGCGGGCGGGAAGTTCGGCGGCGAGGGGTACAAGGTCTCCGGCGGCCTCCACGGCGTCGGCGCCTCGGTGGTCAACGCCCTGTCCGAGTGGCTCGTCGCCGAGGTCCGCCTCGGCGGGAAGCTCTACCGCCAGAGCTTCGCCCGCGGCGTGCCCGACGGCCCCGTCGAGGTGGTCGGCGCCGCCGAGGGCACCGGCACGACGATCTCGTTCCTGCCCGACAAGGAGATCTTCGAGGAGACCGAGTTCTCGACCGACACGCTCATGCAGCGCCTCCGCGAGACCGCGTTCCTGACGCGGGGGCTGCGCATCGTCTTCGTCGACGAGCGCGAGGGCGAGGACCGGCACGAGTTCCACTACGAGGGCGGCATCAGCGACTTCGTCGCGTACGTGAACGAGGCGAAGGACCCGATCCAGAAGCACATCGTCTTCTTCGAGGCCGCCGACGAGGACGAGCGCGGCACGGTCGAGGTGGCGATGCAGTGGAACAGCACCTTCAACGAGTCCGTCTACACGTTCGCCAACAACATCAACACCCACGAGGGCGGCTCGCATCTCTCGGGCTTCCGCAGCGCGCTCACGCGCACGCTGAACACCTACGCGCGGTCGACGAACCCGCCGCTGCTGAAGGAGAAGGACAAGCCGCTCGAGGGCGACGACGTCCGCGAGGGGCTGGTCGCGATCGTCTCCGTGAAGCTGCGCGACCCGCAGTTCGAGGGGCAGACGAAGACGAAGCTCGGCAACCCGTGGGTGGACGGCATGGTGCAGCGCGCCGTCAACGAGCACCTGGCCCGCTACCTCGAGGAGAACCCGACCGACGCGAAGCGGGTCGTCTCGAAGGCGATCGCGGCGCGGACCGCGCGCGAGGCCGCCCGCAAGGCCCGCGACATCAGCCGCAAGAGCGCCCTGGCCGGCTCGTCCCTGCCGGGCAAGCTCGCCGACTGCCGCATCCGCGACCCGTACTCCGCCGAGCTCTACCTCGTCGAGGGCAACTCGGCGGGCGGCTCCGCCGTCGACGCGCGCGACAACGCCTTCCAGGCGATCCTGCCGCTGCGCGGCAAGGTGATCAACTCCGAGAAGAACCGGATCAACAAGGTCCTCTCGAACACGGAGATCCAGTCGATCGTCACCGCGATCGGCACCGGCATCGGCGAGGAGTTCGACATCACCAAGCTCCGGTACCACCGGATCATCGTCATGACGGACGCCGACGTCGACGGCTCGCACATCCGGACGCTGCTGCTGACGTTCCTCTACCGGAACATGACCGAGCTGGTCGAGCAGGGCCACGTGTACATCGCGGTGCCGCCGCTCTACCGCGTCAAGCTCGGCAACCGCGAGCAGTACATCGAGAAGGAGTCGCAGTTCGAGGAGCTGCTCGTCCGCGAGCGCATCAAGGACATCGACGTGACCGGCCGCGAGGGCGCCCCGTTCAAGCTGACCGAGGCGCGCTACGGACGGTTCGTCCGCGCCCTGCAGGAGTTCGAGGGCTGGTCCGGCCGGCTCCGCTCGGACTTCGGAGAGGCCGCCGCGGACTTCGTCGTCGCCCACCGTCTCGTCGAGACCGAGGCGGCCGTCCCCGGCGAGGTCGAGGCCGCGCTGCGGACGCTCGACACGAACGGCTACGAGCTGTTGGTGACCGAGGCGGACGCCGAGCGCTTCAAGGTGAAGATCGTCGAGCGCGAGACGAACGCCGCGTCGAGCGTCAGCGTCCCCGCCGCGCTGCTCGCGTCGCCGGTGTACGCCAACCTCCGCCGCGCCTACGCGAAGCTGCGCGAGATCGCCGGCCCGCCGCCCTTCCGGCTGACGCTGCGCAAGAACGACGGCTACGCCGAGACGTACCCGCAGCTGCGCGAGCGGGCGCTCGAGCTCGCGAAGGAGGGCATGCAGGTGAGCCGCTTCAAGGGCCTGGGCGAGATGAACCCCGAGGAGCTCTGGGACACGACCATGGATCCCGCGCGGCGCATGCTCGTGCGGGTCGAGGTCGAGGACGCGGCCCGCGCCGACGCCATCTTCTCGACGCTGATGGGCGACCAGGTCGTGCCGCGGCGCGAGTTCATCGAGCAGAACGCGAAGGACGTGCGCTTCCTTGACGTCTAGCTGCGCTAGACGTCTAGACCAAGCGACGGTGACGCTCAATGTCTGACATCGAACCGCTCGGGCCCGGCCGCATCGAGTCGCGCGAGCTCGAGCAGGAGATGCGCTCGAGCTTCCTCGACTACGCGATGAGCGTCATCGTCTCGCGCGCGCTGCCCGACGTGCGCGACGGCCTCAAGCCGGTGCACCGCCGGATCCTCTACGCGATGCACGACACCGGCCTGCAGCCGAACCGGCCGCGCGTCAAGTGCGCCGCGGTGGTCGGCGAGGTGATGAAGAGCTACCACCCGCACGGCGACCAGGCGATCTACGACACGCTCGTCCGGCTCGCCCAGCCGTTCTCGATGCGCGAGCCGCTGGTCGACGGCCAGGGGAACTTCGGGAACGTCGACGGCTACTCGGCCGCCGCCATGCGCTACACGGAGTGCCGGCTCTCGCGCATCGCGACCGAGCTGCTCCGCGACATCGACGCCGACACCGTCGACTTCACCCCCACCTACGACGAGCAGCGGCGCGAGCCGAGCGTCCTGCCGTCGCGGTTCCCGAACCTCCTCGTCAACGGCTCCGCCGGCATCGCGGTGGGCATGGCGACCAACATGCCGCCTCACCGCCTCGGCGAGGTGATCGACACGGTCGTCGCGATGATCGACGAGCCCGACATCGACGTCGACCGGCTCTCGCGGCACCTGAAGGGACCGGACTTCCCGACCGGCGGGATCATCCTCGGCCGCGAGGGGATCCGCGAGGCGTACCGCTCCGGCCGCGGCCGGATCGTCGTCCGCGGCCGCGCGCACATCGAGGAGCTGCGCGGGGGCAAGAGCGCGATCGTGGTCACCGAGCTGCCGTACGGCGTCAAGAAGGGCGGCGACGACGGCGTCATCGCGAAGATCGCCGACCTCGTCAAGGAAGGGACGCTGCCGGAGATCTCCGGCCTCGACGACCACAGCGACAAGTCGGGCATGCGGATCGAGATCGAGCTCAAGCGCGAGGCGATCCCGCAGGTCGTCCTCAACAAGCTCTTCAAGCACACGCCCCTCCAGTCGACGTTCGGCTACAACGCCGTCGCGCTGGTCGGCGGCGTGCCGCGGACGCTCTCGCTGCTCGAGCTCGTCACGCACTACCTCGACTATCAGCGCGTCGTCGTCACGCGCCGGTCGAAGTTCGAGCTGCGCCGCGCCGAGCGCCGTGCGCACGTCCTCCAGGGCCTGCTGATCGCGCTCGACAACCTCGACGCGGTCATCGCCCTCATCCGGGCGGCGGCCGACACCGAGGCGGCGCGCGAGGGGCTCATGAGCACGTTCTCGCTCTCGGAGATCCAGGCGAACGCGATCCTCGAGATGCGCCTGGCGCGCCTCACCGGCCTCGCGCGCAAGGAGGTCGAGAACGAGTACGCCGACCTCCAGGAGGTGATTGCGGAGCTGCGCGCCATCCTCGGCGACCCCGCCCGGATCGACGGCGTGATCAAGGAGGAGCTGCTCGAGATCAAGGAGCTCTACGGCAAGGACGACACGCGCCGCACCGAGATCGTGGCCGCGGAGGGCGACCTCGAGGTGGAGGACCTGATCGCCGAAGAGGACATGGTCATCGCGATCACCCGCTCCGGCTACATCAAGCGGCTGCCGGTGACCGCGTACCGCGAGCAGCGCCGCGGCGGCATCGGCGTCATGGGCATGGACCTGAAGGACGAGGACTACATCGAGCACCTCTTCGTGGCGTCGACGCACGACTACATCCTGTTCTTCACCAGCGTCGGCAAGGTCTACCGCCTGAAGGTGCACGAGCTGCCGCTCGGGTCGCGCCAGTCGAAGGGCCGCGCGATCGTCAACCTGCTGCCGTTCCGCCAGGACGAGCTGGTGCGCGCCGTCATCCAGACGCGCAACTTCGAGGAGGCCGAGTTCCTGCTCTTCGCGACGAAGAACGGCGTCGTCAAGAAGAC
>DASZWI010000014.1:0-21025 GCA_035546715.1 Gaiellaceae bacterium | reverse complement strand
ACGGCTCGTCGAGGAGCAGGAGCTTCGGCCGGGCCATCAGCGCGCGGCCGATCGCGCACATCTGCTGCTCGCCGCCCGACATCGTCCCCGCCTTCTGGTTCCGCCGCTCGTGCAGGCGCGGGAACAGCTCGAAGACGCGGTCCATGTCCTCGGCGATGGCGGCGCGGTCGTTGCGCTGGAACGCGCCCATCTCGAGGTTCTCGGTGACCGTCATGCGCGGGAAGAGCCGCCGGCCCTCCGGCGACTGCGCGATGCCGCGCTTGACGATCTCGTGCGCCGGCGTGATCGTGATGTCGCGCCCGTAGAAGCGGATCGAGCCCTGCCGCGGCCGGTTGAGGCCGTTGATCGAGCGCAGCGTGGTCGACTTGCCGGCGCCGTTCGCGCCGAGCAGGGTGACGACCTCGCCCTCGCGCACCTCGAGCGTGAGGCCCTTGATCGCGTGGATCGAGCCGTAGTACGTGTGGACGTCGTTGAGCTCGAGGATCGGCGCGCCCGGCGTCCGGCCGTTGCCGTTTCCGGTCTCGGTCATGCGAGGCCCTGCCGCTTCATGTCTTCCACCGCGGCCTTGCCGAGGTAGGCCTCGATCACGCGCTCGTCCTTCTGCACCTCGCGCGGCGCGCCCTCGGCGATCTTCTGCCCGTAGTCGAGCACCGAGACGCGGTCGGAGACGCCCATGACGACCCGCATGTCGTGCTCGATCATCAGCACGGTCAGGCCCTGCTCACCGCGCAGCTTGCCGACGAACGCCGTGAACTCGGCCGACTCCTGCGGGTTCATGCCGGCGGTCGGCTCGTCGAGCAGCAGCAGCTGGGGTTCGGTGGCGAGCGCACGCGCCACCTCGAGCCGGCGCTGGTCGCCGTACGGCAGGTTCTTGGCCGTCTCGCCGGCCTTCCGGCGGAGGCCCGTGAACTCGAGCAGCTCGAGCGCACGCTCACGCGCCTCCCGCTCCTCGCGCTTCACGAACGGCGTGCGGATGATCGAGTTGAAGAGGTTCGACTTCATCCGCGCGTGCATGCCGACAAGGACGTTCTCGAGCGCCGTCATGTTCTGGAACAGGCGGATGTTCTGGAACGTGCGCCCCACTCCCCGCGCGGTGATCGCGTGCGGCGGCTTGCCGGTGACGTCCTCGCCGAGAAACGTGATCGTCCCCGCGGTCGGCTTGTAGACGCCGGTCAGCATGTTGAAGAACGTCGTCTTGCCGGCGCCGTTCGGGCCGATCAGCGAGACCACCTGTCCGCGCGGCACGGTGAAGGTGACGTCGTTGACGGCGACGAGGCCGCCGAACTCCTTGCGGAGGTTGTCGGCGACCAGGATGTCGCCGTTCCCGTTCGCCGCGGCCGTCTGGCTCACGCCTCGCCCCCCGCGTGCGCGGTGTCGTACAGCGGCTCGTCGTGCACGCCCTCGTGCAGCTCGGCGGCCCGGCGTCTCGACGGGATCAGGCCCTCCGGCCGGAAGAGCATGACGACCACGATGATCACGCCGTAGATCCCGGCGGCGTACAGCGGCACGTCGATGTTCGGGTGCCAGCCGCCGACGTGGATGTTCGCGTTCAGCCAGGAGCCGGTGTTCGCGAGGCCCTCCTGGTTCAGGTAGGCGAGGAACGCGCCGCCGACGATGACGCCCCAGATGTTCCCCATCCCGCCGAGGATGACCATGCAGAGGATGAAGACCGAGATGTTGAAGAAGAAGTCGCCCGGGAACGTGTTGCTCTTGAACGCCGCGTAGTAGGCGCCCGCGACGCCGCCGAAGAACGCGCCGCTCGCGTAGGCCCACGTCTTCGTCCGCATCAGCGGGATGCCCATGGCGGCGGCCGCGGTCTCGTCCTCGCGGATCGCGATCCACGCCCGGCCGAGCCGCGAGAACTGCAGCCGGAACGAGCAGAAGACGGTGAAGAGGAGCAGCAGGATCGCCGTCCAGAAGAAGACGTCGGCCGACTGGATCTGGTGGCCCAGCACCTTCGCCGAGCAGCACTGGAGGTAGTTGGCGGGCAGGAAGCCGCCCGTCGCGTTCGAGAGGGTGTGGCCGAAGCCGGGCGAGTCGAGCGGGGTGATCCCGTTCGGGCCGTTCGTGACGTTGTAGCCGAACAGGTTGTCGCCGTTGCGCGCGATCTGGGGCAGGATCTCGCCGAAGCCGAGCGTGACGATCGCCAGGTAGTCGCCGCGCAGGCGCAGCGTCGGCAGGCCGATCACGATCCCGAACAGCGCGGTGATCACCCCGGCGACGAGGAGCAGCAGCCAGATCGAGACGTGGATGCCGCCGACGCCGGGCAGCACGCCGACCCCGCCGAAGCTGAAGGAGTGCGCCGGGACGACCGCGACCGGGCAGTCCTGGATGCCGACGCCGGGCTTCGGGCACCTCTGGCCGGCGAACTGCTGCGACGCGAACCACGCGGCCGTGTAGGCGCCGGTGGCGTAGAACGCGACGTAGCCGAGGTCGAGCAGCCCCGCGTAGCCGACGACGATGTTCAGGCCGACGGCCATGATCACGAACACGAGCATGTAGACGCCCGTCCCGACGTCCGGCCAGGCCCCGAAGACGGGGATCGTGAACAGCTTCGAGACGTAGAACGGGTAGAGGACGACCGCCGCCAGCACGGCTGTCGGCATCGCCCACGACCGCGGCGGCACGGGGATCGTCCCGGCGGCCCTCGTGCGCACCTTCGTCCACCCGGCGGCGTCCGGGACCCAGAAGACGGCGAACGCGACCGCGAGGATGATCACGAGCGCCCACGGGGTCGTCCACGCGAGCGCGAGGATCACGAGGAGCAGCAGGAGGCCCGCCTCGGCGGCGAGGCGGTGGCGCCACGACTGGATGCGCCGCAGCCAGAACAGCCCGGAGACGAGCCAGGTCGCGTAGCCGAGCGAGTGGTCGACGAAGAAGAGCAGCACGCCGGCCAGCGCCTCGACGGCGACGACGATGCCGACCCGGGTCGTCTCTGGCAGCCCCCGCCAGCGCGCCCGCAGCTGGTTGCGCCAGCCGATCTCGTCGGCGTACGACGCCCCCGCGGGCGTCTCGATCGCGCTCATCCGCCCTCCGGCGTCTGCTCGCCCAGCAGGCCGGCCGGGCGGAAGACGAGGATCAGGATCAGGATCGAGAAGACGATCGACTCGGTCCAGTCGGAGCCCGGCGCGCGCCAGGACAGGCCCTCGTTCCAGCCCTGGAGCAGGCCGATCAGCGTGGCGCCGAGCACGGCGCCCGGCAGGTTGCCGATGCCGCCGAGCACGGCCGCGGTGAACGCGATCAGGCCGAGCTGGAAGCCCTGGTCGTAGCGGACGGACGTGAAGTAGAGGGAGTAGACGAGGCCCGCGGCGCCCGCCAGCGCGCCGGCGATCGCGAACGTGAAGGAGATCGTCCGGTTGACGTTGATCCCCATCATCGCGCTGGCGTCCATGTCCTGCGCGGTCGCGCGCATCGCCTTCCCCTGGCGGGTCTGCTGGATCAGCCAGAGCAGGCCGAGCAGCACCGGGACCGTGATCGCGAGCGCGATGAACTTGTTCCACTCGTAGTCGAAGCTGCCGATGTGGAACATGTCCGATCGCGGCAGGACGCCGGGCATCTGGACGTACTCCGGGCCCTTCCAGGCCAGGCCGACTGTCTCGATGATGAAGCTCATCCCGATGGCGGTGATGAGCGGCGCGAGTCGGGGCGCGGACCGCAGCGGGCGGTAGGCGACGAACTCGACGGTCGCGTTGATCGCGCCGCAGGCGAGCATCGCCAGGACCAGCGTCCCGATGACGATGGGCACGGTCACCCAGCCCTGGCCCGAGTGCAGGCCGAAGAGCGACGTCGCGAACGTGACGGAGAACATCCCGCCGAGCATGAACACGTCGCCGTGGGCGAAGTTGATCAGCTCGAGGATGCCGTAGACGAGGGTGTAGCCGAGCGCGACGAGGGCGTAGACGCAGCCGTTCGTCATGCCGATCGCCGTGACCTCGAAGAAGACGGCGGGGTCCTTCGCCAGGTTGACGATCAGCCAGAAGAGGACGATCGCGACGAGCGCGCACCCGAGCAGCGCGACGGGGCTGACGCGGCGGCCGGCAAACGCGGCGAGTGGGTGACGGGAGGCGTCGGCAGTCATCCGGTGGCACGTCGGCGAGGTCGCCGCGGGGGGAATCTACTGCGTTCGGACGACAATTCCTATCCCGATGCGTTGCGATTCGGAAAAACGCAAGGCGACGAGCGGGCCGCCCTGTGTCCAAAGCCGTGCAGCCGAGCGGAATCGCCGCGCCTCGGGACGAGGCTACGATCCGCACGCCGGCCGAAGTGGCGGAACTGGCAGACGCGCCGGACTCAAAATCCGGTGCCCCTCGGGGCGTGTGGGTTCGATCCCCACCTTCGGCATCGCAGGTCGGACCGCTCCGGTCTCAGCGTCGATGTGCTCGCAGGAACGACCAGAGCACGGCGTTCGCGTCCAACCCCCGGGCGTGGGGCCAGGCGTGCGGGCCGCCGGCGATCGTGTAGAGCGCCACCGAGGCGCCGCCCGCGCAGCCGCCGTACGTGGTGATGCTGTACCCGCCTGTCGGCGAGGCGCGCCGCGTCGTGGTGCAATGGTCCAGCTGCGCCCACCTGGCCGCCGCAGCCGGCGCCGACAGCACGGTGGTGCCGCCTCCGACCCCGGGGAACGCTCCGCCGCCGTAGGGGATTCCGCTGTCGGCCGTGCCGTGGAAGGCAAGGACGGAAACGGGGCGGGACGGTCGGCACGCCGCCGAGACGCTCACGGGCAAGGGACCCGCGACCGGAGCGACGACTGCGAGCGACGATGCCAGGCGGCAGCCGAGATCGTCGACGAGCAGGGCGCCGTTGGAGAACCCCGTGGCTGCGATCGCGCCCGGGTCCACGGGCAGGGTCCGGTCGAGCTGGGCGATCAGCGCCGCCGTGAAGCCGACGTCGTCGATCCCTGCCTGCTCGGCGGGCGTGTGCCCGGCGCCCTCGTTCCAGGTGTCCTCGTAGCCCTGGGGGTAGACGGCGAAGAACCCGTGCGCATCCGCCGTCGCGTCCAGCCCTGTCTCCTTCTCCATGCCGGCGGCGGTGTCGCCGGCACCGTGGAAGGCCAGCACCGCCGGGAGGCGACCCGCCGGGAGCGGTTTGGGCGCATGGACGACGTACGTCCGCCGGTGGCCGCCGGCGACGACCGTGAACGTCTTGTCCGTGCCCGGCGCCATCGGCAGCTTCGGGATCCGCTTGCTCGAGGTGCTCGGAGCGGGCCCCGCGGGCGCCGGCCGCCCTGCCGGCGTACGTGGCGCCTGCGCTCGCGCGCCGGACGAGGCAGCGCACGTTCCGAGCACGACGGCCACCAGGACGAGCGCACTGACGACGGGTCCTCCCCGCGCGGAGAGTCGAGCCGTCAGACGCGGCGAGCGGCGCGACCGACTGTCAGACGTCTCGTCGCTTCAGGAGCAGCGCGGCGACAACCATGGCGGCGACCGCGTAGCAGCAGAGGATGCCGAAGCCCTCCCATGGCGAGAGCGTTCCGCCCTGCAACTGCAGCACCCGCTCCCCCGCCTGCAGCGGCAGGTACGGCGACGCCGCGTCGTTCCAGCTGGCCGGCAGCACGTTCATCAGCGGCGGGAGCACGAACATGATCCCGGCGAACAGCGCGATCCCGCCCGCCGTGTTACGGACGATCGCGCCGAGGGCGAGGCCGAAGAGGCCGATCACGGTCAGATAGAGACCGGCGCCGAAGAGCGAGCGGATGACACCCTGCGCGCCGAACGCGACGGCCTGATCGTGCGGCTGCAGGATGGCATGCGCGATGAAGAAGGCGATGAACGCCGACGGCACCATCAGCGCGAGCACGGTCGAGCCGTAGACGAGAGCCTTCGCCCAGAGCACGGGAAGGCGCTTGGGAGCGGCCGTCATCGTCGCCCGGATCATCCCGGTCGAATACTCGGCGGAGACGACGAGCACTCCGAGGACGCCGACGGCGAGCTGCGCCATCTGGATGCCCGCCAACGTCAGCTCGAGCGGATTGTCGATGTGCTCGCCCGGTCGCAGATGGTGCATGCGCACCGCCGGAACGAGCGCGGCGAGGCCGATCGTGAAGACGACCGCGACGAACAGCGACCACAGCGTCGAGCGGACGGAGCGCAGCTTCGTCCACTCCGAGAGCACGACGCGCGCCTGGGTGACCCGGCCGGTGTGAGAGACGCGCGGCAGCGCGCCGACCGAGCCGGTCACGCCGCCGCTCCTTCCGTCTCGGGTGCTTCGGTCTCGGGGGCGGCTTCGAGGTGAGCGTGTGCTCTGAATTCCAGTTCGCCCTGGGTGATGTCCATGAACGCCTCCTCGAGCGTCACCTGCTGCGGCGTCAGCTCGTGCAGGACGATCCCGCTCCGGGCGGCCTGCTCGCCGACCTGCTCGGCCGTGAGACCCTCGATCTCCAGCAGCCCCGGCTCGAGCGCCACGACGGAGACGTCCGGGCCGGCCACGGCGGCGACCAGCTCCTCCGCCTGCGGCGAGCGCACCCGCACGACCTTCTTCGAGTGGCGGCGCAGGAACTCGTCGACCGACGCGTCGGCGATCAAGCGGCCGCGGCCGACCACGATCAAGTGGTCGGCGGTCAACGCCATCTCGCTCATCAGGTGCGAGGACAGGAACACCGTCCGCCCGTCGCGCGCCAGCGCCTTCATCAGGTCGCGGATCCACCGGATCCCGTCCGGATCGAGCCCGTTGACCGGCTCGTCGAACATGCAGACGTCGGGATCCCCGATCAGCGCCGCCGCGATCCCGAGGCGCTGACCCATGCCGAGCGAGAACTGCCCCGCCCGCTTGCGCGCCACCGACGAGAGCCCGACGAGATCGATCAACTCGTCGACGCGGCTGCGCGGAATCCCGTGTGTCTGCGCGAGCGCGAGCAGGTGGTTGTACGCGGACCGGCCCGTGTGGACCGAGCGCGCCTCGAGCAGCGCGCCGACCTCGTGCAACGGCGCAGGGTGGTCGGCGTAGTGCTTGCCGTTGACGGTGACGGAGCCGCTGTCGGGCGCGTCGAGGCCCAGGATCAGCCGCATCGTCGTCGACTTGCCGGAGCCGTTCGGGCCGAGGAAGCCGGTGACGATCCCCGGCTTCACGGTGAAGCTGAGGTCGTCGACGGCGACGGTGTCGCCGTAGTGCTTGGTGAGGTTGCGGGCTTCGATCACGGGTCGTGTCTCCTGGGCATGTCGGTGTCCACCACCGAGGGGACCACCTCGAGCTTGGCCGCGGCTGTGCTCTGCCTGGGAGTTGCCCGAGAACCGCCCGCGGGAAGGCTGATCTCGAACCGAGCACCGACCGGCGATTCGACGAGCTCGATCGTACCGCCGTGGGCGACGACGATCGAGCGGACGATCGCCAGACCGAGCCCGACGCCCCCGCTGTCCCGCTCCCGGCCGTCGTGGGGTCGGAAGAAGCGGTCGAAGATCCGCTCGCGCTCCTCGGGACGGATTCCGGGCCCGTCGTCCTCGACGGTGACGCGGACGCGATCGCCGTCGCGCCACGCGGTCAGGTAGGCCGAGGAGCCCGGCGGCGTGTGCCTGCGGACGTTCGCGATGAGGTTGTCGACCACCTGGCGGAGCCGCCGCGCATCGCCCGTGACGACCAGCGGGCGAGCGCCGAGCTCGAACCCGAAGCCGTGGCGGTCGTCGACGACGCGCGCAGCCGCGACCGCCTCCTCCAGGACGTGGCCCAGGTCGACCGGGAGGCGCTCGAGCGGCTGTGCACTGTCGAGCCGCGCGAGCAGCAGCAGGTCGTCGACGAGCCGCGACATGCGCTCCCCCTCGCTCTCGATCGCCGCCATCGCGTGCGCGAGGTCGTCGGGCCGGCGGTCGGCGCCACGGCGGAAGAGCTCGGCGTAGCCGCGGATCGACGTCAGCGGCGTGCGCAGCTCGTGCGACGCGTCGGCGAGGAACTGACGCAGCCGGTTCTCGGTGGCGTCGCGTTCGTGGAAGGCCGCCTCGATCTCCTCGAGCATGCGGTTGATCGCAGTGGAGACGCGGCCGATCTCGCTGTTCGGAGCCGATGGAGGCACGCGATCGGCGAGGTTGCCGGCTGCGATGGCATCTGCCGTGGCGGCGATGCGGCGGAGGGGCCGCAGGCTGCGCGTGAGTACGAGGGTCGCGACGACGGCCAGCGCGACCAGCACGATCGCCCCGACCCAGATGTTCAGCACGATCAGGTGCCGCAGCGTCGTCACCTCGGCGGACAGGGAGATGACCGCGACGACGATCTGGCCGCGGCGGTCGCGGACGGCGATCGCTTCGTACCGCGGCGGGCCGTCGGTGTCCTCGTCGCCGTGGACCCCGACCGCGTGTCCCGGGCGCGCCGTGACGCTGCGCGGCACGAGGTCTTCGTCGGTCTCCGCACCGACACGCTGGAGCATCCGGGCGCCGTCGGCCGAGCGCAGCTCGACGAGCACGGGCCGGTCCGTCTGGGAGAAGAGGTCGAGCGTGATCGGGCGCCCGCTGCCGGTCGCGGCCGCCGCCGTCTGCGCAACCTGGCGCACCCCGTTCGCAGCGCGCCCGTTCACGTACCGGCGCAGCAGCTTGTAGCTGGCGAAGTTGGCGGTCCCGAGCGCGATCGCCGTGATGAGCACCGTCGTCAGCACCACCCGCCGGCGGATCGACAAGGCTCAGTCCTCGACCTGCCGGATGCTGTAGCCGACGCCTCGGATCGTGTGGATCAGCGGCTCGTGGCCCGCGTCGATCTTCTTGCGCAGGTAGCTGATGTACGTCTCGACGATCCGGCCGTCGCCGCCGAAGTCGTACTGCCAGACGTGGTCGAGGATCTGCGTCTTCGAGACGATCCGCCTGGCGTTCAGGAGCAGGTAACGGAGGAGCGTGTACTCGGTCGGGCTCAGGTCGATCCGCCTGCCGGCCCGGCGCACGTCGCGGGTCTCCTCGTCGAGCTCGAGGTCGGCGTAGGCGATGCGGGTGCTCTGCTCCTCCGGGCTCGTCCGCCGGAGGATGGCGCGGACACGCGCGACGAGCTCTTCGATGCTGAACGGCTTCGTCAGGTAGTCGTCGCCCCCGAGCGTCAGCCCCCGGACCTTGTCCTCGACGCGGTCGCGGGCCGTGAGAAACAGCACCGGCACCTGCCGGCCGTCGCTCCGCAACCGCTGCTGCACGGCGAAGCCGTCGATGTCGGGAAGCATGACGTCGAGCACGACGAGCGCCGGCGCGTGGCGGCGCACGGCGTCGAGCGCCCCGCGGCCGTCGGCGGCCGTGACGACGTCGAACCCCTCGTAACGGAGGGCCGTCGCGACCAGGTCGGCGATGTTCTGCTCGTCGTCCACGACGAGCACCCGCTGGGTCGGCGCTCCGGCCACCCCCACAGTGTGTGGGAACCGGCTGGGAGAATCCTGGGAGCCGACGCGCCGGCACTGGAGCGAGCTCGGGCAGCGGCTTTCCGAATCTCCCTCACTCGCCCATCGCAGCTTCGGCAGCGCAGCGCGCGTCACCGCGCCCGTGGGGGGCGGGCGGTCGCGGAGAGCGTGCGCTCGGCCGCCAGGTACGGGCCGAGGCGCCGCCGGACGAGGCGCTGCACCGGGCGGTTGCCCAGCGCGACGAGCGCCACACCGCGCTCGACGGCGGGCACGTCGAACGCCGCCCGGAGGCCTCGGACGAGCAACGCCGCGCCGACCCAGCCGCCGCGGAAGCGCTCCTCGACGACGAGCAGCGACCAGCGGACGGTCGCCGGCCCGACGCGGTGCACCGCGATGCGTCCTGCCTCCTCACCCGCGACGGACGCGACGAAGCTGGCCTCGGGCAGTGCCGTGGCGTCGAGGTCCGCACCCGCCAGGGCGGCGAACGGGACGAGGTCGACGCCGGCGGGATCCGGGCGGCGCAGGACGGGCGCGTCGAGCAGCCGCCGGTCCGCCTCGAACTGGCTCGCATCCGGCCGGGCGTCCGGCCAGCCGAGGCCGCGCAGGATGCGGGCGACCGCCTCGCCCGCAGGGGTCTCGCGCACGAATCGCGTCGTCGCCGGAACCCCGGCGAGCTCGCCGTCGAGCGCCGCGAGCAGGGCGCGGCCGACGCCGCGGCGGCGATGCGGGGGCGCCACGGCGACCGACTCGACGACGGCGCCCGCGGGGGTCAGCCGCGCGAGCGCGGCGCCCAGGGGCCGGCCGAGCGCAGTGACCCCGACGAGCCGCAGCTCGTCGCCGAGCAGGCCCGAGGCGAGCCGCTCCCGGTAGCGGTACGGAACGAGCGGCGCGAACGCCGCCGCGTCCCGGCCCGCCACCAGGGCGGCCTCCATCAGAGGTGGAGGTTGCCGAACTCCCAGCTGGTGTCCGACCAGTCCTTGCCGCCGTCGCCGCCGGCGCCCGCGATCGTCTCGAGCTCGGCCTCGGACAGCTCGCGCCCGCTCGCCGCAGGCGGCAGCACGAGGTAGAGCGTCGTGCCCGTCTCCTCCACGACGCGCACGTCGACGTGCTCGGGCACCGGCGTGCCCAGCTCCTCGCCGATCGCCGCCTTCGGCTCGGTGAGCAGCCGCGCCCGGAACGCCGGGTCGGTGCTCGCCCGCTCGATCAACCGTGCCTCGACGCGCTCGCGCGCGACCATGCCCTCGGCCACCTCGTCTCCTCTCTGTCTGTTGACCCCGAACCTCGCGACGAGTCTACGTTCGCCCGGATCGCGCCGCATCCACGACCCTCGACTCGTCCCGATGGGCGAGCGCCTCGACGCAAGCGCGGGACCGTTCGGTAGCGCAGGGCGAACCGCGTCCCCCACGTTGTGTTGAGTCAACACAAGGTGTCGGAAACGGCTCGAGTCACGGGTGCGGCTTGAGCCTGTCCAGCACCTTGTCGACGACCTTGCGGTCGGCCCGCAGCGCGAGGCCGACCAGGTCGAGCTCCTCGGCCGGCACGGCGGCGACGGCCGCGCGATTCGCGTCGTCGTGGCCGGTCGCGAACAGCTCGCGGGTGTAGATCGCGAGCTGGCGCACCTCGCGCGCCATCGCGCGTTCGTACGCTCGGCGCATGCCGGCGGGGTCCGCGGCGAAGACGAGCACCGGCTGGCGGAACATCGGCAGGTACTGGTTGCCCGAGCCGTCGGCGTACGGCTCGCCGACGGTCGAGGGGTCGGTGCCCGCGATGCCGCTGACGAGGAACGCCGTCACGTTCGCCTTCTGCCAGACGGCGAGGTCCTCGAGCAGGACGACCGCGATCTTGGTGTCGAACTCCATCGCCTCGAATTCAACCCGCAGCGCGTGCCGCCACGAACCAGCGACCCGAGAGCAGCGGCTCGCCGCCGATCTCCTCGGCCAGGCAATCGGCCGTGAGGAAGCGCTTGAAGATCCGGTGCTGCGAGCCGTCGTTGAGCGTGCGCGTCTGCCACTCCTCGGGGTCGTGCCCTTCGCGCGGCGCGCTGTCGACGACGATCAGTTCGCCGGCCACGCGGCGCGCCTCCGCCAGGAAGGAAGCCCGCTCGGCCGGGACGAGGTGCCCGTAGAAGTGGCCGGTGAAGACGCGCTCGAAGGCGCCGTCCGCGAACGGCAGCGCGAGCGCGTCGCCGACGAGCGCGACGCCGTCGGGCAGCCGCGCCTGTGCGATGGCGACCATGGTCGGGCTCTGGTCGAGCCCCACGACCAGCCCCGGCAGGTGTTGGGTCAGGAACCCGGTGCCGCAGGCGACGTCGAGCGTCTTCGCCGGCGCGAGGCCGCGCAGCAGCGCGACGAGCCGGTCGACCTCGTCCCGCCAGCCGGGCCGCTCCCGCTCGGCGAAGAGCCCGCGGCCCGTCCACCAGTCGTCGTACTCGGCCGCGCGGCGGTCGTAGTAGAGGTGCGTCGCGGCATCGGCTGCGAAGGCCATGCTCCGAGTCTGCCAGTGCAGGGGGCGAATGACCGCGGGCGCCCTCCGAGAGCCGAAGCCAGGGTCCGACCGCGCCTTTGGACGGCATGGTCTGACCCTGCCGGTCGGCCCGGCACCACCGCCGGCCCGCCGACGAACCCGGCCCCATGCAGGCCTTTCTCACTCCGGACCGTGCAACCAGGGTCAGACCCGGGTCTGACCCTGCCGGTCGGCCCGGCACCACCGCCGGCCGCGAGCCGCCGCTGCGGCCGCTCTAGCGTCTGCGGGCGAGCTGGTCGGCTGCGACCGCGAGCAGGATCAGGCCGCCCTGGACGATCTGCTGATACGTCGTGTCGATGTTCAGCAGGTTGAAGCCGTTGCCGATGATGGCGAGCAGCAGCGTGCCGAGGACGCCGCGCCAGATCGCGCCCTCGCCGCCCAGGATGCTCGTGCCGCCGACGACCGCCGCCGAGATCGCCGTCAGCTCCATCCCCACGCCGAGGTTGGCCGCGGCCGACTGCGTGCGCGAGGCGAGCAGGTCGCCCGCGAGGCCGGCGCCGAGGCCGGAGACGGCGAAGCACGTCGTCCGCACGACGCCGACGCGCACGCCGGACAGGCGCGCCGCCTCGACGTTGCCGCCGACGGCGTAGACGTAGCGGCCGAACGTCGTCCGGCTGAGGACGAACGCCGTCACGATCGCGAAGACGATCCACATCCAGCCCGTGTACTTGATGCCGAGCAGCGTGTCCTGGCCCAGCGCGCCGAAGCCCGACTTCAGCACCGTCACCGTGAGCCCGCCCGTGATGATCACGGCCAGGCCGCTGTAGACGATGCTCGTCGCGAGCGTCCCGATGAACGAGTTGATGCGCGTGCGGTCGATGACGACCCCGTTCGCGATCCCGAGACCGAGGCCGGTCGCCGCGCCGGCGATCAGCCCGAGCGATGGCGACGACGAGTTCGCGACCTTGCAGGCCACGACCCCGGCGACGGTCACGATCGAGCCGACCGACAGGTCGAAGACGCCGGCGATGATGCAGATCGTCTCGCCGCATGCGAGCAGACCGAACGCCGCCCACTGGTCGAGGATGTTCGACAGGTTCTGCCGCTCGAGGAACGAGTCCGACGCGATGCTGAGCGCGACGAAGAGCGCGAGGAACGCGACGACGATCCCGTAGTCGCGGTAGTCCACGTGCCGCAGCCGCGCGGCGACCACGCTCATGCGGCCGCTCCCGGCGCCGTGGCGAACGCCGCGTTCATCACGGCCTCGTCGGTGATCGCGTCGCCCGTGAACTCGCCGACCACCCGCCCCGTCCGCATCACCAGGACGCGGTGCGAGAGGCCCAGCACCTCCTCGATCTCCGAGGAGATCAGCAGCACCGCCATCCCCTCCTTCGCCAGCCGGATCAGGAGCTCGTGGATCTGCCGCTTCGCGCCGACGTCCACGCCGCGCGTCGGCTCGTCGGCGATCAGCAGCTTCGGCCTCCGCAGCAGCCACTTCGCGAACAGCACCTTCTGCTGGTTGCCGCCCGAGAGGGTCGTCACGGGCGCCTCCGGCGACGCCGCACGCACGTCGAGGTCGCGCGCGAGCTCCGCCGTACGCGCGCGTTCGCGGCGGCGGCTGACGACGCCCGCCGTCGAGAACGACTCGAGGTCGACGATCGAGACGTTCTCGCGCACCGGCCGGATCATGAACAGCCCCTGCTCCTTGCGGCTCTCCGGGAGCATGGCGATGCCGAGCCTCGATGCGTGGCGCGGCCCGCGGATGACGACCGGCCTCCCTTCGAACAGCACCTCGCCGGCGTCGAGCCGGTCGGCGCCGAAGATCGCCCGTGCGACCTCGGTGCGCCCGCTGCCGACGAGCCCGGCGAGCCCGACGATCTCCCCCGCGCGCACGGTGAGCGACACGTCGACGAGCGCGCGCCCGCGCGTGAGGCCGCGCGCCTCCAGCACCACGGGCGCGTCCGCCGGGGGCGGCTCCTTCGGCGGGAACTCCAGGCTCAGCTCGCGGCCGATCATCCCCGCCACGAGCGTCTCTGGCGTCTCCTGGGCGGCCGGCGCGGTCCGCACCAGGCGGCCGTTCCGCATCACCGTCACGGTGTCCGCGACGCTGAGCACCTCCTCGAGGTAGTGCGAGACGAGGACGACGGCCGTGCCGCCGGCCGCCAGCGTCCGCACGATCTCGAGCAGGCGCTCGCTCTCGTCGCGGGTCAGCGCCGCCGTCGGCTCGTCCATCAGCACGAGGCGCGCGTCGCGGGCGATCGCCCGCATGATCTCCACCTTCTGCTGCTCGGCCGTCCGCAGCGAGCGGACGAGCGCGTTGGCGCGCAGGCCGAACCCCGTGCGCTCGTTCAGCTCGTCGAACCGGCGCCGCACGTCACGGCGCCGCACCAGGCCGGCCGTGCCGGGCTCGATGCCGAGCAGCACGTTCTCCATCACCGTCCGGGCCGGGACGAGCGCGATCTCCTGCGCGATCGTCGCGATGCCCGCCGCGAGCGCGTCGCGCGGCGCGTGGAAGTCGACCGGCTCGCCGTCGACGAGCAGCTCGCCGCCGTCCGGCCGGTGGCTGCCGCCGATCAGCTTCGCCAGCGTCGACTTGCCCGCGCCGTTCTCGCCGACGAGCCCGTGCACACGGCCCGCCTCGATTCGCACGGAGACGTCCTCGACGGCGTGGACGCCGCCGAACCGCTTCGAGATGCCACGCGTCTCGACGAGGGGGCGCGCCGCCGCGCGCGCCCCCTCGTCGTCGAGCCGCCGACCCTCGTCGGTCAATCGCAGTACTGGGCCTTGAAGTGGGTCTTGGCCAGCACGGCCTTCGTGAGCAGCGGGTTCGCGAGCGTGTCGACGTTGAAGCTCGCCGGCACGTTCTTCCCGTTGCCCTTGGCGATCGCGAGCTGCGTCGCCTTGTAGCCGCTCGTCTTCTCCGGCAGCGCGTAGGTCGCAAACCAGGCGCCCGACTGCACGCCCTTCACGGCCTGGCACGAGCCGCCGTTGCCGATCAGCTTGATCTTGCCGAGCTTGCCGGCGCTCTTCACCGCCTGCTGCGCCCCCTCGATCGCCTGGGACGAGCCGATGATGACGTTCACGTCGGAGTGCGCCTGGAGGACGTCCTGCGCCGCCTTCAGGCCCTCGCTCTGCGTGTAGCCGCCCTCGACGTCGGCGACGAGCTTCACGTTCTTCGCCGTCGCGAGCTGCTTCTTCACGGCCGCGGTGCGGGCGTTGTCGAGCGGAAGGGTCTTGAAGCCCTCGAGGTACGCGACGTTGCACGGGTTGAGGCCCTTGCAGGCCATGATCCCGAGCTTGCCGAGCTCGGTGCCGTTGTGCACCGGCGCCTCGCCGACGAAGGTCACGCCCTTCACGGGCGGCGTCAGCGTCGCGTAGTTGGAGCCGATCGGGGTGAACTCGGCGACCACCGCGATGCCGGCCTTGACGGCCTGCTGGAGCGCCGGGACGACCGAGTTGCCGTCGTTCGCCTGCACGACGAACGCCTGGTAGTCGCCGGACGTGATCGCGTCCTGGATCTGCGAGACCTGGGTCTGCGCGTTGAAGTTCGGGTCGAAGAACTTCGCCTTCACGTGCGCCTCGGCCGCCGCCTGCTTGACGCCCGCCCACGTCGCCTGGGCGAACGAGTTCGACGCCGCGAAGCCGAAGAACGCGACCGCCTTGACCTTGCCCTGCTGTGCCGCAGCACGGTCGGTGTGCGCGGGACGCGCGCTCGCCACGACGGTCGTGGCGGCGGCGACCAGCGCGGCCGTCACGACGGCCAGCGCCAGCCTGCGCCCGCCGCGGACGGTGATCCGCATTCCCTTCACCTGAGCCTCCTTCGCTGGGGGGTTCCTGCTATCCGTCACACCGGGAGCTCGACGAGGTCGAGCGGGAGCGTGGACAGGATCTCGGGCGCGCCGTCCCGCACGACGACGTCGTCCTCGAGCCGGATGCCGCCGTGACGCGCGTCGTAGATCCCGGGCTCGACCGTGAAGATCATCCCGGGGCGCAGCAACGTCTCCGTGCGGGGAACGAGGTACGGCGGCTCGTGGAGCGCGAGACCGACCGCGTGGCCGGCGCCGTGCAGGCACTGGCCGAGCTCCGGGTGCGCCTCCACGATCTCCCGGGCGGCGCGGTCGACGTCGCGCGCGGGGACGCCGACGACGCAGGCGTCGATCGCGGCGCGCTGAGCCGACACGACGATGTCCCACGCCCGCCGCGCCCACTCGGTCGGAGCGCCGGAGGTGGCGCAGCGCGTGAGGTCGCCCCAGTAGCCGTCGAGGCACGCCGAGATGTCGGCGCAGACGACGTCGCCGACGCGCAGCCGCCGCTCGGTCGGCTCGGCGTGCGGGTTCGCGGCGTTCTCGCCGAAGAGGATCAGCGGATGGGAGTCGGTCGCGCCCCGGTCGCGCAGGAAGCTCGCGACGCGGCTGTTGAGCTCCCGCTCGACGGTGCCGGGCACGAGCTGGTCGAACGCGAACGCGTACGCCTCCTCCACGAGCGCGCACGCGCGCCGCACCGCCTCGACCTCGGACTCGTCCTTCTCCGCCCGCAGCGCCATCAGCAACGACCCGGCCGCGACCGGCTCGATCCCGCGGCCCTCGAGGGCGCGCGAGCGCGCGAAGTTCAGGTGGTCCTCCTCCACGCCGACGCTCTTCGCGCCGTCGAGGAGCCCGGCGAGCTCGGGCATGCCGTCGGACGCCGCGTCGTACGAGACCCGCTCGAGCGTCTCCGGCGCGCCGTTGAGCTGACCGGCGTCGAGCTTCGGGACGATCACCCCGGCGCCGTCGGCGCGCACGACCACCCCGAAGAAGCGCTCCATCTGCAGCGGCTTGAACCCGGTCAGGTACGCGATCGACTCGTCGCTGGTCGCCAGGTACGCGTCGAAGCCGGCCTCGGCGGACGCGGCCCGCAGGCGCTCGACCCGCTCGGCGGCGGCGCTCATCCGGCCTCTCCTTCCATGCGCGAATCGGGCGTCACGAGGCCGCAAACGTAGGTCAGCCGCCCCGTCTCTGTCAACTGTCGGTAAAAGAGCTTTGCTCTCAACGAATGCCGTACAGCCGCTCGGCCGCCTCCGGCGTCAGCTGCCGGTCGCGCAGGTCGGCGCGGACGAGCTCGGGATCGCGCTCCGCGGCGGGGCCGAAGCCGCCCCCGCCGCCGCTCGAGCCGCGGATCACGTCGCCGCGCTTCAACTCGAGCGCCGTGGCCTTGAGGATGTGGCGCTCGTCGTCGCGGCCGGGGTTGATGACGACGTCGGGCGGGGCGGCGTCGCTCCCGCCGAACAGCCCCCAGGCCGGGGTCTTCGAGCGCTCCCACCACAGCGAGACGAACGCGCGCTCGCACTCGATCTCGAACTCGCGGACGACGCCGTTGCCGCCGCGCCAGCGCCCCGCGCCGCCCGAGTCCGGCCGGATCCCGTAGTGCCGCACGTGCAGCGGCATGCGCGTCTCGAGGATCTCGATCGGGAAGTCCTTCATCCCGGCGTTGACGCTGTTGATGAGCGCGCTCTCGCCGTCCGATCCCTCGAACGCGCCCCAACCGCCCACGGTCGGCTCGATGTGGAAGAAGGGCGCGCCCGTCCGGTCGTCCACGCCGGCGCAGGTGAAGATCATCGAGTCGCCGTAGCTGGCGGCCGCCGCCTGCTGGGGCAGGACGGACGACAGCGCCTTGACCACCAGGTCGATCAGGAGGCCGAGCGGGCTGAAGTACCACGCGCACGGCGAGGGCTCGGCCGCCGCGACGACGGATCCCTTCCGGACCTCGACGCCGAGCGGCGCGAACGAGCCGCCGTTGACGGGCAGCCCCGGCGCGACGAGCAGCTTGTAGGCGACGCGGCAGGCCGAGACCGCCTGCGCCTCGCCGCAGTTGACCGGCCCTGCGGCTGCGTCGGCGCTGCCGCTCAGGTCGATCGTCATGTCGCCGCCCGCGATCGTCACCTTCACGTGCACCCGGACGGGCTCGTCGGAGAGGCCGTCGTTGTCGAGCGCGCCCTCCGCCTCGTAGACCCCGTCCGGGATGGCGCCGATCGCGTCCCGCTCGAGGCGCTCGGTCTGCGCGAAGATCTCGTCGCGGGCGGCGGCGAGCACGTCGGCGCCGAAGCGGTCGATGAGCGCGCCCAGCCGGCGCTCGCCGGTGCGGACGCACGCGATCTGCGCGTTCAGGTCGCCGATCGCGGGATACGAGAAGCGGGAGTTGCGCGCGAGCAGGTCGATCACGTCGCGGCGCTCGCGGCCGCCCTCGACGATCTTCGTCGGGCCGAGCCGCAGGCCCTCCTGGTAGATCTCGGTCGAGTCCATCGGCGCGCCGGTGTCCTTCGCGCCGATGTCCAGCCAGTGCGCGCGCGAGGCGGCGAAGCCGACGAGCTCGCCGGCGTGGAAGATCGGCCCGTACACCGTGATGTCGTTCAGGTGCGTGCCGGCGAGGTACGAGTCGTTCATGATCCAGACGTCGCCCTCGTGCCAGCCGTCGCGGCCGTACATCTCCTCCGTGACGCGCGTGCAGACCTCGAGGTTCCCGAGGAAGATCGGCAGCCCGGCCGACTGCCCGAGGACGTGGTGGTCGGCGTCGAGCAGCGCGACCGAGCAGTCCTTCAGCTCGTAGATCAGGAACGTGTAGGCCGAGCGGATCAGCGTCGCGTTCATCTCGTCGGCGGCGTTGATCAGCGCGTTGCGGATGACCTCGGTCGTGATCGGGTCGACGGCGGTGGCGGCCATCACGCCTCCTTTCCGGTGCGGACGAGCAGCAGGCCGTAGCGATCGATCGAGACGCGGCAGCCCGGCGGGACGACCGTCGTCGCCGTCCCCTCCTCGACGATCGCCGGGCCGTCGAAGGCGGTGCCGGCGGCCAGCTCGGAGCGCTCGAGGATCGCGGTGGGCGTCGGCGCCCCGTCGAAGACGACGTCGCGGGTGCGTCCGCCTGTGGGCGGCGCGCCCTCCTCCAGCTCCTCCGGCTGCGCGTGGCCCAGGTCGCCGAGCGCCGCGGCGCGGACGGTGACGAACTCGACCGGCGCGCCGGGGTTCGAGTGGCCGTAGCGGAGCTCGTGCGCCTCGTCGAAGCGCCGGGTCATCTCCTCCACGAAGCCCTCGCGCCGGGGCGCGTCGACGTCGTCGACGGGGATCGAGAGCGTGTACTCCTGCGCCTCGTAGCGCACGTCGAGCACGTGCTCGACGCGGCAGGCCTCGGCCGGGACGCCCTCCGACTCGAGCGCCTCGCGCCCCTCGGCCTCGACGGCCGCGAGCAGGTCGCCGAGCTCGTCGAGGTCGGCGCTCGCCGCGGGGCGGAAGAACGGCCGGCTGAAGTCGCGCCGCAGCTCGGTCTCGAGCATCCCCCACGCCGAGAACGCCCCGGCGTGCCGCGGGACGATCACGTCGGCGATGCCGAGCTCCTGCGCGAGGAACACCGCGTGCATCGGACCGGCGCCGCCGAAGGCGACGAGCGCGAAGTCGCGCGGCTCGATCCCCTGCTCGACGGTGAGCGTGCGGATTGCCTGCGCCATCTTCGCGTTGATCACCGAGACGATCCCCTCGGCGAGCTCCTCGACGCCGAGCCCCAGCTCCTCGCCGAGCGCGGCCACGGCGTTGCGCGCGGCGGCGGCGTCGAGCGACATGCGCCCGCCCGCGAACGTCTCGGGGTCGATGCGGCCGAGCACGAGGTTGGCGTCGGTCACGGTGGGGCGCGTCCCGCCGCGGCCGTAGCAGGCGGGGCCCGGGTCGGCGCCCGCGCTTTCGGGCCCGACGCGGAGGCCCCCCGCCTCCACGTAGGCGAGCGAGCCCCCGCCCGCGCCGATCGTGTGGATGTTCGCGATCGGCATCAGGATCGGCAGGCCCTCGAGCGCGGTCTCGGTGGAGATGTCCGGCTTGCCGCCGACGACGAGGCTGACGTCGAAGCTCGTCCCGCCCATGTCGACGCCGATCAGGTTCGGACGGTCGAGCATCCGAGCGAGCGCGACGAGCCCCATCGTCCCGCCGACCGGGCCGGACATGAGCGTCTGCAGCGGCCGCTCGCGGGCCGAGTCGGCGGTGACGACGCCGCCGCTCGACTGCATCACGTGCAGGGGGACCGAGAGGCCCTGCGTCGTCATCTCGGCCTGGAGCCGCTCGAGGTACCGCCGGATCACGGGCGCGGTGTACGCCTCGAGCACCGCGGACGACGTGCGCTCGTACTCGCGCCACTCGCGGGCGACGCGGTGCGAGAGCGAGATCGCGACGGAGCCGTCCAGCTCCTCCTGGAGGATCTCCTCGACGCGGAGCTCGTGGGCCGGGTTGAGGAAGCTGAAGAGCAGGCCGACCGCGACGGCGCCGAAGCCCTCGTCGCGCACGCGGGCGGCGGCGCGGCGCACGGCGTCCTCGTCGAGCGGGACGCGCTCCTCGCCGCGGTAGTCGAGCCGGCCGGGGATCTCGACGATGTCGCGGAGCGGCACGAGCGGGCGCGGCTTGCGGTACTGGACGTCGTAGAGGCGGAGCCGGTTCCCGCGGGCGATGTGGTAGACGTCGCCGGCCCCCTGGGTCGCGAGCAGCAGCACCTTCTCGCCCTTGCGCTGCAGGAACGCGTTCAGGCCGACCGTCGTCCCGTGGACGGTGAAGCCGATGTCGGCGGGCGAGTCGACGACCTGCGCCAGACCGGCGAAGACCCCTTCGGTCAGGTCGTGCGGGGTCGTCGACGACTTCCCGGCGGCGTACGTGCCGGTCTCCTCGTCGTAGGCGACGACGTCCGTGAAGGTGCCGCCGATGTCCATCGAGACGCGATACCGGCCCATCCCGCTCCTCTCGCCGTCGCTTTCCTTCGAGCGCTATTTGCTCAGACGCGTAGCCCAGAGCGAAAGACCGGTGACGCGGGTACCGGCGGAGTGCGCCGCAGCCTTCCGCTCAGGGCAACATAAGTCTTCCCTCACCGAAATGCAACCGGCGGGCGCATGGGTTAGGGTCGGCCGGTGGACGCGGTCCTCGCCAACGTCGGCAAGCGCCTCAGAGCGCTTCGGCGCGCCCGCGGCCAGACCCTCGAGGAGATCGCGCGCGACACCGGCTACACCGCCGGCTACCTGTCCCAGATCGAGACGGGCGAGGCGACCCCGTCGCTCGCGGCGCTGGCCGCCATCGCCGCCTCCCTCGGCACCGAGATCACCGCGTTCTTCCCGCTCGAGGCGCCGTCGGGCGTGCGCGTGTCGCGGGCCGGCGACCCCGACAAGCTGCGCATCGCGCCCAACTCGCGCGAGGAGTACGTCGCGCTGAGCGCGCGCGGCGCGAACGCGTCGTTCACCGCGCTCATCTCGCGCTACTACCCGGGCGACTC
>DASZWI010000013.1:0-8525 GCA_035546715.1 Gaiellaceae bacterium | reverse complement strand
GCGAGCTTGGCGACGATGCCGCGGTCGACCTCCTCGCCGCGGTCCCACTCGGCGGCGTGGGGCGCGATCTCGGCGTCGCAGAACGCGCGCGCCGTGCTGCGGATCAGCTCCTGCTCGTCGGTCAGCGCGAAGTCCATGGGGCGGATGCTCCCACGTCCGGCGGCTGACTGACGGTTCAACCGACCTGGACGAGCACCTTGCCGGTCGCGCCGTGCTCGACCGCGCCCTGCGCCTCCGCCACCTGCCGGAGCGTGAAGTGGTGCTCGGGCAGGGCCGTGAGCGCGCCGGCCTCGACGGCGCGGGTGACGTCCCGCGCGCCTGCGACGAGCGCCTCCTCGGGCACGCCGTACAGCAGGACGAAGCGCAGCACGACGTTCTTCGTCATCAGCGGCCGTACCTCGGCGTGCAGCGGCGCGCCGGTCGAGGCGTAGCTCGCGACGACGCCGTGCGGCGCGAGCACCTCCAGGTCGAGCGCGGCGTTGTCGCTGATCGAGACCTCGACGATCCGGTCGACGCCGTCGGGCGCTGCGGCACGGATGCGCTCGGCGGCGTCGTCGCGGCGGTAGTCGACGACGGGGTCGGCTCCGGCCGCGCGGGCAAGCTCCTGCTTGGCGTCCGTGCTCGCGGTGGCGAGCACGCGCTTCGCACCGAGGAAGCGGGCCAGCTCGATCGCCGAGTGGCCCACCGCGCCCGCGCCGCCCGCGACGAGCACCGTGGCGCCGGCGATGGGTCCGTCGGCCGTGAGGCAGCGGTGCGCCGTGAGCGCGGGCACGCCGAGGCCCGCGCCCAGCTCGAAGCTCGCGCCGTCCGGCAGCGGCACCGCGTGTGCGGCCGGCACGACGGTGTACTCGGCGGCCGTGCCGTACGGCGACGTGTACGCGGCGAGGAAGACCCAGACGCGCTCGCCGACGCGGGTCTCGGGGACGCCCGGCCCGACGGCGTCGATCACGCCGGCGCCGTCGTGGTGCGGCACCTGGAACGGCCGCGTCGGCGACGAGGTCGAGCCGCTGCGCGACTTCCAGTCGGTCGGGTTCACCCCCGAGACGTGCATGCGCACGCGCACCCAGCCCGCGTCGGGCTCGGGCGTCTCGACCTCCCGCACCTCGAGCACCTCGCCCGCGGGGCCGGTGCGCTCGTAGACGGCAGCGAGCATGGTCGGAGCTTGCCAGAGGTAGGTTCGGCGAAACGCCCGTACCTGGTACAGCGCGCGGAACGGTTCACCACGCCATGGCGGCGTCGAGCGATGGACCAGGTACACGGGGTCCGCTTCGGCAGGCCTCCGCTACGCTCCACCCATGACCGCCGGCCGGACCACGACGACGCGCTGCCACGCGCGGGCGATCGTCGCCGGCTCGCGCGTGGCTGCCTAGTCGGCTTCCGGATCGTCCTCGGCCGTGCTCTCGCCGTCGGGGTCCGGAACGGGCGACTCGTCGATTTCCTCGTTCCGATCGTCCTCACGGGGGTGGTTAACCTTGTCGTCCGTGTCTTCTTCCATGCACGTCGTCCTTCCCAACGGCGACGCTCTCGAACTTCCCGAGGGCGCCAGCGGTCTCGATGCGGCCCGCGCGATCGGGCCGAAGCTGGCCGAGCAGGCGGTCCTCGTCCGCGCCGACGGCCGGGCGCAGGACCTGCGCGCGCCGCTGCGCGACGGCCAGCGGCTCGAGGTGCTGACCACCCGCGACAGCGACGACCCGGATGCGCTCGCCGTGCTCCGCCACTCGTCGGCGCACCTGCTCGCCGAAGCCGTCCGGCGGCTGTACCCGGGCGTCAAGATCGCCATCGGCCCGCCGATCGACGACGGCTTCTACTACGACTTCCTCTTCCCGGAGCCGATCTCCGACGCCGACCTCGAGCGCATCGAGGCCGAGGTGAAGCGCGAGATCGCCGAGGGTCGAGCGTGGTCGCGGCGGGAGCTCCCGCGCGACGAGGCGAAGCGGATCTTCGAGGCGGAGGAGGAGCCCTTCAAGGTCGAGCTGGTCGACACCGCCGAGGGCGACATCTCCCTCTATACCCAGTCGTCGAACGGGCAGGCCGACTTCACCGACCTGTGCCGCGGCCCGCACCTGCAGGACGCGACGCCGATCAAGGCGTTCAAGCTCCTGAGCCTCGCCGGCGCATACTGGCGCGGCGACGCGACCGAGCCGCAGCTCACCCGCATCTACGGCACCGCCTTCTACAAGCAGGCCGATCTCGACGCGTACCTCGCACGGCTCGAGGAGGCGCGCAAGCGCGACCACCGGCGGCTCGGGATCCAGCTCGACCTCTTCCACCTCGACGACATCTCGCCGGGCTCGCCGTTCTGGCACCCGAAGGGGATGATCGTCTGGAACCAGCTCGAGGACCTGCGACGGCGCGAGAACGCCCGGCGCGGCTACGTCGAGGTGAAGACCCCGCTGATCTACGACAAGTCGCTCTGGGAGCGGTCGGGCCACTGGGAGAAGTTCCGCGAGGACATGTTCGTCATCCCGGACGACGACCGCACCTACGGGCTCAAGCCGATGAACTGTCCGGGCCACATGGTCCTCTACGGCCACCAGCTGCACAGCTACCGCGAGCTGCCGATCCGCTACGCCGAGGCGTCCCCGCTGCATCGCAACGAGCTGGCGGGCGCGCTGCACGGGTTGACGCGCGTGCGCCAGATCACCCAGGACGACTCGCACATCTTCTGCACCCGCGAGCAGATCGAGGACGAGGTGTTCGGCTGCCTCGACTACGCGTCGTGCCTGTACGACCTGTTCGAGCTGGAGCCGAGCTTCGAGCTCTCCACCCGGCCCGACAACAAGCTGGGCACGGACGAGGAGTGGGACTTCACCGAGAGCGCGCTCAGGTCGGCGCTCGACCGGCGCGGGCTCGACTACGTCGTCAACGAGGGGGACGGGGCGTTCTACGGCCCGAAGATCGACCTCCACATGCGCGACTCGCTCGGCCGGTCCTGGCAGATCGGCACCATCCAGCTCGACGCGCAGATGCCGGCGCGCTTCGGGCTCACCTACATGGGCGCCGACAACGTCGAGCACACGCCGTACGTCGTCCACCGCGCGCTGATGGGCTCGCTCGAGCGCTTCATCGGCATCCTGATCGAGCACTACGCGGGCAACCTGCCCTTCTGGCTGGCGCCCGTGCAGGTCCGGGTGCTGCCGGTCGGCGAGGACCATCGCGACGCCGCGCACGCCCTCGCAGGGAAGCTGGCGGACTACCGGGTGGAGGTCGACGCCACGGACGACACCGTCGGCAAGCGGATCCGGAACGCCGAGGTGGCGCGGATCCCGTTCGTCGTCGTCTACGGCGACAAGGAGAGCGACGAGAGCCTCGCCGTGCGCGAGCACGGCGGCGGCCAGAGCACGCTGTCGCTGGCGGAATTCCAGGCCAAACTTGCTACGCTGGTTCCCTGGCAAGCAGGGGCGGAACCGTCTCTCACCTCCTGACCACGGGTCCCGGGGGTTCAATCGAATGCTCAACCGAGCCGGTTGACGACGCTTCTCGCTGCGTGCCACGTGGATTCGGAACCGACGAGGAGGTCAACACGAGCTTGGTGAAGAGCATTTGAGGCCGCGCAGAGGTTCCTTCGAGCCGCCGCGTCGTCCCGAGCCCCAGACGCGCATCAACGACGCGATCCGCGTCCCGCGCGTGCGGCTCATCGACGAGAACGGCGAGCAGCTGGGGATCAAGCAGACGGACGAGGCGCGCGAGTACGCGTACGGCAAGAACCTCGATCTCGTCGAAGTCGCGGCCCAGGCGGATCCGCCGGTGGCCCGGGTCATGGACTACGGGAAGTACCGCTACGAGCAGGAGCAGAAGGCCAAGCTCGCGCGGAAGCACCAGACGCAGATCAACGTCAAGGAGATCAAGCTCCGACCCAAGATCGGTACGCACGACTACGACACCAAGAAAGGCCACGTCGAGCGGTTCCTGAACCAGCGCGCGAAGGTCAAGGTGACGATCATGTTCCGGGGTCGCGAGCGCGAGCACCCGGATCGCGGCCGTGACCTGCTGATGCGGCTGGCGGACGACGTGAAGGAGATCGGCATGATCGAGACACAGCCGCTCCTCGAAGGCCGGAACATGACGATGGTGTTGGGCCCAACGAAGAACGCAGGAGTCAAGAGAGATGCCGAAGCAGAAGACCCACTCGGGAGCGAAGAAGAAGTTCAAGGTGACGGGCACCGGGAAGCTGACCCGCCGGTCGGCGAACCAGAGTCACAACCTGGAGCACAAGTCGCCGAAGCAGAAGCGGGAGTTCAGTAAGGCCCACCCGGTCGCGAAGGCGAACGAGAAGGTCGTCAACCGTCTCCTGGGGAGGTCGTAGCCCATGCCGCGCGTCAAGCGATCGGTTCACGCGCGCAAGAAGCGGCGCAAGGTCCTCGAGCAGGCCAAGGGCTACTGGGGCATCAAGAAGAGCTCCTACAAGTACGCCAAGGAGCAGGTCGACCACTCGCTGGTCTACGCGTACCGCGACCGGAAGGCGCGCAAGCGCGAGTTCCGGAAGCTCTGGATCATGCGGATCAACGCGGGCGCCCGCGCCAACGGCCTCTCCTACAACCAGTTCATCGCCGGCCTGAAGGCGGCCGAGGTCGAGCTCGACCGGAAGGTGCTCGCCGACCTCGCGGCGACGGACCCCGCCAAGTTCGGCGAGATCGCAGCGCAGGCCAAGGCCGCGCTCGCGAAGGCATAGCCGAGCGCTCGGACCGGCAGGCGGAGATCTTCCTCCGCCAAGCGGCCTACTGCGACCCGCGGTCGGCGCTGTACGGCGGCCTCTGCCGCCGCCTGGCGATCGATCCGCGGGTCGCCGCGCTCGCGCCCGACCTGCGCTGGGACTTCCCGCTGCGGCTGCTCGGCGGCCTGCACGCGCTCGTGCTGGCGGGCAAGGCGTCCTGGGACGGCGTCGACGATGCGCTCGACGAGCATGCCGCCGAGCTGGCCGCGTTCGCCGCCACGCAGGCGGTGCAGACGAACGAGGTCCAGCGCGCGTGGGTGCTCCTGCCCGGCCTGCTCGCGACCGGCGCCGAGCGCGTCGACCTGCTCGAGCTCGGCGCCAGCGCCGGCCTGCTGCTCGCGCTCGACGACTACGACTACCGCTACCGCGCCGGCCGCTGGGGCCGGGGCGAAGAGCGCCTCGTGCTGACCGGTCGCGACCGGCGCGGCCCGGCGCGGTCGCTGCTGGCGCGGCGCCTCGAGGTGGAGCGGCGCCGAGGCATCGATCTCGAGCCGGTGGCCCTCGACGACGCCGGCGCGCGCCTGCTCGAGGCGTTCGTCTGGGCCGACCAGACCGACCGCATCGCTCGTCTCCGTCGAGCGATCGAGGTCGCGCGGCGCCGGGCGATCCCTGTCGAGCGCGGCGACTACGTCGAACGCCTGCCGGATCTGCTTGCGGAGCGCCGCGACGACGCGCTCACCGTCGTCTTCAGCTCGGTCACGACGATGTACCTCGACGACGAGCGCTACGGCGAGCTCCGGGTGGCGCTCGCCCGTGCCGGCGGCGACGGGCCACTGGCCTGGCTCTCCCTCGAGGGGCCGCGCGACGACACGGCGTACGAGGGCGTTGCGCTCGACCTGACGCTGTGGCCGGGCGGCCGGACCCGCCGCCTCGCCCGCGCCGACTACCACGGCACGTGGCTGGAGTGGGCGTGAGCGCATGATCGTCTCGCGCGACAACGAGCGTCTGAAGCTCGTCCGCAAGCTGCACGAGCGGCGGTGGCGGGACAAGCTGGGCCTCTTCTTCGTCGAGGGCGAGGACGCGGTCGCCGCGGCGACCGCCGAGCCCGTCGATCTCCTCCGGGCCGGCGTCGACGTCGAGCCCCGCCTGCTGGCCGAGGTGTCGACCGCGGCGCACCCGCCCCGGGTGATCGGCGTGTACCGGACGGCCGACCTGCCGGTGGCCGAGCGCCGGGAGCTCGTGCTCGCGCTCTGGCGGGTCGCCGACCCCGGGAACGTCGGGACGCTGATCCGCACGGCGGACGCGTTCTGCGCGGCCGTCTCCCTCTCCGACGGTTGTGCCGATCCCACCGGGCCGAAGGCCCTCCGTGCGAGCGCCGGGTCGATCTGGCGGGTGCCCCTCGTGGAGGGCGGCGCCGGGCGGCGAGTCGCGCTCGTTGCGCACGGCGGGACGCCGCTCGGCTCGCTCGACCTGTCGGGGCCGACCACGTTCCTGCTCGGCGCCGAACGCGCCGGGCTGCCCGCCGAGGTGGGCCGCGACGCGGAAGCCTGGATCCCGATCGCTCAGGCCGAGTCATTGAACGTCGCCGCCGCCGGGGCGATCGCGCTCTACGAATGGGCGCGACAGAACAGACCCGGTTAGCCCGCCGTCGGACATGTCCGTGGGGGAGGGTTGGACATGGATATCCATGGAGCATGTCCATGGATATCCATGGGCCTATCCAGGGACATCCATGGCCAAGGGTGTCCGAAAGGGAGGGCTGGACGCACCGCCCGCGACCCCCGTCAGCCTTGGGACTCGTCCCAGGAACGGTTGGCACGTCCAGCGTTCTGCATCGTTCCGCGATCGAGAGACGCGAAACGCGCACTCGCGCTCAGTCGTCGAGCGCGCAGATCCACACGGAGTCCTCGCCGCCGCGCCACGGCGAGCGGTCGAACCAACCGTGCAGCGCCTCGACGCGGAAGCCCTCCTCGGCGAGCAGCACGCGCCACTCCGCGACCGAGAGCCAGGCGAGGCTCATCTCCGACTCGGCGTCCGGTCCGCGGACGCGAAGGATCAGGGTGCGGGTGTCCTCGTTCCAGTCGGCTCGCTCCCAGATGCTGGGCTCCCGCTCGAGCCAGCGGCCGTGCGTCTCGGCGATGTCGTCCGCTCCCGGTGCGAAGACGTCGAAGGCGAACCGACCTCCGGGCTCGAGGCGCTCCCGCACCGCACGCAGCGCCTGCCGCCGGTCCGCGTCGGTCTCCATGTGGAGGAGCGACCGGAACGGAATCGTCACGAGCGGGAACCGCTCGTCCACCGGCGGGTCCCGCAGGTCGCCCAGCCGCAGGTCGAGCTCGACGCCGGCGAGCGCCGCGGCCTCGCGGGCCACTTCGAGCATCCCTTCCGACCGGTCGACGCCGACGACGCGAATCCCGGCGAGCGCGGTCGGGATCGCGATGCGACCGGTGCCCACTCCGAGCTCGAGCACCGGGCCCCCGGCGCGCCGCGCCTCCTCGACGTAGAAGGCGACGTCCTCGACGACGCTGCGAGACCACGGGTCGTAGAGGCGGGCAATCGCGTCGTAGGCGGACACCCGCGGTATGCTGCCGATCGTGAAGCTCGCGCGGTCGTATCCGTTTACCTCGCCCCGGCCTGGGCCCGGGGTGACGGCGACCGCCTGACCTCCGCGTTCCCGGCCGGGGCTCCACCCGTCCACGCGAACACGAAGGAGAAGCAGTGAGCTCGACAGTCGACTGGGAGTCGTATCCGCAGGAAGCCGAAGCGGCCGTGGCCGCCGCGGACTCGCTGGATGCGATCGAGGAGGTGCGCGTCCGGTACCTCGGGCGCCGCAGCCCGCTCGCGCTCGCCCTCCGCGGGGTGCGCGACCGGGAGAGCGGCATGCTCCTCAACGGGATCCGACAGAAGGTGGAGGCGCTGGTCGCCGACCGCGAGCGCGAGCTCGCCGACGCGGAGCTCGATCGGCGTCTGCGCGAGGAGGTCGTCGACGTCACCCTGCCCGGCGACGAGCTCCCCGTCGGTCACCTGCACCCGATCACCCAGGTGAGGCGGATGGTCGAGAACGCCTTCCTCGGACTCGGCTACGAGGTGCGCGACGACCGCGAGGTGGAGACGGTCGAATACAACTTCGACAAGCTCGCCTTCGACGAGTGGCATCCCGCGCGGTCGCCGCGCGCGTCCTTCTTCTTCGACGAGACACACGTGCTGCGGACCGAGACGAGCCCGTCGCAGATCCACGCGATGGAGGAGGAAGCGCCTCCGATCTACATGGTCTCGATCGGGCGCTGCTACCGCCGCGACGCGATCGACGCGACGCACTACCCCATCTTCCACCAGTTCGAAGGGCTCGCGGTCGACCGAGGGCTGACGCTCGCCGACCTGAAGGGGACCCTCCTGCACGTGATGCGGGAGATCTTCGGGCCGGATCGGCGCGTCCGCTTCCGCACCCACTACTTCCCGTTCACCGAGCCGTCGATGGAGCCCGACGTGTCGTGCTTCAACTGCGCCGGCTCCGGCTGCCAGATCTGCAAGCACTCGGGCTGGATCGAGATGGGCGGCTCGGGCATGGTCGACCCGTACCTCTACGAGTTCGTCGGCTGGGGGCCGGAGGAGTACACCGGCTTCGCGTTCGGGATGGGCATCGAGCGCACGGCGCAGCTCCGCCACGCGATCCCCGGCCTGCGGCCGCTCTGGGACGACGACCTCCGCTTCCTGAGGCAGTTCCGGTCGTGAAGGTGCCCGTGTCCTGGCTGCGCGAGTACGTGCGCACCGACGCGACGACGGAGCAGATCGCGGCGGCGCTCTCGATCTCGACGGCCGAGGTGAACGGCGTCGAGCGCCGCGGCGTGCAGGGCGACCTGTCGCGCTTCCGCGT
>DASZWI010000012.1:0-4024 GCA_035546715.1 Gaiellaceae bacterium | reverse complement strand
GCGCGGGATCGACGACCTCGCCCTCGCCGAGCGCTTCCTCGAGCGCGGCCTCGCCGGCTTCGGCCTGAAGTCGCACTACACGTCGACCGCCGAGCGGGCGCAGGTCGTCTCGAAGGCGGTGCCCGGCATCGACGCGGTGGGGACGCTGACGCTGAACGGCGCGGTCGGCGGCCTCAACCCGCTCGCGGTCGAGATCGCGGCGCGGGAGGGAGCCCGCATCGTCTGGCTCCCGACCGTCGACGCTGTCAACGAGGCGTCCGCGCGCGACCGCGACTACGGCCCGGGCGTGCACAAGCCGCTCTGGGCCGCGATCCAGATCGAGCTGCGCGACGCCGGCGTCGAGGTGCCGCCGGTCGCGGTCGTCGACGCGAAGGGCGAGCCGCTCCCGGAGCTGGTCGCCGTGCTCGAGCTCGTCGCCCGGCACGACCTCATCCTGGCGACCGGCCACCTGAGCCGCGACGAGATGTTCGCCGTCGTTCCCGCGGCGCTCGACGCGGGCGTGCGGCAGGTCGTCGTGACGCACCCCGAGTTCCCGGCCCAGGACCTCTCCGTCGCCGACCAGGTGGCGCTCGCGGAGCGAGGCGCGCTGCTCGAGCGCTGCTTCACGACGCCGCACACGGGCAAGTGCACGTGGGAGCGGGTCTTCGAGGGCATCCGGGCGACGGGGGTCGAGCGCAACCTGCTCTCGACCGATCTCGGGCAGCCGGCCAACCCGCCCGTCGAGGACGGCCTCGCGCTGTTCGCCGCCGAGCTGCTCGGCGCCGGTTTCTCCGACGACGAGGTGCGGACGATGACCGTCGTGAACTCGCGGCGGCTCGCGGGGGCGCAGGTCGCGTGAGCAGGAGGCTGCTGGTCGTCGGGGCCCACTCCGCCGACTTCGTCTGGCGCGCGGGCGGCGCGATCGCGGTCACCGTCGCCGCCGGCGGCGTCGCCGAGGTGATCGCGCTCTCCTACGGCGAGCGCGGGGAGTCGGGCGAGCTCTGGAAGGTCGAGGGCCAGACGGTCGAGAACGTCAAGCGTGCGCGCCACGCCGAGGCGGAGAAGGCGGCGACCGCGCTGGGCGCGAGCTTCAAGGCGCTCGACTTCGGCGACTATCCGCTCGAGATCGGGCCGGAGCGCCTGGCGACGCTCACGGACGCCATCCGCGAGTTCGCACCGGACGTCCTCGTCACCCACACCGACACCGACCCGTTCAACCCGGACCACCCAGTCGCGCACGCCGCCGTCGTCCGCGCCCGGACGCTCGCGGCGGGCGCCGGGGTCAGCAGCGGCTTCCCGACGATCAAGCCGCCCGCGTTGTTCCTCTTCGAGCCGCACCAGCCCGAGCTCTGCAACTTCATGCCGACGACGTTCGTGGACATCACGGCCGTCGTCGACCGCAAGCGCGAGGCGATGGCGGCGATGGAGTCGCAGGTCTATCTCCAGACGTACTACGCCGAGCGGGCCGAGCACCGCGCGAACCACGCGCGCCGCGTGTCGGGCAACAGCGACATCCGCTACGCCGAGGCGTTCCAGCGCGTGCTGCCGCAGGTCGTCGAGGAGCTGTGAGCACGCTCGCGGAGCTGGCGCGGCTCGGCAGCGCGACTGTCTACGAGGCGGCCGGACGGCAGGGCCAGATCGACGTGCCGCTGCACCGCATCGTCCCCGGCTCGCGCGCCGCCGGCCCCGCGCGCACCGTGCGCTGCGGCCAGGACGACAACCTGATGGTGCACGCGGCGATGGCGGCCGTCCAGCCGGGGGACGTGCTCGTGCTGACGATGCCGGTGCCGTCGCCGGTCGCGCTCGTCGGCGACCTGCTCGCCACGCAGGCGAAGGCGCAGGGCGCCGCGGCCGTCCTCGTCGACGGCGCCGTGCGCGACGTCGAGGACCTCGTCGAGCTCGGCCTGCCCATCTGGGCGCGCTTCGTCGCGATCCGCGGCGCGACCAAGACCGGGGTCGGCGCGATCGACGAGCCCGTCGTCGTCGGCAGCCGGCGCATCGATCCGGGCGATGTCGTGATCCTCGACGCCGACGGCGGCGCCGTCGTGCCGAGCGCCCGCGTCGACGAGGTGCTCGAGCTCTCGCTCGCCCGCGAGGAGAAGGAGCGCGTGAAGCGCGAGCGGCTCCAGGCGGGTGCGCTCTCGTACGACCTCGATGGACTCCGCGAGCTCGTGGAGGGGCGATGACCGACCTGCGCTTCGGCGACCTGGCGCACACCGGCCACGTCGAGCTGCTGACGCCGGAGCCGGAACGGAGCCTGCGCTTCTTCGTCGAGGCGCTCGGACTCGAGGAGGAGCGCCGGGTCGGGGGCTCCGTGTTCCTGCGCGGCTGGGGCGAGTACCAGCCGTACTCGGTGGTCCTCACCGAGGCGGCCGAGCCCGGGCTCGGCCACATGGCGATCCGCGCGCGCTCGCAGGACGCGCTCGAGCGGCGCGCCGCGGCGATCGAGGCGAGCGGCCGCGGGATCGGCTGGACCGACGGCGACCCGGGGCACGGACCGGCGTACCGCTTCACCGACCCGGACGGCCACCTCATGGAGCTGTACTACGAGACGGAGAGGTATGCGCCGCCCGAGGCGCTCCGCCCGACCCTGCGCAACCAGCCGCAGCGCTACGTCGGGCGCGGCGCCGGAGCGAAGCGGCTCGACCACGTCAACCTGCTCGCGCGCGACGTCGCCGCGTGCCGCGTCTTCGCGACCGACGTCCTCGGCTACCGCCACTACGAGGGGATCGTCCTCGACGACGGGACCGAGGCGGGCGCTTGGCTGAGCCTGTCGATGGCCGCCCACGAGCTGATCTACGTCGCGGACGCGCGCAACGCACAGGGCCGCCTGCACCACCTGTCCTTCTGGGTCGACACGCGCGAGGAGGTGCTGCGCGCCGCCGACGTGTTCGTCGAGCATCTCGTGCCGATCGAGTTCGCGCCGTCGAAGCACACGATCAGCCAGGGGTTCTTCCTGTACGTCTTCGAGCCCGGCGGCAACCGGATCGAGGTGACGAGCGGCGGCTACTTCGTCTACGACCCCGACCACGAGCCGGTCGTCTGGACGGAGACCGAGCGCGCCCGCGGCCAGGCGTGGGAGGTCAAGACGGTCGAGAGCTTCCACTACTACGGCACGCCGCCGGTGCACCCCGACGACCGCGCCTACGTCGCGCGCGTGGCGGGTTCGCTGCGATGAGCGGCGCGCTCGACAGCCGCCGCGTGGTGATCACCGGCGCGACGGCGAACATCGGCGGCGCCACGGCGCGCCTGTTCGCGCGCGAGGGGGCCCGGCTCGTGCTCGTGGATCGCGACCCCGCCGTCGAGGAGACGGTCGCGTCCATCGCCGCCGCCGGCGGCGAGGCGACGGCGGTGGTCGCGGACATCTCGTCTCCTCCGGACGTCGAGCGTGTCGCAGGGGTGGCGACAGGGCGGCTCGGCGGGGTGGACGTGCTCGTGAACAACGCGGCCGTCCACCTCGTCGGCGCCGTTGACGGGTTCTCGGTGGAGGACTGGGACGAGACGTTCGCCGTCAACGTCCGCGGCAGCTTCCTCATGGTGCGGGCGCTGGTGCCGGCGCTCCGCGCCTCGACCGCCGGAGCGATCGTCAACACCTCGTCCCAGGTGGGGCTGCACGGCGCGCCCGGCGCGACCGCCTACTCGGCGTCGAAGGGCGCGCTGATCGCCTTCACGAAGGCCCTCGCGCTCGAGCTGGCGGGCGACGGGATCCGCGTGAACGCGATCTGCCCCGGCTGGGTGGAGTCGCCGTTCAACGCGCCGGCGATCGCGATGCTCGGCGGCGACGCGCGTCATGCGGAGATCGTGCGCTCGTCGGTGCCGCTCGGCCGCCAGGGGCGGCCGGAGGAGATCGCGGCCGGGACGCTGTTCCTCGCCTCGGACGCGTCGTCGTACATGACCGGTCAGGTGCTCGCGATCGACGGAGGCGTGACGTGAGCGCGCACGAGAACGCGCAGGCCGTGACCGCGAGCGATCCGATGCGGCGGGTGAACGAGCTCGTGGGCCGCCTGACCGGGGCGGACTCGGCGAGTGTGCTGGCGGCGACGGT
>DASZWI010000011.1:0-4788 GCA_035546715.1 Gaiellaceae bacterium | reverse complement strand
CGGGTCGGCCTCGGCGCCGCCCTCTGGACGCTGCTGGCCGCGCCGGCCGCCCTCCTCCTGCTCGTCCCGCGGCGCGACTCAAGCGGCGACACAGCGCTGCCGATACGTGAGCCGTGAACGCCGTTCTCGCCGCCCTCGTCTTCACGCCCTCGCTCGCGGTCGGCAGCTTCCTCAACGTCGTCGCGGCCCGCGTGCCGGCCGGCCGCTCGATCGTCGCGCCGCGCTCCGCCTGCGGCGACTGCGGCGCCGAGATCCGCCCGCGCGACAACGTGCCCGTCCTCTCCTATCTGCTGCTGCGCGGCCGCTGCCGGTCGTGCGCTGCGCCGATCTCGCTCCGCTACCCGGCCCTCGAGCTCGGCACGGCCGCCTTCGCGGCGGCCTGCGTCGCCGTCTTCGGGCCGACGGTGCACGCCCTGGCCGCGGCCGTGCTCTGCGCGGCGCTCCTGACCGTCTCCGCCACCGACCTCGAGCGCCGCGTCGTCCCGAACGCCGTCGTGCTGTCTGCGGCGGCCCTCGTGCTGGTGCTCCAGCTCGCCCGCGATCCGAGCATCGAGTGGCCGGTCGCCGGCCTCGGCGCGGCGCTGTTCCTCTTCCTGGCGGCGCTCGCCTACCCGCGCGGCATGGGCATGGGCGACGTCAAGCTCGCGCTGCTCCTCGGCGTCGGCGTCGGCTGGACCGTCCCGATCGCCCTGTTCGCCGGCATGGTGCTCGCGCTCGTCCCCTCGGCCGTCCTCTTCGCCCGCCACGGCGCCCTGGCGCGGAAGATGGCGATCCCGTTCGCGCCGTTCCTCGCGCTCGGCGGGCTCGTCGCGCTGTTCGCGGGGCAGCCGCTGCTGCACGCGTACCTCGCGCTGCTGTAGCGCCCGCCGGCGGCGCGCGATCGCGGCTCAAGCCCTGCCCGCCTGCCGCCGATAGGTCCTGCAGGGTCCATGGACGGATCGGAGCTCAGGACGTTCGGGGAGGTCGACGGGTCGCGCCTGCCTGCGCCCGGCGGCACGCACGCCGTGGCCGGCCTCGTCGCGGACCTGCTCGAGGCGACCGGGCTCGTCCCGGCCGACAAGCTCGCCGCCGCCCGCGCACGGGCAGGCGACAGGTCGCTCGCGGATGCGCTGGTCGAGGAGGGCGTCGCCTCGGACGAGGGCGTCGCCCGCGTCCTGGCGAGTCGCCACCACCTGCCCTTCGTGGACGTGCTCGCCGAGACGATCTCGCCGGAGGCGGTCGAGCAGATTCCGGTGGCCGTGCTCGAGCGGACCGTCGCGCTGCCGTACCGGATCGAGGACGGCGCGCTGCTCGTGGCGATCGCCGACCCGGGCGACATCGCCGCGATCGACGAGCTGAGGCTCGCGTCGCGCCTGCCGGTGGAGCTCGCCGTCGGCCCGCGAGACGACATCGCCTCAGAGGTGGCGCGTCTCGCGCGTGCGAGCGAGGCGCTCGCAGCGCACGCGCGGCTCGACCTCGACCAGATCCAGGTCGTCGAATCCGAAGGAGACGACCTCGAGGTCGACGACGGCGTCTCGGACGCGCCGCTCGTCCGGCTCGTCAACTCCGTGATCTTCCAGGCCGCCGAGGACCGCGCCAGCGACATCCACGTCGAGCCGCAGGAGGACTGCCTCCTCGTCCGCTACCGCATCGACGGCGTGCTCCAGGAGGTGCAGCGCATCCCGCGCCGCCTCTCGAGCGGCGTCGTCACCCGGCTCAAGGTGCTGGCGAAGCTCGACATCGCCGAGCGCCGCAGGCCCCAGGACGGCCGCATCTCGCTCAACGCCGTCGCGGCCGGGCGCACGCTCGACATCCGCGTCGCCACGCTGCCGACCGTCGAGGGGGAAGCGGTCGTGATGCGCCTGCTCGACAAGTCGCGCACTGCCCCGACGCTGGCGGAGCTCGGGCTGTCGGAGGAGATGCAGGTGCGGCTCCGCGAGCTGATCCGCCGCCCGACCGGCGCGCTGCTCGTCACCGGCCCGACTGGCTCCGGCAAGTCGACGACGCTCTACGGCGCGCTCTCGGAGATCAACCGCCCGGAGATCAACATCATCACCGTCGAGGATCCGGTCGAGTACCGCCTCTCGGGGGTCAACCAGGTGCAGATCAACCCGCGTGCGGGCCTCACGTTCGCGACCGCGCTCCGCTCGATCCTGCGCTCCGATCCCGACGTCGTCATGGTCGGCGAGATCCGCGACGGCGAGACCGCCAAGATCTCGGTCGAGGCGGCGCTGACCGGGCACCTCGTGCTCTCGACGCTGCACACGAACGACGCGCCCGGGACGCTCTCGCGCCTGAACGAGATGGGCGTCGAGCCGTTCCTGACGGGCGCCGCCGTGTCCGCCGTGCTCGCGCAGCGCCTCGCGCGCCAGCTCTGCGTGCACTGCCGGGAGCGGTACGCGCCCTCGGTCGACGAGCTCCTGCGGGCGCGCGTCTCGCCCGACCGGGCCGACCTGCGCGAGGGCGCCGGCTTCTACCGCAAGGTGGGGTGCCCGCGCTGCAACCACACGGGCTACCGCGGCCGCATCGGCATCTTCCAGCTCCTCGAGATGAACGAGGAGATCGAGGCCCTCGCCGTCCGCAAGGCGAGTCGCGACGAGATCGAGCGGGCCGCCCAGCGCGGCGGGATGCAGACCCTCTGGGACGACGGCCTGGCCAAGGTGACGGCCGGGCTGACGTCGATCGAGGAGCTCGCCCGCGTCGTCCTGGCCTGAGCGCCCGGCGGGCCGTCAGGCGACGTCGCAGCCGACGTACTGGAGGGCGACCAGCGCCTCCTGCACGAACCGAAACGCGTCGGTGGCCGATGCGAAGCGGTAGGGCCCGCGCCGTACGGCGTCCTGCAGGCCGGCGGGTGTCACCTCGGCCTCGACGACCGTCGCGTCGAGGGCGTCGTAGCAGCGCAGCAGCGCGACGCGGCGGCCGTCCTTGACGGCCTCCCGGACGAGCTCGCTCATCTGGCGTCGGCCGCGGCCTGGGCGACCATCGCGCGATCCGACCAGCCGTCGAGCTCGGTCACCACGGTGCCCGGACGGCGGACGACGAGCACCGCCGGGTCGGAGGTCTGCGGGCGCCACGTCGCGAGGGCGAGCGCGACCGAGCGGCGCGAGACGTTCAGCGCGGCGAAGCCGACGCGTGCGTCGTGGGCGCCCTGCAGGCCGGCGGCGAGCACCTCGACGTCGCGCTTCACGCGCGGCGCGTAGAGAACGGCCACGACCGTGCGGCTCTGCTCGAGCGCTCGGTGGAGCGGCGCGGGGAGGCCGGCGGCGAGGACCAGCTTCGGCCTGGGCTCGACGTGGCGCGGCGCCGGCGGGTGGAGCACCGTCGCCGGCTGCGAGGTCGCGCGGTGGTGCGCGGCGAGGAGGGCGAGCGCTCCGGCGAGCGCGAGCGCGCAGGCGAGCCCTGCGAGCGCGACGATCTTGACCGGCGTGGAGAGGGTCATGGTTCTCGCTATCGGTAGGCGGTGGAGGGCGCTTGACGGTGCGAACCCCTCGTCCCAGGTATCCGGGCCGAGGAACGGCGAGGGGCGCGGTCGGCCGCGCCCCTCGGCGTCGAACGATCGTCCGGTGGCGCGCGCTACGACGCCGCCGGGCAGGTGCCTTCGCTGACCACTCCCTGCTTCAGCGTTCCGAGCGATGCACCGGGATCGCCCCCGATGTAGTAGTAGGAGGTGCTCGGGCTGTCCGTGGAGTCCTCCAGGCAGTAGCCGGCGCCGCCGTTCAGCACGACCGGCGTGACGTTCGGCGACACGCCGGGCGCCTCGGTCTGCAGGGCCGTCGTGTCGAGGCCCGTGTAGGAGTTGACGTTCGTGTTGTTCGTCGCGTCCTGGTACCAGGCCTCGGCCGCCGGGATCGCCGAGCGGACATTCGACTTGCCGGCCGCCTGCTGCGCCGAGCCGCGGAAGCTCAGGTACGCCGGGACGGCGATGGCGACCAGGATGCCGAGGATGACGATGACGACGAGCAGCTCGATCAGCGTGAAGCCTTCGTCGCTGGCGAGCCGGGTCTTGATCTTCTGGATCACTGCGGGTCTCCTTGAGGGAGGGGGAACGATGGGCGCTGCCGGTATCGGCCCGGTGCGGGCGCGCTTTCGACCCTCGTTCGAGTGAACCGTCCCCCGCGGCGGGGGCGATTCACTCCCTCGGGGTGGGGGATTCAAGTCGCGACGGGGCGGTGCCGATACGGCCCGCGTGACTGGGGAGCCGCAGACCGTCGACGCGCTGCTCGAGCAGGCCGTCGCGCACCGCGCATCCGACCTCCACCTCACCGTCGGCGCGCCGCCGGCGGTGCGCGTGCGGGGCGAGCTGCGGGCGCTCGACGCGTGCCCGCCGCTCGATCGCGACGGCATCCGCGCGCTCCTCTACCGGATCCTCACGACCGAGCAGCAGAAGCGGTTCGAGGTCGATCGCCAGCTCGACTTCTCCTACGGCGTGCCGGGCCTCGCCCGCTTCCGCGTCAACGTCTTCCAGCAGCGCGACAGCGTGGCCGCGGCCTTCCGCGTCGTCCCCGACGACCTGAAGACGCTGGAGGAGCTCGGGCTTCCCGCCTCGCTGAGCGAGTTCACGGGGCTGCCGCGCGGGCTCGTCGTCGTCACCGGGCCGACCGGGTCGGGCAAGTCGACGACGCTCGCGGCGCTGATCGACGAGATCAACCGCACGCGGTCGGATCACGTGATCACGATCGAGGACCCGATCGAGTTCGTGCACCGGCACAAGCGCTGCATCGTCAACCAGCGCGAGATCGGGACGGACGCGACGAGCTTCGGCGCCGCCCTGCGCGCCGCGCTCCGCCAGGACCCCGACGTGATCCTCCT
>DASZWI010000010.1:0-17967 GCA_035546715.1 Gaiellaceae bacterium | reverse complement strand
GGAGGCGCGCCTGCGCCTCGGCCAGCAGCCGGCGCTGCCGGGCGCGCTCCGCAGCCCGCATGGCCGTCACCTGCGACTCGATGCTCGACAGGAGCCGCTGCTGCCGCGCGACCCCGGCGGTGATCTGCTTGCGCTGCGAGGCGAGGTCGGCGAGCGTCTGCTGTTGCTGGCGGCGCGCCACCCCGAGCGCGTGCGCACGCGCGCGGAGCGCCCGGCGGAGCGTCGAGACCCGGTGCACGAGCCGGCGGTCGTACTTCGTCGCGGAGTCCGCGGCCTCGATGCGGTCGAGCATGTCGGAGAGGCTCGTCGCGCCGAGGAGCGCGTCCGTCGCCGTCGGCTCGCCGCCCTCGTAGATCGCCACGAGGCGGGCCGCCGCCCGCCGCTCGGCCGCGCGGTAGCCCGCCTGGGCCCGTGTCAGCGCGGCGCGGTTGCGGCGGAGGCTCTTCTTGATCTCGCCCAGGCGGTAGCGGGCGCCGTTGTAGGACTCGACGATGCGGCCGAGCTGGACGTTCAGCTCCTGCACCTTCGCCTCGACCGACCGGGCCTGGGCCTCCTTGCTCTTGATCGCCGGCGGCTCCCCGGAGCCGGCGCTCACGACGACGAGCGCCACGACCGTGGCGGCGAGGACCGCGATCAGCGCGCGGCGGTGTATGCGTGCGAGGAAGACCGTCATCGAACGTGGGCCCGTCCGAGCACGTTCAGCCTATGTCACGCGAGTCCTGCGTTCCGCGACGGTCGTCGCGAGACGTCGAGGACCGGACCGGCTCGAATCGGACCCCGGGCTCGGAGCGTGCGCGCGGGGCGGCGTACACTCGGCGCATGGAGCCGGACCCCGGCGACGAGGCGCAGCGGCGCCGTCCGCGCCGGCTGGTGTGGAACCCGCCGGACGACGCGCCGCGGCAGCGATCGCTCGGCGCGCACGCGCGCGTGTACGCGGGCCTCGCCGCGGTGGTCGTCCTGTTCGGCGTGCTCACGGGCGGGTCGTTCCTGCGCGCGATCGGCTTCGCGGTCGCGGTGTTCGTCCTGGCGACGGCGTGGACCGCCTGGCGGCTCCGCCGCCTCTCGCGGGAGGGCGAGCGACCCCGGAGCGGGCCGTGAACGTGTCCGCCGCAGCGCTACCCTGACGTCCGTGCCCACGCGGAAGCAGCGCCGGCGTCGCGACAAGACGTTCCGGCACGAGTACGAGACCGTGCTCATCGACGAGGAGGGGAACGAGATCCCGCTCACCGAGGTCCGCACGCACGAGGAGCCGAAGCCGGCGAAGAGGAACGGCGCGTCCGGTCAGCGCAAGGGGGCTGCGCGCGGCTCCCGCCGGCCCATCCGCGAGGTCGCTCCGCCGTCCTGGAACCGGGCGTTCAAGCGGGGCGGGATCTGGGGCGGCGCGATGATCGTCGTCTCGATCTTGTTCCTCGGCAAGTCGGCCCCGGTCGCCTCGCGCGTCCTGATCGGCGTGCTCTACGGCGTGGCCTTCATCCCGCTCATGTACTTCGTCGACCGCATGACCTACAACACGTATCTGCGGCGCTCGGGCGCCGCGCCGGCGAAGACGAAGAAGAAGTAGGCGGGCTCAGCGGCCGCCGCGGTAGTGGCCCTCGCCGGGCCACGGGGCGAGCAGCAGGAGGATGCGGGCGCCGCCCTCGGAGCGGAGCGAATGCCGCTCGTCGGGCTCGAAGTGGAACGTCGATCCGACGCGCCCTTCGACGGTCTCGCCGCCCGCGGTGACCTGCACCGTCCCCTGGACGACGGTCACCCACGCGTTCTCCTTCACCTGGTGGTCGCCCAGCTCCTGGCCGGCGCCGAGCGCCACGAGCACCGCGCGCGAGCCGTCGTCGGAGTGGAGGACGGTCGGGTCGCGCGTGCCTTCGGGCGCGTCGAGCGAGAGGAGATCCCAATGCTGCACGGAAGCCGTGTTTCCGGGCCCGGCTACACTCAAACGCCCGTGTCCGACCTCGTCGTCGACAGCTTCGTGATGGGCCCGTACGGGTCGAACTGCTACGTGCTGCGGGCCGAGCGGGGCGCCCCCGAGGCGGCGATCGTCGACCCGGGCGCCGACCCCACGCCGCTGCGGCTCGAGCTGGCGCGGATGGGCGCGCGGGCGGGTGGGATCCTCGTCACGCACACCGACGTCGACCACATCGGCGGCGTCGCGGCGCTCGCCGACGGGACGGGCGCCGAGGTGTGGGCCCCGGCCGGCGAGGTCGAGGCGCTCGTCAGCGGCGAGACCCGCGGCGGGATGCGCGTCGCGCCCCACGAGCCTGCGCACACGGTCACCGGCGGCGACGAGATCGAGGTCGCCGGCCTCGCCTTCGAGGTCGTCGACGTTCCCGGCCACTCGGCGGGCCACGTCGCGTTCCACCATGCGGGGCACCTCTTCTCCGGCGACCTGCTGTTCGCCGGATCGGTCGGTCGCGTCGACCTGGCGGGCGGCGACTGGGAGACCCTGCTGGCGTCGGTCAGGAGCCTGCTCGACCGCTTCCCCGAGGACACCGTCGTCCACCCGGGCCACGGCCCGGCGACGACGCTCGGCCGCGAGCTGCGGTCGAACCCGTTCCTCCGCGACCTGCGGGCCGAGCAGCAGTCGTGAGCCAGCGCTTCCAGGCGCCGCGCGGGACGCACGACGTCCTGCCGGGCGACGCGACCTGGTGGCACGTCGTCCGCACCATCGAGGACGTGACGCGCCTGTACGGCTACGGGCGCATCCAGACGCCCGGGTTCGAGGACACGACCCTGTTCGCCCGGACGGCCGGCGCCGCCTCCGACGTCGTCAACAAGGAGATGTACACGTTCGCCGACCGGAGCGACCGCTCCCTGACCCTGCGCCCGGAGGGCACCGCGCCGATCGCCCGCGCGTACGTCGAGCACGGCCTCCACCGCGAGCCGCAGCCGGTCAAGGCGTACACGATCGCGCCGATGTACCGCTACGGCGCGCCCGGCCGCGGCCGTTACCGCGAGCACTACCAGCTCTCGGTCGAGGCGATCGGGTCGGCCGCCCCGGACGTCGACGCGGAGGTCATCCAGCTCTACCACGAGCTCCTGCGCCGGCTCGGCGTCACCCGGTGGGAGCTGCGGCTGAACTCGATCGGCGACGCGAGCTGCCGGCCCGCGTACGTGGAGCGGCTGGTCGCCTGGCTCGACGCGCACCCCGACGCGCTCGACGAGGACGCGCGCCACAAGCGGGCGACCTCGCCGCTCCAGGTCTTCGACGTGAAGAGCCCGGCCGTGCGCGAGGCGCTGGCCGACGCCCCGAAGATCGGCGAGTCGCTCTGCGACGCGTGCCGCGAGCACTTCGACGCGGTGCGCAGGCTGCTCGACGCGTACGGCGTCGCCTACGTCGTCGACCCGACGCTCGTGCGCGGGCTGGACTACTACTCGCGCACGACCTGGGAGTACGTCGGCCCCGACGAGAACGCGAACTCGACCATCTCCGGCGGCGGCCGCTACGACGGCCTCGTCGAGCAGATCGGCGGGCCCGCGACGCCCGGGGTCGGGTTCGGCGCCGGGATCGAGCGGCTCCTGCTCGCGCTCGAGAACGAGGGGCGCACCGCCGAGCCGCAGGGCCTGGACGTCTTCTTCGTGCTCGGCGAGGACGCGCCGCGCGAGCGCGTGCTCGTGGTGCTCGCCGAGGCGCGCCGGGCGGGCCTGGCCGCCGACGTCGACCACGCCGGACGGTCGTTCAAGGGGCAGATGACCCAGGCGGGCCGCACGGGGGCGCGGACCGTGGCAATCGTGCGCGGCGACCGCGTGACGCTGCGCCGGGGCGGGCAGGACGAGGAAGAGGTTGGCCTCGGCGAGCTCGTCGCTACCCTCTCGACTCCATGAGCTGGCGCGACGTCTACTGCGGGGAGCCCCGCGCCGAGCACGTCGGCCGGCGGCTGACGGTCGCCGGCTGGGCCGACACGCGCCGCGACCACGGCGGTCTCGTCTTCGTCGACCTCCGCGACCACACCGGCAAGCTCCAGCTGGTCGTCAACCCCGAGCACTCGGCGGAGGCCGCGGCCGTCGCGCACGAGATCCGCAACGAGTTCGTGGTCCAGGCGGAGGGCGAGATCGTCGCGCGGGCGCCCGAGGCGGTGAACCCGAACCTCCCGACGGGGGAGGTCGAGCTGCGCGTCGACCGGCTGACGATCCTCGCGCGCTCGACGCCGCTGCCCTTCCAGCTCGACGAGGAGAACGTCGACGAGACCCTGCGCCTGCGCTACCGCTGGCTCGACCTGCGCACCGACCGGATGCAGCGGAACCTGCGCCTGTCGCACACCGTCATCTCGTCGATCCGGCGCACCATGGACGACCTCGGGTTCGTGGACGTCTGGACGCCGAGCATGACGCGCGGCACCCCCGAGGGCGCGCGCGACTTCCTCACGCCGGTGCGCCTCCAGCCCGGCACGTTCTACGCGCTCGCCCAGTCGCCGCAGCTGTTCAAGCAGCTCTGCATGATCGGCGGGCTCGACCGCTACTACCAGATCTGCACGTGCTGGCGGGACGAGGATCTCCGCGCCGACCGGCAGTTCGAGTTCCGCCAGCTCGACCTCGAGCTGGCGTTCGCGGAGCGCGACGACGTGCTGGAGGTGCTCGAGGCGTGCGTCGCCGGCGCGTTCGCGTCGCTCGGCCGGCCGCTGCCGGAGCTGCCGTTCCCGCGGCTCACCTACGGCGAGGTGATGGCGCGCTACGGCACCGACAAGCCGGACCTGCGCTACGGCCTCGAGATCCAGGACGCGACCGAGGTCACGCGCGGGTCGGAGTTCGGCGTCTTCGCCGGCGCGCCGTGCGTCCGCTTCCTCGTCGCGCCGCGCGCGTTCTCGCGCGCCGAGCTCGGGAAGCTCGAGGAGGTCGCGAAGAGCTGGGGCGCCAAGGGCCTCGCGTACGTCGTCGTGGACGAGAGCGGCGAGGTGCGCTCGCCGATCGCGAAGTTCCTCTCCGCGCGCGAGCAGGAGGCGTTCGCGGCGCCGCCCGGGTCGACCGTGCTCTTCGCCGCGGGCGCCGAGCACGAGGTCGGGCGCGTCCTCGGCGGCCTGCGCGTCCACCTGGGACGCGAGCTCGACCTGGCGCCGCCCGACGTGCACGCGTTCCACTGGGTCGTCGACTTCCCGCTCTTCGAGCAGGACGAGGACACGGGCGCGTGGACGTTCATGCACCACCCGTTCACGGCGCCGGTCCGCGGCCAGGAGGAGTGGGACGAGGCCAACCCGGCCGGCGTCCAGGGTCAGCACTACGACCTGATCTGGAACGGCTGGGAGCTCGGGTCCGGCTCGATCCGCGTGCACGACGTGGCCGTGCAGGAGCGCATCTTCCGCACGATGGGCTTGAGCGACGAGGAGGCCCGGTCGAAGTTCGGCTTCCTCCTCGAGGCGCTCGCCATGGGCCCGCCGCCGCACGGCGGCTTCGCCATGGGCATCGACCGCTTCGTCGCGCGCATGGCCGGCGAGCCGGACATCCGCCAGGTGATCGCGTTCCCGAAGGTCGCGAGCGGCGGCGATCCGCTCACCGGCGCGCCGACCCCGATGCCCGCCGCGGTGCTCGCCGAGCTCGGCATCGCGTCGCTCGTGCCGGACGGGCAGAGCTAGCCCCGAGCTCCGCCGGTTCGAAAACAGTCGAGCAAATCGGCATACTTGGCGTCCGGACCGGCGACGGCCCGACCCCCAACCATGGCCAACATCGAACGCGCACATCCGGTAGCGCTCACGTCGCTGCCGCGCATCGAGGACATCCCCGTGGTCTCCGGCGGGGGGTACGACCAGGAGGCGGTGCGCAGCGCGCTCGACGCCTACCGCCGCCACGCCCTCCAGCTCCAGGCGCAGCTCCGCGTGCTCCAGGCCGCCGGGCGCGCCGGGAACGTCGAGCCGACCGGCCATGCGGTCCGCATGGACGCCCTGCACCTGATCCGCGCGGCCGCCGAGTTCGCCGACGCCCTCGAGCGCGACGCGCAGACCGCCTCCGCCGCCCAGCTCGCGCGCACGGAGGCCGAGGTGACGCGCCGGCAGCGCGAGCTCCAGGAGCGGGAGCGGCAGGTCGACCGCTACCGCGAGGAGAGCGAGCGGCAGCGCAACGAGCTGCTCAACGCGGCTCGCAACGAGGCGCGGGAACAGCTGGCGAACGCGAGCCGCGATTCGGCCGCCGAGCTCCGCGAGGCCGAGGCGCGCGGCGCCCGGCTGCTCGAGCAGGCCCGCCACCAGGCCACGGAGATGACGAACGCCGCGCGCGCCGAGGTCGAGCAGACGCTCGACTGGGCCCGCGCCCAGGCGACGGCGATCGTCGCCCGGGCCCAGCAGGGTGCCGAGCAGCTCCTCACCGCGGCGGGTCTCGGGCCCGAGGCGCTCGCCGACGTCGCGAACGCGATCGTCGCCGCCGCGAACGCCGCCGCCGAGACGGCCCGTGCGCGCGCCGCAGCGCCGCCGCAGGGCGGTGCGGAGACCCACGAGACGCCGTTCGAGGCGATCGACTCCGACGAGGAGCCGGCCGAGCCGGAGGCAGGCCCGGCGCCGGACGCGGACGCCGAGCCCGAGACGGACGCCGAGCGCGACACCGAGCCCGAGCCGGGCGAGGACGCGTAGCCCGAGGACGACGCGTTGCCCGGCCGGCGCGCATCGCGATTCCTGATCGAGGTCCTGTTCCTCGTCGCCCTGGCGGCGGCGATCACCGTCGCCGAGCTCCGCGCGGTGGCGATCGCCGGCGTGATGCTGCTCGGCTGGCTGCTCGTCGCCGGGGTCGAATGGGCGGTGTGGCGCGACGAGCCGCACTACGGGAGCGGCCTGCCGCCGCGCTGGTACGTGCCGCGGGTCGACCTGCCGCCCGCCCGGCCGCTCGAGTCGGTCGTCGCCGGCTACCCGCACGGCCGCCGCGACGAGGCGCCGACGTGGATCGCCCCCGCCGCGCTGCGGGAGCAGGTGCTCGGGGACTGGCCGGTCGCGGCGCCGATCGAGCCGGAGGAGCCCGGGGCAGGCGAGGACGAGGACGCCGCCGTGGCGGCCGTCGAGGAGGCCTGGACGGTCGTCGCGCTGCCGCCGCCCGCACCCGAGTCCGAGCCCGAGTCCGAGCCCGCCGCGGCGGTCGAGGCCCCGCCTCCCGCGCCCGAGGCCGCGCCTGCGGTCGTGCAGCCGCCGGCGCCGCCGCGCCGTCCAAGGGCCATGGCGCGGTACAGCCTCGACCCGCTGGCGGAGGAGCCGAAGCGCCGCTTCGGCCGGGGGCCGAGCCTCGGTCCGCCGTTCGTGGAGGTGCCCGCACGACCCGACCACGGCCGGCCGCTGCCGGGCGCCGCGAGCAGGGAGGCGTAGGCGATGCTCGCGCGCACGGGCGTCCGCTTCGGCCTCGAGGCGGTGCTGATCGTCGCCGTCGCCGCCGTGACCGGGCCGATCCTCCACCTGGGGGCGCTCGTCATCGTCGGCGCAGTGGTCGCCGTGTGGATCGTCACCTCGCTCTTCGAGTACTCGCGCGCGCATCCCCCCGCCGTCGGCCGCTCGCGCCGGAGGCGGCGCCCGGAGCCGGAGCACCTCGAGCCCGAGCCCTCGATCCCGTTCGAGCACGTGCGCGTCCTGCCGGCGGCCGCGGCGCCGCGCCGCCCGGAGCCGGCACCGACCGTCGTGCTCGAGCCGGAGACGGTCGTCGTTCCCGAGCCGCCGGCGGAGCCGCAGCCCGAGCCCGAGCCCGCCGTGGAGCCGGAGGTCGAGCCGGAGCCCACGCCGGTCGCCGCCGAGGCGCCGACGCGCGCCGAGCCGGTCGTGCGCGCCCCCGACCCCGAGCCCGAGCGCGAACCCGAGCCTGCGCGTGCGGCGGACTGGCCGTCGCGTCCGGCGGAGCCGGAGCCGGTTCCCGCCGCGGTCGGCCTCTCCGCGCGGGCCGCCGCGGCGCCCGCGCCGCTGCCCGAGGTCGCCCCGCTGCCGGTCTCGACGGCGCCGTGGTCGTGGAACGTCTGGAACCTCGAGCGGGTCGTCCGCGAGCGGGCCCCGGCGAACGAGGAGCTGCACTTCCTGCTGCTCTACCTGCGCGACTACGCGAGCCCCTCGGGGATGCTGCCGCCCGACTTCGACGGCCTCGTCCGCGAGTCGTTCGGCGATCTCCTCGCCGCGCCGGCGTGAGGCCGCGGCTCGCCCAGCGCGAGCTCGCTCTCGGAGGCGTCGCGCTCCTCGGGGCTGCCGTCGCCCTCGCCGTCACCGGGACGACGCGGCACACCTCGTCGACCCTCCCGGAGCCGGAGGGGTCGTACGCCGCGCTCGCCGGCCCGAGCGGCGAGACGATCTTCGGCCGGCACACGGCGTGCGGGATCGTGATCGGCGAGGACACCGTCGGCATCGCCCATCCGACCCTGCCCTGCGGAACCTGGCTCTACGTCTCGTACCAGGACACGCACGTCCTCGCGCAGGTGATCGACCGCGGGCCGTACGAGCCGGGCCGGGCGTTCGACGTCACGGACGCGCTGGCCGGCGAGCTCGGGCTCGACGGCGTCCGCACCGTCCGCTGGAGCTATGCCCGGGCGCCCTGAGGGCGGCTACAGTGACCGATGCTCGACGCCGTTCGCAAGTCCGCGCATCCATGTAGAACCAACACCATGTGAGAGGGAGCCGGAGTCGGATCTAGGCGCCTCGCGTCCGACGGTTCGCACGGCACCCACCTGGCTTGCCAGGTTCACACGGGCGTGGCAGGTCGGCGGCGTCAGGGCATTTTCGTGAGGGGAGCTTCGGCTCCCCTCACGCTTCTCGCTACGGTGGCTCGATGCAGGAGCTGGTCGGGGACTCCGCACGGGGGGAGGACTGGGCGCTCGTCCGGCTCAGGGTCGACGGCGACCGCATCGTGGACGCCGACGCGCCGGGCCTGGCCGAGGACGTCCGCGGTCTGACCCTGCTCGAGGCCGCCGCGGTCGGCGGGGAGACGCTGCCCGTGGACGCGCTGGCGAACGCCATCGGGCCGGCTCTGCGCGCGCGGCCGGATCCGCGGCGGATCGCGGTCGCGCTCAGCGGCGGGGTCGACAGCGCCGTCGCGCTCCTCCGCGCCGGCCCGCATGCGGTCGGCGTGACGCTGCGGCTCTGGCTCGATCCCGGCGGGCCCAGCGCCGAGCGGGCGTGCTGCTCGCCGTCGGCGGTGCTCGCCGCCCGGGCGGCGTGCCACCGCGCCGGCCTGCCGCACGTCACCCTCGACCTGCGCGAGGCGTTCCGGCGCGCGGTCGTCACGCCGTTCGTCCGCGGCTACGAGCGCGGCGAGACGCCGAACCCGTGCACGCGCTGCAACGGCGCGTTCCGCTTCGGCGAGCTGCTCGCCTTCGCGCGGCGGGTCGGCGCCGCCCGCCTCGCGACCGGCCACTACGCCCGCATCGTCGAGCGCGACGGGCGGCTCCTGCTCGCGCGCGCGGTCGACGCGGACAAGGACCAGAGCTACATGCTGGCGACGCTCGACCCGCGCAGCCTCGCGCGGCTGTGGTTCCCGCTCGGCGAGCAGACGAAGGCCGAGACGCGCGCCCAGGCGGCCGCGGCCGGGCTCGACGCGGCGCACCGGGCGGAGAGCCAGGAGGCGTGCTTCCTCGCCGGCGACGACTACCGGGCGTTCCTCGGCCGCCACGGGCTGCCCGCGCGCTCGGGCGCACTGGTCGACGAGCGCGGGACGGAGGTGGGCCGGCACGACGGCTACTGGCGGTTCACGCCCGGCCAGCGGCGGGGCCTCGGCGTCGGCGGCCCCGAGACGCTGTACGCGCTCGACGTCGATCCCCGCTCCAACACCGTGACCGTGGGCCCGCGCGCGTCGCTCGCCCGGACCCGCGTGGCGGCGCGCGGGCGGCTGTTCGCGCCGGTGGAGCGGGTGGAGGTGAAGCTCCGGTACCGGTCGCCGGCGGTGCGCGGACGCGTGGAGCCGACGGCGCGCGGCTTCCGGGTCCGTCTCGACGAGCCGGCCTACGGCGTCGCGCGCGGGCAGGCCGCGGTTCTGTACGACGGCGAGGTCGTGGTCGGGTCCGGACTCGTGACGTCCGCGGGAACGGACTAGTCTGCGGAGATGGTCGCCTTCTCGTTCGGAGATCTCGCCTACCTCGCGCTCGCCGTGTTCCTCGTGGCCGTCGGCCTCGGGCTCGGCTGGGCTTTTCTGCGGCTAGCCGTAACCTTCGACAGGCTTTCTTCGTTGATTCGGGGAGCGGAACGTGAGGTTCTGCCCGTGATCAACAAGGTGGGAGGCTCGGTCGACAGGGTGAACGCGCAGCTGGACAAGCTGGACGAAGCCACCACGAGCGCCGTCGACGCGGTCGACGCCGTCGACCAGGCCGTCCGTTCGGTCAGCTTCGCCGTGAAGCGCCCCGTCCAGAAGGCCGCCGGCCTCGGCGCGGGGCTGTCGCACGGCTGGGCCTCGTTCCGCACCCGTCGCAGCTGGCGCGACGCGGTGGCGGAGGGCAAGGCCGCCGCTGCACGCCGCGAGCGGGATCTCGACGAGGAGCTGCGCGCCGCCCGTGGCTGACCGGATCACGCTCTCGATCCCGCGTGAGCCGGGGTTCGACCGCGTCGCGCACCTCGTCCTGAGCGGGCTCGCCGTGCGGCTCGACCTGACGGTCGAGAACCTGGAGGACCTCCAGCTCGCGCTCGACTCGCTGTTCGACCGCATCGACGAGGACGACGACGTCGCAGGCGATCTCACCGTGACGATGTCGCTCCGCGACCACGAGCTCGAGACACGGGTCGGGCCGCTCGCGAACTGGATCCTCGACGAGCTCGAGCGCGACGGCGGCGAGGTGATCGACCTCCGTCGCGTCCTCGACTCCACGGTCGACGACGTGCTCGTCGAGGGCGACAGCGTCGTCCTCACGAAGAAGGTCACGGCGACGGGCGGTGACGATGGGTGAGAACGACAAGGCGCTCCTGCGCCGCTACCACGAGCACGGCGACCTGCAGGCGCGCGAGCAGCTCATCGAGCAGTACATGTCGCTCGTCCGGTCGCTCGCGCGGCGCTACAGCTACCGCGGCGAGCAGCTGGACGACCTCGTCCAGATCGGCGCGATCGGGCTGATCAAGGCGATCGACCGGTTCGACCTGAACCGGGGCGTGGAGCTGACCACGTACGCGACGCCGAACATCATCGGCGAGATCAAGCGCCACTTCCGCGACCGCGGCTGGTCGGTGCGCGTCCCGCGCGGCCTCCAGGAGCTGAACGTCCAGCTGTCGAAGCTGATCGAGCAGCTCACCGTGCAGCTGAGCCGGTCGCCGACGATCCCCGAGCTTGCGAAGGCCGCCGGGGTCGAGGAGGAGGAGGTGCTGGAGGCGCTCGAGTCCGGGCGCGCGTACTCGTCCCTCTCGCTCTCCCAGGGCTCGTCCGGCTCGGACGACGGGGAGGAGCTCGACCCGCTCGAGTCGCTCGGCGAGATCGAGCACCAGTACGAGGTCTCGGAGGACCGCGCCGTGCTGGCGCCGGGCTTCAAGGCGCTCGACGACCGCGAGCGGTGGATCCTCCACCTGCGCTTCTTCGAGGGCCTGACGCAGTCGCAGATCGCCCAGCAGGTGGGCATCTCGCAGATGCACGTCTCGCGCCTGATCCGCCGCGCGCTCGAGAAGATCCGCGAGGAGATCGCCGCCGACGAGCTCCCGCACGGCGCCAGCTGACCCGCCCGCCGAGCTGCACCGGCTGGGCGTGCCGGTGGCGAGGGTGAGACGAGCCGCCTTGCCGGCTCGCGGCCGCGGATGCGGCCGGCAAGCGAGCAGGCGTCCCTCCGTACACTGTCCGCCGTGCTGACGACGAACGAGCTGCGCGAGGCGTTCCAGGCCTTCTTCGAGGAGAAGGGGCACCTGCGGCTGCCCTCGCACTCGCTGATCCCGCCGCCGGACGACCCGTCGACCCTCTTCATCGTCGCGGGGATGCAGCCGCTGAAGCCGTACTTCCTGCGCACGAAGGAGCCGCCCGGCAGCCGGGTCGTGTCCGTCCAGAAGTGCCTGCGCGCCGGGGGGAAGGACACCGATCTCGAGGACGTCGGGCGCACCGACCGGCACAACTCCTTCTTCGAGATGATGGGCAACTTCTCGTTCGGCGACTACTTCAAGGACGAGGCTGTCGACTACGCCTGGGAGTGGGTCACCCGCGTGCTCCGGCTCGACCCGAGCCGCCTCTGGGCGACCGTCCACGAGGGCGACCCCGTCCTCGAGCTGGACGAGGACGCCGTGGCGATCGCGGCGTGGAAGCGCGTCGGCATCCCGGCCGAGCGGATCGTCCGCCTCGGCTCGGACAACTTCTGGAAGGCCGCGGAGACCGGCCCCTGCGGCCAGTGCTCCGAGATCTTCTACGACCGCGGCGAGCAGCACGCCTGCGGCGATCCGAGCTGCGGCCCCGGCCACTGCGACCGCTACCTCGAGATCTACAACCTCGTCTTCATGGAGTACGACCTGAAGCCGGGCAACGTGCTCGACCGGCTCCCCGCCCAGAACGTCGACACGGGCATGGGCGTCGAGCGCACCGCGTGCGCGCTCCAGGACGTCGGCTCGAACTTCGACACCGACGGCTTCCGGGTGATCATGGACTGGATCGAGGCCGAGTCGGGCGTCGGCTACCGCGACAGCGAGGCGGCGACGAAGGCCCACCGCGTGATCGCCGACCACGCGCGCGCGGTCAGCTTCCTGATCGCGGAGGGGGTCCTGCCGGGCAACGAGGGCCGCGCGTACATCTGCCGCCGGCTGCTTCGCCGCGCGATCGAGCAGGCGCGCCGCATCGGCCTCGACGGCGTCTACCGGGTGCCCGCCGTCGTCGTCGAGCAGATGGGCGACGCGTACCCGGAGCTGAAGGAGCACGCCGCCGAGATCGAGCGGGCCGTGAAGCTCGAGGAGGAGCGCTTCTCGGAGACGCTCGCCCGCGGCTCGAAGGAGTTCGAGGAGCTCGCGGCGGGCGGCGGGATCGACGCGCAGGCCGCGTTCAAGCTCGCGACGACCTATGGCTTCCCGATCGAGCTCACCCAGGAGCTCGCCGAGGAGCGCGGCCAGGCGGTCGACGTGGACGGGTTCCGCACGCTGATGGAGGAGCACCGCGAGATCTCCCGCGCCGGCGGCGAGAAGACCGACCTGCAGCGAGCCGCCGACTTCGCGGCGACGGCGGGCTTCCAGAGCGAGTTCGTCGGCTACGAGAAGACCGAGGCGCTGACCCAGATCGGCGCGCTCGAGGAGCTCGGCGACGGGACCTTCCTCTGCAAGCTGCGCGAGTCCCCCTTCTACGCCGAGAGCGGCGGGCAGGTGACCGACGCCGGCGAGCTCGTCCGCGAGGACACCGGCGCGACGGCCGTCCTGAAGGCCGCCTACCGCTTCGGCGACGACCAGGTGCTCGTCTTCGAGGGCTCGGGCTTCGCCGCGGGCGACCGCGTCCGCGCCACCGTTGCGTGGGGCGTCCGGTTCCCGACGATGGCGAACCACACCGCCACCCACCTCCTGCACGCCGCCCTGCGCGAGGTGCTCGGCGACCACGTGCACCAGGCCGGCTCGGCCGTGCGTCCCGACAAGCTGCGGTTCGACTTCACGCATCCCCAGGCGCTCACGCCCGAGGAGCGGGCGCGCGTGGAGCGGATCGTCAACGAGAAGGTGTTCGAGGCGATCCCCGTGCGGACCTTCGTGACGCCGATCGAGGAGGCGCGCAAGCTCGGCGCGATGATGCTGTTCGGCGAGAAGTACGGGGACGAGGTGCGGGTGGTGGAGATCGACGGCTTCTCGCGCGAGCTCTGCGGCGGCACGCACGTCCGCTCGACCGCCGAGATCGGGCCCTTCGTGATCACGAGCGAGGGCTCCGTCGGCTCCGGCGCCCGCAGGATCGAGGCCGTCACCGCGGGCGAGGCGTGGACCGAGCTCGAGGGCCGCTCGCGCGAGCTCGAGGCCGTGCGCGCCGAGCTGGAGCAGCTGCGCCGCGAGGCGAAGCGGCCGAAGAAGGCCGAGCAGGCGGTGCAGGTCGACGCCGAGGTCGAGCGCGTCGGCGACGCCAACGTCATCGCGCAGGTGGTCGACGGCGTCGCGGCCGACGCGCTGCTCGAGCTCTCCGACCGGCTGAAGCAGCAGCACGCGCCGGCGGCGGTCGTGCTCGGCTCGGCGGGCAACGGCTCGGTGAGCCTCGTCGCGAACTTCGACGCGGCCGTCGCCGAGCGTGTCAGCGCGAACGACGTGATCCGCGCCGCGGCCGCGCTCGTCGGCGGGGGCGGGGGCGGACGTCCGACCATGGCGCGCGCGGGCGGCAAGGACGCCGCCCAGCTGCCCGCGGCGATCGAGGCCGCGCGCCAGGCGATCGTCACGGGGCTCGGCGCCTGAGCGGCGGGCTCAAGGCGCTCGCGCTGGACTTCGGCTCGGCGCGCACCGGCGTCGCGGTCTCCGACCCGACCGGCACGCTCGCCCGCCCGGTCGACGTCGTCCGCCGCGCCGCAACCGACCAGGGCTTCCGCGATCTGCTCGCCGTGATCGACGCCGAGGCGCCCGACGTCGTCGTCGTGGGCCTGCCGCTGACCCTGCGCGGCGAGCACGGCGCGCAGGCGCGCGAGACCGAGGCGTTCGTCGAGCGCCTCCGGGACGCGCTCGACGTCCCCGTCGAGACGTACGACGAGCGGTTCACGTCGGTGCTGGCCGGCGGCGACGACGCGCGGGCGGCCGCGCATCTCCTCCAGGACTGGCTGCGGTGGCGGACCGAGAGCCCCTGACCCCGCCGGAGCGGCCCCGTCGCCCGCGGGCGACGCCCGGCCAGATCCGCCGCCGGCGCCTCGGCGCGCTCGCCGCGCTCGCCGGCGTCGTCGTCGCGGTGGTCGTCGCCGTCGTGATCGCGCGGCCGCACATCCACCGGCACCACGTCCTGCCGCCGCCGGCGCCGCCCGAGACGTTCCGGATCGTCTTCCCGGAGGGCTTCACCCGCGCCGACATGGCGAAGCGCGTCCGCGATGTCGCGCAGATCGCCGCGCGCAAGTCCGGCGGCCCGGTCGCGCTGAAGGAGTCGGCGTACGAGAAGGCCACGCGCAAGGCGACCGTGCCGTGCGTCACGCCGAAGAAGCACACCGACCTCGAGGGCTTCCTGTTCCCGGCGACGTACGAGTTCGTGGCGGGCACGACCTCGAAGGAGCTGGTGGCGGACCAGCTCCAGGCGTTCTGCCGCAACTGGGAGACGCTCGACCTGCGCTACGCGCGCTCGAAGAACCTGACCGACTACGACGTGCTGACGATCGCCTCGATGGTCGAGAAGGAGGCCGAGGCGCCCTCGGAGCGCAGGCTGATCGCCGCCGTCATCTACAACCGCCTGCACGCGCAGATGGCGCTCGGCATCGACGCGACGCTCCGCTACGGCCTGCACATCCCGGCGACGAAGTCGATCCTCGAGTCGCAGCTCCACAGCTCGAGCCCGTACAACACGCGCAACCGCACCGGGCTGCCGCCGACGCCGATCGCGAACCCGGGGATGGCGGCGCTGAAGGCGGCGGCGAACCCGGCCAGGGTCGACTACCTGTACTTCGTCCGGAAGCCCGACCACGTGCACCACTTCTTCACGGCCTCCGCGTCGGCGTTCCAGCAGTACGAGTGCCAGCACGGCTACGGGTGCTGACGGTGCGCGAGCCGGTCAACGTCGCCCTGCTCGGGCATCCGGTCGCGCACTCGCGCTCGCCGGCGATGCAGAACGCGGCCTTCGCCGCCGCCGGCCTGAACTGGCGCTACACGGCGATCGACGTCGACGACGTGGTCGCGGCCGTCGGCGCGCTGCGGACGCTCGGCTTCGCCGGGGCCAACGTGACGATCCCGCACAAGCAGGCCGTGGTCGCCGCCTGCGACGAGGCCGAGGGCGACGCCGTGAACACCCTCGTCTTCGCCGACGGCCGCGTGCGCGGCTTCAACACCGACAAGGAGATCCTGGCCGGGATCGAGGCGCGCCGCGCCTGCGTGCTCGGCGCCGGGGGCGCGGCGCGCGCGCTCCTGCCGACGCTGCCCGAGGACACGCGCGTCTTCACGCGCAGCGGCGACTGGCCGCCGGACGCGACCGGCTGCGACCTGGTCGTCAACGCGACGCCGGTCCGCGACGAGGTGCTCGTCGACCTCGATCCGGCGATGACGGTCGTCGACCTCGCGTACGGCCCGGAGGAGACGGCGCTCGTCGCGGCGGCGCGGGCCGCCGGCTGCGCCGTGGTCGACGGGCTCGAGGCGCTCGTCCGCCAGGGCGCCGCGTCGTTTCGCATCTGGACCGGCGTCGAGCCGTCTCTCGACGCGATGCGCGCCGCCGTTCGCGGGTAGCGTTGTCGGCCATGGCGCTTCGCCTGGCAACAGCGGGGGAATCCCACGGTCCGGCTCTGGTCGCGATCCTCACCGGCCTGCCCGCCGGGCTGCAGCTGGAGCGCGACGCGATCGACGCCGACCTGAAGCGGCGGCAGGAGGGCTACGGGCGGTCGCCCAGGCAGCAGATCGAGCAGGATCGCGTCGAGGTGCTCGCCGGTCTCCGCCACGGCCGCACGCTCGGCACGCCGCTCGCGCTGATGGTGCCGAACCGCGACCACAAGAACTGGACGTGGGGGATGAGCCCCTGGCCCCCGGAGGGCGAGCCGCAGGGCAAGGGGACGAAGCCCGTCACGCTGCCGCGGCCCGGCCACGCCGACCTTCCCGGCGTCCTGAAGTACGACCACGACGACGTCCGGAACTCGCTCGAGCGTGCGTCGGCCCGGCACACGGCGGTGCACGTCGCGGCGGGCGGCGTGGCCAAGGCGCTGCTCGCGACGATCGGGGTCGCCGTGCAGGGCTCGACCGTCGACGAGGAACGCCTGCGCGAGCGCATCGACGAGGCTCGGAAGGCGCGCGACACCGTCGGCGGGATCGTCGAGGTGCGGGCCACGGGCGTGCCGCCGGGGCTCGGCACGTACGCCGAGCGCTCCGACCGGCTCGACGCGCGCCTCGCGGCGGCGCTGATGGGCATCCAGGCGGTGAAGGGCGTGGAGGTCGGCGACGGGTTCGCGCTCGCGGGCCTGCTCGGCTCGGAGGCGCACGACGAGATCCGCACCGACCGGCGGCGCGACACGAACCACGCGGGCGGCATGGAGGCCGGCATCTCGAACGGCGAGGAGATTGTCGTCCGCGCCGCGATGAAGCCGCTGCCGACGCTGATGAAGCCGCTCCGCTCGGTCGACCTCGCGACGGGCGAGGAGGCGACCGCCCTCGTCGAGCGCTCGGACGTCGCCGCGGTCGAGGCGCTCGCCGTCGTCGCCGAGGCGGCCGTCGCCTGGGAGCTGGCGGTGCTCGCGCTCGACAAGTTCGGCGGCGACGCGATCGGCGACTTCACGGCCGCGCACCGCGCGTACGTGGAGCGCATCCGGTGGCAGTAGTCACCCACGCGCTCGGCCGGCACGTCGCCCTGGTCGGGTTCATGGGCGCGGGGAAGACGACACTCGCCGGGAAGCTCGGCGACGCGCTCGCGCGTCCCGTCGTGAACGTGGACGAGGAGATCGAGGCGCGGCTCGAGACGACGATTCCCGAGCTGTTCGCGGCGCGCGGCGAGGCGGCGTTCCGGGCCGTCGAGGCGGGGATGCTGGGCGAGCTGCTCGAGCGGCGGCACCCGCTCGTCGTCGACACCGGCGGCGGCGCGGCCGCGTTCCCCGACAACCGCGCGCTCTTCGAGCAGGAGGCCTTCACGCTCCTCGTCGACGTCGACGTGGAGACGGCCTGGACCCGCTGCCGCACGACCGACCGGCCGCTGGCGCAGGACGAGTCGGCGTTCCGGGCGCTCTACGCGCGGCGCGAGGACGCCTACCGCAGCGTCGCCGCGGCGACGGTTGGCTCGGACGACCTCGACGGCGCCGTGCTCGCCGCGGCCGGCATCCACTACGAGCTCGGCGCCCTGGACCGGCTCGGCGAGCTGGTGCCCGGCGACGGGCCCGTCGCGCTCGTGGCCGACTCGACGGTGATGGGCATCCACGGCCCTCGCGCGCAGGAGGCGCTCGGCGACCGGCTCGCCTCGACGCACGAGCTGCCCGCAGGCGAGGCGGCGAAGCAGCTCGCGGTGGTGGAGCGCCTCTGGGGCGAGCTCCGCCTC
>DASZWI010000009.1:0-27477 GCA_035546715.1 Gaiellaceae bacterium | reverse complement strand
CGCGTCGGGGAGGACGACCCGTTCCGCGGAGGAGTGCGAGATGTCGCGCTCGTGCCACAGCGGCACGTTCTCGAAGCCGACGAGGGCGGCGCTGCGCACGATGCGGGCGAGCCCCGAGATGCGTTCCGCCACCTTCGGATTTCGCTTGTGCGGCATCGCCGACGAGCCCTTCATGCCGGCGCGGAACGGCTCCTCGACCTCGCGCACCTCGGTGCGCGCCAGGTGGCGGATCTCCGTCGCGAACCGGTCGAGCGACGACCCGCACAGCGCGAGCGCCGACAGGAGCTCGGCGTGGCGGTCGCGGGCGATCACCTGCGTCGAGACCGGCTCCGGCTCGAGGCCGAGCCGGTCGCACGCGAGCCGTTCCACCTCGGGATCGATCGCGGCGTAGGTTCCGACCGTCCCGGAGAACTGGCCGACGCGACAGGCCTCGAGTGCGCGCTCGAGCCGCGCCCGCGTCCGGTCGAGCTCGAACGCCCAGCCGGCCAGCTTCCAGCCGAACGTCGTCGGCTCGGCATGGATGCCGTGGGAGCGGCCGATGCAGATCGTCCGCCGATGCTCGTCCGCGCGCCGCACCACCGCCCGCAGGGCGCGGTCGACGCCCTCGAGCACGAGCGCGCCGGCATCGCGGACCTGCAGGGCGAGCGCGGTGTCGAGGACGTCGGACGAGGTCAGGCCGTAGTGCACCCAGCGGCCCTCGGGACCGAGCTGCTCCGCGACCGCGTCGACGAACGCCGCGAGGTCGTGGTCGGTCGTCTGCTCGATCTCGGCGACGCGCTCCGGCGTCGGGGGTACGGCGTGCGCGCGGATGGCGGCGGCGTCGGCGGCGGGAACGACGCCGAGCTCGGCCCACGCGTCGGTCGCGGCCAGCTCCACCTCGAGCCAGCGCGCCAGCTTGCCCTCCTCCGACCAGATCCGCGACATGGCGGGGCGGGAGTAGCGGGCGATCACCTCGACCAGTGTAGACGGGGTGCCCGCCGGCGCCCGGCGGCGCGTTTTACCGACGCCGTACGTGCGCTTTACGCGACCCGGAGCGGCTCGGGGCAGAGTGGCGGCGTAGGGGGACGCGAGCGAGGGAGGGTGCCGTGCGGAGGGTGCTGGTGGACGCGCTGCTGGGAATCGCGATCGGCGCCTGCGCGCTCGTCGCCGTCGCCGCGGCGACGGCCGGCGGAGGCGGCGGGTCGCGGCAGGTCGTCCCGGCGCCTCCGACGGGCGGCTTCTTCCGCAGCCACTGCACGCTCCCCCACACCCGGCCCGACGATCCGATTCTCATGCCCGGCATGGCCGGGGAGTCGATGGTCCACGACTTCTTCGGGAACACGACCACCTCCGCCTCGTCGACGGCGGCGACGTTGCGGGCCGCGGGCACCACCTCCTGCCTTGCCCCCGGCGACACCTCCGCGTACTGGACGCCCGCCCTGTACCAGCACGGCGTCCGCGTCGTCCCGTCGTCGATGGCGATCTACTACCGCACCGCGGGGCGGCCCGCAGCCTCCATCCAGCCGCTGCCGCCGGGGCTCCAGATGATCGCCGGCAACGAGACCGCGATGACGCCCCAGCCGACGTCGGTCGCCTACTGGAACTGCGGGGCGAGGGCCGACGTCGCCAGGACGGCCCTGCCGCCGACGCGCTGCCCCGCCGGCACCCAGCTCGTGCTCAGCCTCGTCTTCCCCGACTGCTGGGACGGGCACACGCTCGCCGGCGCCGACCAGAAGAACGTCGCCTACGCCGTCCACCGGCGCTGCCCGGCGGGATACCCCGTCGCGATCCCGCAGCTCTCGGTGCACGTCCGGTACCCGATCTCGACGGGCGACGGCCTGACGCTGTCGATGGGGCCGGCGGCCAACACCCGTCCCGACAGCATCACGACCGCCCACGCGGACGTGATCAACGCGTGGGATCCGGCCGTCCTCGCCTCGCTCGTCACGCAGTGCGACGTCGGCGCGCTCCGCTGCGGCACGGTCGGCGCAGCGAACCAGCCGCGCGGGATCGGCAGGGAAGAGCGGATGCGCGCGCGGGCTGCGGATCGACGGGCCGCCGCGCGGGCGCTGCGCCACCGCAGGCGCTAGCGCCGGGACGAGATCGTGGGCGGCCCACGGCGGTTCGTGTCACCCTCGCACCTGGACCATCGCCCGGAGCCGGTTCGCACGTCGCAAGCAGCGTTGAGCGATGGACAAGGTACGGGAGTTCGTCCCCCGTCACCGTTACGCCGAGGAGCTAGAGCAAGGCCAGGATGCGCGCCGCGAGCACGGCTGCGTTCTTCGCGTTGTCGACGCCCACCGTCGCCACGGGCACCCCGGGCGGCATCTGGACGATCGAGAGGAGCGCGTCCAGCCCGTCGAGGACCGACTTCGACGAGCGAAGCGGGACGCCGATCACCGGCAGCTCCGTGTGCGCGGCCACTACGCCCGGCAGCGCCGCCGCGAGGCCGGCGCCGCAGATCAGCACCTTCACCCCGCGCGAGGCGGCGGTCTTCGCGTATTCGGCCACCGCGTCGGGGCTCCGGTGCGCCGAGCGCACCTCGAGCTCCCAGCCGATGCCGCGCGCGTCCAGCTCGTCCAGCGCGGGCTGCATCCGCTCGCGGTCGGACTCGGAGCCGACAAGGACGCCGACGGCGACGTCAGCCACGCGTCGCGGCGATGTCGTGGCGGAACCGGGCGCCGGCGAACGAGATCATGTCGACGGCAGCGTACGCATGGCCCCGGGCGGTGGACACGTCCCCGCCGACGCCGGTGACCGAGAGGATGCGGCCGCCGTTCGTGACCAGGCGGCCGTCCTGGCGGGCGGTGCCGCCGTGGAAGACGTGCGCCCCGCTCGCCTCGGCCTCGGCGATGCCCTCGATCGGCGCGCCGACGTAGTCGCTGCGCGCCGGGTACTCCGGGCCGGCGAGGACGACGGTGACCGCGGCGCCTTCCGCGGTAGGGACGGGGACGCCGCCGAGGTCGCCGCTCGCCGCGGCGGCGAGGGCCTCGAGCAGGTCGCCGCGGAGCCGCGGCATCAGCACCTGCGTCTCGGGGTCGCCGAAGCGGGCGTTGAACTCGAGCACCTTCGGCCCGTCCTCGGTCAGCATCAGCCCGGCGAAGAGGCAGCCGACGAACGGCATGCCGCGCCGCGCGAGCTCCTCGACCACGGGACGATGGACGCGGTCGACGAGGTCGTCGGCTCCGTCCAGCCAGGTGAGCGGAGCGTACGCGCCCATGCCGCCCGTGTTGGGCCCCTCGTCCCCGTCGCCGATCCGCTTGAAGTCCTGCGCCGCGCCGAGGGGCACGACGTTCTGCCCGTCGCAGAGCGCGAAGAGCGACACCTCCGGCCCGGCCAGCAGCTGCTCGACGACGACCGGCCCGCCGAGGGTCGCGGCCTCGCGCAGCCCGTGCTTCACGTCCTCCTCCGTCGTGCAGACGAACACGCCCTTGCCCGCGGCGAGCCCGTCGGCCTTGATCACGCACGGAGGCACCGGACGGGCCAGCTCGGACGCGGTCGGCACACCCGCGGCGAGCAACACCTCCTTCGCGAAGCTCTTCGAGCCCTCGATTCGCGCGGCCTCCGCCCCCGGGCCGAAGACGGCGACGCCGTTGTGGCGCAGCGCGTCCGCGATGCCGGCCACGAGCGGCGCCTCCGGGCCGACGACGACCAGGTCGACCGCAAGCGTGCGGGCGAGGTCGAGCAGGCCGTCGCCGTCGTCGGCCCGCACGGGATGGCAGGTCGCGCACGACGCGATGCCCGGGTTGCCGGGCGCGGCGTGCAGCTCCGTCAGGCGCGTGCTCTGGACCAGCCGCCAGGCCAGCGCGTGCTCGCGCGCGCCCGAGCCCACGAGGAGCACCTTCACGCGGCGAGTCTACTTCCGGGGTTTGACGGCCCCTGGTTTGAGGAGCCTCGGGTCGCGGCAGACGTGGCGCATGGAAGAGCCGGGCATCGACGAATACGACTGGGAGACCGAGTGGGAGCAGCTCGAGCCGGACGTCCAGGAGTTGCCGGCCGAGTCGCTGTCGGAGCTCGACGACCTGGTCGCGCGGATGATGGAGGCGCGCGGCCTCGAGCTGCAGGAGCGCGAGGGCGAGGACCTGAGCGAGCCGGAGACCGTCCGCGAGTTCGAGGAGGCGCGTCGCGTCACGCGGCTGGTCGACAGCGGCGAGAGCGTCGACCCAGGCGACATCGCGGCCGCGGTGAACGGCTACCGGAACCTCTACGAGCTGCTGCGCGACGCCGGGCCGACGCGCGAGTCGCCTGCCTAGAGGAGTAGCGTCTTCGACGTGAAGGCGCCGCCGTACGCGACTGCGCGCGTCGAGGTCGTGCGACTTCCCGGCGGCCCGGCCCACGACGCCGTGGCCGTCGAGGAGCCGCTCGAGATCAGGATCGGCGGGGAGCCCGTGGCCGTGACGATGCGGACGCCCGGCCACGACGAGGAGCTGGCGCTCGGATTCGCGCTGTCGGAGGGGCTCCGGCCGACGGGCGCCCGGCTGCCGGACGACCTCGCGGCCAACGCCGTCGAGCTCGAGGCTGACGGCTTCGATCCCGAGCGCCTGCGCCGGAGCTTCTACACGACGTCGTCGTGCGGCGTGTGCGGCAAGGGAGCGCTGGACGCGGTCGCCGTCGACGCGCCGGAGGTGGCGAGCGACCTGATCCTGCCCGCGTCGCTCCTCGCCGCCCTGCCGGACCGGCTGCGCGCCGCGCAGGCGGTGTTCGCGTCGACCGGGGGCCTGCACGCCACGGGGCTGTTCGACGAGCGTGGCGAGCTGCTGTGCGCCCGCGAGGACGTGGGACGGCACAACGCCTTCGACAAGGTGGTCGGATGGGCGTTCGGCGCCCGGCTCCTGCCGCTCGCGCGGCACGTCGTCTGCGTCAGCGGACGGCTCTCGTTCGAGCTCGTGCAGAAGGCGGCGGTGGCGGGCTGCCCGATCGTCGTCGCGGTCGGCGCGCCATCGTCGCTTGCCGTCGAGCTGGGCCACGACCGGCGGCTGACCCTCTGCGGCTTCGCGCGGGGCGGGCGGCTGAACGTCTACACCCAGCCGTGGCGGGTCGCCGCCGACCTCTGACGGGCGTCCTGCTCGTGGGCGGCGCGAGTCGCCGGTTCGGCACGCCGAAGGCGCTCGCCCGCGCCGGGGAGGAGACGCTCGCCGAGCGCGGCTGGCGCCTGCTCGGCGACGCGTGCGACGAGCGGCTCGCCGTCGGCAAGGCGGGAGAGCTCGACCTGCCGTTCCCGCTCGTCGACGACGGGACGCCGGTCCGCGTGCCCGTCGCGGGCGTCCTCGCGGGCCTGCGGGCGGCGGCGCACGACACCGTCGTCTTCCTGCCTGTCGACTGTCCGCTGGCGACCGCCGAGCTCCTGCGGCTGCTCGGCGACGCCTGTCGCGACGCCGCCTTCGCCGCCGGCGAGCCGCTCCCCGGAGCCTGGTCGACGCGCGTCCTCCCGCTCCTCGAGCGGCGGTTCGCCGCCGGCGACTATGGGCTCAGGGACGCGGCCGCCGAGCTCGACATCGCGCGCGTCGACGTCGACCCGGCGCTCGTGGCCGACGCCGACACGCCCGACGAGCTGACGCACCTGCTCGCGGGCGCGCCGTGACGGAGGCCGTCGCGAGCCCGCCGCCGGTCCGACTACGAGCGCTCGCGCTGCGCGCGCTCGTAGTCGGCCTGCGCCTGCTTGAGCCGCGCCGCGTCCGGGTCGTCCTTCGCGCCGCGCAGGAAGAACCACGCGATGACGATGGTCACGATCAGCGGGCCGAAGATCGAGACGCCGACGACGACGCCGACCCACCCCTGGCCGGTGACGGCGAGGGTGCTCAGGCCAGCACGCGCTCGCGGGCGGCGCCGACCCCGACGAGCTCGATCGGGACCTCCAGCTCGCGCGCGACGAAGGAGACATACGCCCGCGCCTCGTCGGGCAGCTCGTCCACGGTCGAGGCCGCGTCGAGCGGCCGCTGCCAGCCGGGGAGGGTCTCCCAGATCGGCTCGGCGTGGTGGAAGTCGGACTGGTGCGCCGGGAAATGCACCGTCTCGCTGCCGTCGCGGAGGCGGTAGCGCACGCACACGGGCAGCTCGGCGAAGTCGGAGAGCACGTCGAGCTTCGTGAGGGCGAGCGACGTGATGCCGTTGACGCGGACGGCGTAGCGGAGCGCGACCAGGTCGAGCCAGCCGCAGCGGCGCTCGCGGCCCGTGACCGTCCCGAACTCGCCGCCCAGCTCGCGCAGCCGGGCCTGGTTCGGGCCTTCGATCTCCGACGGGAACGGGCCGGCGCCGACGCGGGTGACGTACGCCTTGCTCACGCCGAGCACGCGGTCGATGCGCGTCGGGCCGATGCCGACGCCGGTGGCAGCGCCGGAGGCGACCGGGTTGGACGACGTGACGAAGGGATAGGTGCCGTGGTCGAGGTCGAGCATCGTCGCCTGTGCCCCCTCGAACAGCACCTCCTTGCCCGCGCGCAGGGCGTCGTCGACGAGCAGCGACGTGTCGCCGACGAACGGCGCCAGCCGGTCGGCGTAGCCGGCCGTGCGCTGCCACACCTCCTCGAGATCGAACGGCTCGTGCTCGTAGATGCGCTCGAGCCAGAGGTTCTTCTCGGCGAGCGCGACCTCGATCTTCTGCCGCAGGATCTTCGGGTCGAGCACGTCCTGGACGCGGATGCCGATGCGCGAGGCCTTGTCGGCGTACGCCGGCCCGATGCCCCGGCGGGTGGTGCCGATCTGCAGCTCGCCGAGGCGCCGCTCCGACGCCTGGTCGATGGCGACGTGCCACGGCATGATCAGGTGCGCGTTGCCGGAGAGCACCACGATCGAGGGATCGATCCCGCGCTCGACGAGCAGGTCGACCTCGTCGACGAACACCTGCGGGTCGACGACGCAGCCCGCGCCGATCACCGACGTCGTGCCCGAGACGACGCCGCTCGGCATCTGCCGGAGCTTCCAGGTCTCGTCGCCGACCACGATCGTGTGCCCGGCGTTGGGGCCGCCCTGGTAGCGGCACACGACGTCCGACTCCTGGGCGAGCAGGTCGACGATCTTGCCCTTGCCCTCGTCGCCCCACTGCGCCCCGACGATCACGGTCGAGGGCACGTTGGCGAAGTCTAGTGGGCCAGCGACCCCCCTCCGGCCCGAACCAGAAGCGCGACGCCCAGCGACAGCGCGAACGCGGCCGGCGGGCCCGTCACCCAGCCGCGCGCGATCGCCAGCAGCGTCGAGGTGTGCACCGCCTCGCGGCCGCGCGCGGTCGCCGCACCGGCCATGCCGCCGACCAGGGCCTGGTTGAGCGAGGTGAAGAGCCCGAAGGACACGGCGACGAGCACGACCGCGGCCTGCACGAACTGCGCCGCGGCGGCGGTCGTCCGGTCGACGTCGACGATGTCGAACGCGACGCGCTCGAGCAGCGGGCGGCCCGTGATCAGCACGCCCGCGGCGAGCCCGGCGCCGCACACGAGACCGGCCGCGTGCGCGCCGAGGACGTCCGCGCCGACGAGGGCGCCGCTCGCGTTCGAGACGTCGTTCGCGCCCATCGTGAAGCTGGCGAGGCAGCCGACCGCGACGAGCGCGCCGCCGAGGGACGACCCGCCGCCGATGCCGCCGAGCGCCTTCGAGCCGGCGAAGCCGAGCGCCGCCGCGGCGAACGGCGCGAGCACCCACACGAGCGCGAGCTTCCCGATCGTCTCCCACCGGACGCCGGCCGCGGCGGCGACCGCCGTGCCGACGACGGACGCGACCAGGATCTGGATCGTCGACGTCGGGATGCGCAGCCGGTTGAACGCGGCCGTGGCCGCGAACGCGACCGCGACGACCACGAGCTCCCCGAGCCGGGTGGGGGTCGCGCCGATGAGGTTGCGGCCGACGGTGCCGGCGACCTTCGTGCTCGCGAGCGCGGCGCCCGCGAGCGCCAGCGGCGCCATCAGCGCCAGCGCCGTGCGCGCCCGGACGGCGCCGAGCGCGTAGGGCATCCCCATGCAGGCGCCGGTGTAGTGCGACCCGATCGTCCAGGCGAACGAGATCGCGACGACGACGAGGAGCGCGGTCAGGACGGAACGGCTATCAGCGGACGCCGGCCAGTGCCCGTCCGACGCGGCGCACCACGATCCGGTGCCCGCGCCGGCACGTGCAGAAGCCGACGTCCGCTTCGCGCCGCAGCGTCCCTTCGACGATCAGGTTGCGCGCCGCCACCGACTCGCGCGTGTGCAGACACGCCTCGCACGGCTCCGCGAACGTCGTCGCGTCGGGGCCGAGCCAGACGTGCTGCCGCTCGATCACGTCAGTTGCAACTGCCTCTGGTCGCGTGGCGTCAGGCGGGGCGGGCGCTCGACGCGCCGCAGGACGATCTCGTGCCCGGCGGCGCAGCGCGCGACCGCGACCTGGGCCTCGGGCTCCAGCTCGCCGCGCACGCTCGCCAGCCGCAGAGCGTCGGAGAAGAGGGCGCCGTCGGTGCGCGCCGTCTCGAGACACGTCTCGCAGAGGCAGGCGTAGGACGTCGCCGACGGCCCGAGCCAGACGGTGGTCGTGCTCATGCCGCGGCCGCCAGGTCGGAGAACTTCGCGTACCGCTTCTGGAAGGCGAGCTTCTCCATGCCCGTCGCCCCGTTGCGGTGCTTCGCGAGGAGCAGCTCGGCGATGCCGGCCGAGTCGGTCTCCTCCGGGTTGTAGTACTCGTCGCGATACACGAACATGACGAGGTCGGCGTCCTGCTCGATGGAGCCGGACTCGCGCAGGTCGGAGAGGATCGGCCGCTTGTCCTGCCGCTGCTCGACGGCGCGGGAGAGCTGCGACAGCGCCATGATCGGGACGTCGAGGTCGCGCGCGAGCACCTTGAGCGCGCGCGAGATCTGCGACACCTCCTGCACGCGGTTCTCGGCCGTGGTGCCGCTCGTCATGAGCTGGAGATAGTCGATGACGACGAGGCCGAGCTTCGGCTCGCGCGACTTCAGCCGGCGCAGCTTCGAGCGGATCTCCATCATCGTGATCGAGCCCGTGTCGTCGACGTAGATCGGCGCCTTCGAGAGCTTGTCGCAGGCGGCCGTGAGACGCGGCCAGTCGTCCGCGGCGAGCTTGCCGGTGCGGAGCCGCTGCGACTCGACCTTGCCCTCCGAGCACATCAGGCGCTGCGTCACCTCGGCCTTCGACATCTCGAGCGTGAACAGCGCCACCGGCAGCTCGTGCCGGACGGCGACGTTGGCCGCGATGCACAGCGCGAGCGCCGACTTGCCCATCGACGGACGCGCCGCGACGATGATGAGGTTGCCCGGCTGGAAGCCGGAGGTCAGCCGGTCGAGGTCGCGGTAGCCCGACGGCGTGCCGGTGATGTCGGAGCCGGCCTCGTAGAGCGCGGTGATCCGCTCGAACGAGTCCTTCAGCAGGTCGTCGATGTGCGCGAACTGCGTGGTGACCCGGTGCTGCGACAGGTCGTAGAGCACCTGCTCGGCGCGGTCGAGCAGCTCGACGATCTCGCCCGGCCGGTCGAAGCCGAGCCGCGTGATCTCGTTGCCGACGCGGATGAGCCCGCGCAGGGTGGCCATCTCGTGGACGATCCGCGCGTAGTGCGCCGCGTTCGCGGCCGCCGGGACGAGCGACGCGAGCTCCTGGATCTTCTCGACGCCGCCGACCTCGGCCAGCACGCCGTCCTTCTCGAGCTGGTCGGCGACCGTGATCGCGTCGACCGGCTCGCCGCGCGCGTACAGGGTCAGCGCCGAGCGGAAGATCGTGCCGTGGCTCTCGCGGTAGAAGTCGCCGGCGTCGACGACCTCCACCACGGCCTCGATCGCGGCGGGCGACAGGAGCATCGCGCCCAGCACCGACTCTTCGGCGTCGAGGTTCTGCGGTGGGATCGGTGCGGTCGCGAGTGCCTGGGCGGCGGCCGACGTCATGTCGCCCCGATCCTCGCGACAAACGCTCCGGGCCGCCACCTGTGGAGAACCGCGCCGGAAACGGCGGACACGAGCGGTCCATCCACAGGGAAAGCCGTGTTTTCACCGGAGTTGTGCACGGGACACGAACACATGTTCGCCATTCTTCCACGGGTTGCGGCTGTTGTCCACGGTCGGTTGGAGACCTGTCCACAGGGCCATCGACAGGTCCGGACGAGAACAGCGCGTGCGGAATTTTCTGCAACGTGCGGACTTCCCGCGCGGGCGTCAGCGGCGCCGCGCGAGCTCCGCCTCGGCCGCTGCGAGCCGCTCCTCGAGCAGCTCGAGGGCGGCCGCGAGCGCGCGCACGCCGCCGCCCGGGCCGAGCGCCAGGAGCTCCGGGCTGGGCGCGGGAGCCGTCACGAGCTCGCGCGCGTCGCGCGCCGCCGTCGCCGGGTCGGCGAAGACGACGCCCGCCCCGCGGCAGGCGGTGCAGCGCTCGACCGGCCGCCCGCGCTCGTAGGTGCGGGCGCCGGTGCCGCCGCAGTCCGCGCAGACGTGGACCCGGGCCATCGCGGCCCAGGCTACGTCCGCGGGCGGCTGGCGCCGCCCCGGCCTCCTAGACCTCGGCCCCGGTCTCGTCGTCGAGCTCGGCGCCGGTCGACGCCTCGTCCTCGACGACGTCCGTCTCCGGCTCGGCCGCGAGCTCCGGCACAGCCGGCACAGCCGGCTCGGCCGCCTCGACCTCGACCTCGGGCTCCGGCGTCTCCTCCGGCGGCTCCTGGCCTTCCGGGGCGACGACAAGCTTGAGCTGCGCGACGACGTCGCCGAACACCTCGACCGGCACCGTGAACCGGCCGACCCGCTTGATCGCGTCGACGCCGACCTTGCGCCGGTCGACGCGGATCTTCTCGTCGTCCCAGAGCCGGTCGGCGACGTTGGACGCCGTGACCGAGCCGAAGAGCGCGCCGGTCGGGCCGGCGTTCATGTCGAAGCGCAGCTCGAGCGCCTCGATGCGCGCCGCGATCGCACGCGCCTCGTCGACCGTCTTCGCCTCCTGGCGCGCCCGGTTGGCGTCGCGCTTCTCGACCTCGCGGACGAGCGCGGGCGTCGCGACCTCGGCGAGACCGCGCGGCAGCAGGTAGTTGCGGGCGTAGCCGCGGGCGACGCTGACGACCTCGCCGCGCGTCCCGAGCTTCTCCACGTCGCTTCTGAGGATGACGTCCATGGCGGGCTACTTGTCGGCGACGTACGGGAGCAGGGCGATCTCGCGGGCCCGCTTCACGGCGACGGCGACCTGCCGCTGGTGGCGGCGGCACGCGCCGCTGATGCGGCGGGAGCGGATCTTGCCCTTCTCCGAGACGTAGCGCCGGAGCTCGTTGACGTTCTTGTAGTCGACCTCGTCGACCTTCGACTTGCAGAAGAAGCAGGACTTGCGCCGCCCGGCTCCCGCCGGCGCGGTGCGCTTCCTGCGATCGGTCTTGGGTGCTGCCAAGGGTCTCTCCTTAGAACGGGATGTCGTCGTCGGCGGACGTGAAGTCGGGGTCGGCGCCGGAGCCGGCCGCGCCGGCGGGCACGAACTGGTTGCCGCCGCCGCCCTCCTCGCCGCGACCGCCCAGGAACTGCACCGTGTCGGCGACGATCTCGACCGCCTGCCGCTTGGTGCCGTCCTGCGCGTCCCACTCGCGCCACTCGAGGCGGCCGTCGATGGCGACGGGCCGGCCCTTCGCGAGGTACTGCGCGCAGTTCTCGCCCTGGTTGCCCCAGACGGTGACGTCGAAGTAGTTGGGCTTCTCGATCCACTGGCCGGTGGCGCCGTCCTTGCGGCGCGTGTTCACGGCCAGGCGCAGGCCGCAGACGGCCATGCCGCTCGGGGTGTGGCGCAGCTCCGGGTCCTTGGTCAGGTTGCCGACGAGCACGACGCGATTGATGTTGGCCATGGGTCCTCTCTTCCTCTCGCAGTCGGGAAGCCCAGGCTACTCCGCGTCCCCGTCGGTGTCATCGGCGGGAGCGGACGCGACCGCAACGGGCGCGGGCGCCTTGGTGTGACCGCCTTCGACCCGGTTGACCGCCAGGTGGCGCATGACGCCGTCGGTGATCTTGAGGACGCGCACGATCTCGGCCAGCGTCTCCGCCGTGGTCGAGAACAGCAGCAGGTGGTAGATCGCGTCGGTCTTGTGCTGGATCTCGTACGCCAGGCGACGCCGGCCCCACGGCTCGTGGCCGTCCCAGGTGCCGCCGCTCGCCTCGACGGCGTCGCGGACCCGCTGGATGACCTCGTCGGCCCGCTCCTCGGCGAGCTCGGGGTCCAGTAAGAGCATGATCTCGTAGCGGTTCACGGTCCCGAATCCCTCCTCCTCATGGACTGAATCGGCCCCGCCTCCTGGGCGCCGCTTCGGGTGACGGCGCGACGGGCGTGGCGAGAAGCGGCGGCAGTGTAGCATCGGCCGCGAATCGTGCGACTCGCGAGAGATCATCGGCGGAGCACGGAAATGGCTCGATGAAGCGGTTGCTGGCGGTGATCGCGGGCGGGCTCGGCGTCCGCGCCCTGTGGCGCCGCCGCGGGCGCTCCACCCCGTCGCCGTCCGCCGCGGACCTGCGCGCGAAGCTCGACGAGCACCGCGCCCTCGAGGCCGACCGCCTCGCCGACGAGGCGGGGCAGACGCCCGTCGACAAGGCGCAGGACGTCGACGCGCAGAGCGTCGAAGGCCGGCGCGCCGAGGTCCACGAGCGCGCGCGCCGGGCGCTCGACGAGCTCTCCTGAGCGTGCGCCGCGTGGCCGTGCGGGCGCCCAACCAGCCGCCGCCGCTCCGTGACGTCAACGTGGTCGCCGGCAACGCGCCGCTCCTCGAAGCGGTGCGCCGCGAGGGGGCCGCGTGGAGCGAGGACGACCTCGTGTCCTTCGGGGCGGAGCTCGGCGGCGAGCCGCTCGCCTGGGGGCGGCTCGCGAACGAGCATCCGCCCGTCCTGCGGACGCACGACCGCTACGGCGAGCGGATCGACGAGGTGGAGTTCCATCCGGCGTACCACCAGCTGCTCGGGCTCGGCGTCGGGCGCGGCGTGCACGCGCTGTCGTGGACCGAGGGCCGCGCGGGCGCGCACGTCGCCCGTGCGGCGTCGTTCATGGCGCTCGCGCAGGTGGAGCAGGGCGTCGGCTGCCCGCTGTCCATGACCCACGCCGCCGTCCCGGCCCTGCGGGCCGACCCGGCGCTCGCCGCCGAGTGGGAGCCGCTCCTCACGTCGCGCAGCTACGAGCCGCAGCTCGCGCCCGCCCGCGAGAAGCGGGGCGCGCTCTGCGGGATGGCGATGACCGAGCGGCAGGGCGGCTCCGACGTCCGCGCGAACGAGACCGAGGCGCGGCCGGCCGGCGACGGCGAGGCGACGCTCCACGGCCACAAGTGGTTCTGCTCGGCGCCGATGTCCGACGCGTTCCTCGTCCTCGCCCAGGCGCCGGCGGGCCTCACCTGCTTCCTCGTGCCGCGCGTGCTTCCGGACGGCACGCGCAACGAGCTCCGCCTCGAGCGGCTGAAGGACAAGCACGGCAACCGCTCGAACGCCTCGGCCGAGCTGCGGCTCGAGGGCGCGTGGAGCCGCCGGGTCGGCGAGGAGGGACGGGGCGTGGCGACGATCATCGAGATGGTCGTGCACACGCGACTCGACTGCGTGCTCGGGTCGGCGGCGCTCATGCGGCAGGCGGTGGCCGAGGCGACGCACCACTGCGCCCATCGCTCGGCGTTCGGCCGGACGCTGATCGAGCAGCCGCTCATGCTCAACGTGCTCGCCGACCTCTGCGTCGAGTCGGAGGCGGCCACCGTCTCGGCGCTCCGGCTCGCCCGCGCGTTCGACGAGGGGGACGAGCTGCGGCGCGTCGCGACGGCCGTCCTGAAGTACCACGTGTGCAAGCGGGCGGTCGCCGTCGTCGCCGAGGCGCTCGAGTGCCTCGGGGGCAACGGCTACGTCGAGGAGTCCGGCCTGCCGCGGCTGTACCGGGAGAGCCCGCTCAACGCGATCTGGGAGGGCAGCTCGAACGTGCAGTGCCTCGACGTGCTGCGCGCCCTGCGCAGACAGCCGGAGGCGGGGGAGCGGTTCCTCGCCGAGCTCGAGCCGGCCGACCGGGCCGCCGCCGAGGGGGCGCTCGCCGAGGCCGACGAGGGGACGGCGCGGCGGCTCGTCGAGGCCCTCGCCGTCGCGCTCCAGGGCACCCTCCTCGACCGGCACGGCGACCCGGCGGTCGCCGCCGCGTTCCGTGCGCGCCGCGGCGCGGCCGCGTTCGGGACGCTGCCGGCCGGCCTGCCGCTCGCGTCCATCGTCGCTCGCCACCGCCCGCTCCTCTGACCGCCCTCGCCGAGACGAGCGGGCGCCACGGCGCGCTCGCGGCCCTGCGCCTCCCGGTCTACCGGTGGTGGTTCGGCTCGCAGATCCTCTCCGCCTCCGGGAACATGGCCCAGGGCGTCGGGCTGGCCTGGCTCGTGCTCGAGCTGCACGGCCACGGCCTGGCGCTGGGCGCGATGTCGGCGGCGCTGTTCGGGCCGGCCCTGCTCGCCAGCGCCTGGGCGGGCGCGCTCGTCGACCACGTCGACCACCGGCGCGTGCTGATCGCGACGCAGCTCCTCTTCGTCGCCGTCTCGACGCTCCTCGGCGTCCTGACCGCGACCGGGGCGATCCGTCTCTGGGCGCTGTTCCTGATCGCCCTCGTCTCCGGCTTCGTCTTCGCCGTCGACGCCCCGGCCCGCCAGGTGTACGTGGTCGAGCTCGTCGGCCGCGAGCGGATCGCGAGCGCCGTGAGCCTGTTCGAGGTGATCGTCAACGCCTCGCGCGTGCTCGGCCCTGCCACCGGCGGCGTGCTGATCGCGACCGTCGGCGTCTCGATCTGCTTCTTCGTGAACGCCGCGTCGTTCCTGCCGCCGCTCTACGTGCTGCTCCGCTTCCGGCCGGCGGAGGCGCGGCAGCCGTCCGGCGCCGGTCGCGGCCTCGCCGCCGTGCGCGAGGGGCTGCGCTACGTGTGGCGCACGCCGGCGATCCGGGCGAGCGTCCTGATGGCGGTCGCCTCGGGGATGCTCTTCAACCTGGGCGTCGCGCTGCCGCTGCTCGCGACGCGCGTCTTCCACCTCGGCAGCGTCGGCTACGGCGCGCTCGTCGCGACCTTCGGGCTCGGCGCCATTCCCGGCGCGCTCGTCGCGGCCGGCGGAGGCGCCTGGCCGAGCGGACGGCGCGTGCGGCTGCTCTGCGCGCTGACGGGCGTGGTCGTCGTCGCGGTCGCGTACGCGCCGACCGTCGCCACGGCCTACGCGGCGATGGCGGTCGCGGGCTTCCTCTCGATCTGGTTCATCGCGCTTGCGAACACGCTCGTGCAGCTGCGCACCGAGTCGCGCTTCCGTGGCCGCGTCATGGGCGTCTGGACGATGGCGCTCCCGGGGATGAACCCGGTGACGGCGATCGCGGCGGGCGCGGTGACGCAGGTCGCGGGCGCGCGCGCCGGCTTCGGGCTGGGCGGCGCGGCACTGATCGCCGCGGCGCTGGCCGGCTGGGCCGCGCTCGCCGACTGACGCGGGTCCGGGTTGCCTCGCGACCCGCGCGACCCGTAGCGTTGCGCCATGGCGGCGTCGATCCACGACGTGCACCCGGAGCGGTTCCACTACGGCTGGGACAACTCGCTCGAGCCGGCGCTGACCGTCGCCTCGGGCGAGGTCGTGCAGCTCCACGCGCGCGACGCCTCCGACGAGCAGCTCGGCCCGAGCTCGACGGTCGCGGACGTCGCGGCGATGGACTTCGGCCACGTGAACCCGGTCAGCGGCCCCGTCCACGTCGAGGGCGCGGCGCCGGGGGACGTGCTGGCCGTCGAGATCCTCGAGCTCTCCCAGCCCACCTGGGGGTGGACGGCGATCATCCCCGGCTTCGGCCTGCTCGCCGACGAGTACCCCGAGCCGTGGCTGCGGATCTCGACCGTCGAGGGCGACCGCATCCGCTTCTCCGACGACGTCACCCTGCCGCTGAGGCCGTTCCCCGGCACGCTCGGCGTCGCGCTGCCCGAGCCGGGCGTGCACTCGGTGGTCCCGCCGTCGCGCTTCGGCGGCAACCTCGACGTCAAGCACCTGAACCCGGGCGCGACGCTGTATCTCCCCGTCGGCGTCGAGGGCGCGCTGTTCTCGCTGGGCGACACGCACGCCGCCCAGGGCGACGGCGAGGTCTGCGGCACGGCGATCGAGACGACGATGGACGTCACCGTCCGGCTGACCGTGCGCAAGGACCTGCACGTCGAGGCGCCCCAGGTCGACCTGCCGCGCGGGCTCGTCGCCGACCAGTCGACCTCCGCCTACCACGTCTGCACCGGGGTCGGCCCCGACCTGCTCGAGGCCTCCCGCGACGCCGTCCGCGCCGGCATCGCCTGGCTCGGCGACACGCGCGGGCTCGACCGCGAGGAGGCGTACGCGCTGCTCAGCGTCGCGGGCGACCTGCGCATCGACGAGGTGGTCGACGCGCCGAACTGGGTCGTGGGCATGTTCGTCCCGCTCGCGATCTTCGACCCGCAGGGCTGATCGTCTAGCGTCCGCGCCGTGCTGCGGACGGTCGAGGCGACGCGCTACGTCATGCCCTTCCGGGAGGGCGGCTCGCTGCCTGCGCTCGTCGAGGCGAGCGACGACGGCCTCTACGTCGTCAAGTTCACCGGCGCCGGCCAGGGCCCCAAGGCGCTCGTCGCCGAGATCGTCGTCGGCGAGCTGGCGCGGGCGCTCGGCTTCCGGGTGCCCGAGCTGGTGCTCGTCGAGCTCGACCCCGCGCTCGCGGTGGCGGAGCCCGATGCCGAGATCCAGGACCTCCTCGCGGCGAGCGCCGGGCCGAACCTGGGCGTCGACTTCCTGCCGGGCGCGCTGGGCTTCAACCCCGCCGCGGGGCTCGTGCCGGACGCGGAGCTGGCGGCCGACGTCGTCTGGCTCGACGCGCTGACGACGAACGTCGACCGGACGGCGCGCAACACCAACCTGCTCGAGTGGCACGGCCGCCTGTGGCTGATCGACCACGGCGCCGCGCTGTACTTCCACCCCGCCGGCGGCGCGGCCGGGCGCGAGCAGATGGCGTTCCCGGGGGTGGCCGACCACGTGCTGCTCCCGTTCGCGGGCTCGATCGGCGAGGCCGACGCCCGGCTCGCGCCGCAGGTGACCGGCGAGCTGCTCGAGTGCATCCTGGACGCGGTTCCGGACGCGTGGCTCTCGGGCCTCGACCGGGGCGAGTACGTGCGCTTCCTGCGGGGCCGGCTGACGGAGCCGCGCGGGTTCGTCGCCGAGGCGGAGGAGGCTCGTGGCCGGTAGCCCGTTCTCGTACGCGGTGTACCGCGTCGTCCCGCGCGTCGACCGCGGCGAGCAGGTCAACGTCGGCGTCGTCGTGTTCTGCCGGCCGCTCGGCTACCTGGCCGTGCGAACCGCGGTGGACGCGGATCGCCTCGAGGCGCTCTGGCCCGGCCTCGACGTGGAGGCCGTGCGGACGCACCTCGCCGCGCTCGAGCGGATCGCCGCGGGCGATCCGACGGCCGGGCCGATCGCGCAGCTCGACCCGACCGCGCGCTTCCACTGGCTCGTGTCCCCTTCGAGCACCGTCATCCAGCCGTCCGAGGTGCACACGGGGCTGTGCGGCGAGCCGGCCGGGCAGCTCGAGCGGCTGTTCGCGGCGCTCGTCCCGGTGCCGTCAGCGGAGGCGTAGGCGCACGACGCGCCGCGCCTTCGGGCCGTGCGCGGAGGTGCGCGCGGCGAGCGACACGGAGATCCTCCCGCGGAGAGCGCCCGACCGGGCGTGCAGCCGGAGGACGATCGTCCCGTCGACGCGGGTCCTGCCGGCGCCGCTCCGGACGCTCCGTCCGGAGAGCGAGACGCGGGCGCCGCGCACGCGGTCGCCCCGCGCGTCGGTCACCGTGATCCGCACCGACCGCTGGCCGGCCAATGCCCCGCGGACCGCCAGCTCGTCCTTCGCATGCAGGGCGCCCGCGGGCACCGAGTAGCGGCCGCCGCGGAGACGGAGCGCGGGGCCTCGGCCGACGATCGCCGACGGGCTCGACGTCGCCCTGGTCGGCCCGGTCGCGTTCGTCGCCGTCACCTGCGACCGCAGCGTGTGCCCGGCGTCGGCCTTGGTCAGGCGGTAGCTGGACGAGCGCGACCCGAGCGCCGTGCACGCGAGCCCCTGGGCGTTGCAGCGGTACCAGCGGATCGCGAAGCGGAGGCCCAGCTCGCTCGTCCAGCTCCCGTCGCTGGTGGTCGCGACCCCGCCCGCGAGCAGGAGCCCGGAGACGAGGGGCGGCGACAGCATCGTCGGGGCGCCGGCGACGCCGCCCCCGGAGCCGCCGATCCCCGTCCCGCCGCCTGTGCCTCCGCCCGTGCCGCCTCCGCCGCCGCCACCGCCGCCCCCTCCGCCGGTCGAGCCGACGACGGCGGTCGGGCTCGTGGCGACGGTGGTGAAGCCGTTGTCGTCCGTCGCGGTCACGCTCGCACGGATGCGGGAGCCGGAGTCGGCGCTCGTGACGACGTAGGTCTGGTCGTTCGCGCCCTCGATCGGGGTGCACGCGGCGCCCTGGGCGTTGCAGCGATCCCACTCGTACAGGTACTGGAGCGTCCCGCTCCCGCTCCAGGCGCCGTTGGCGACGGTGAGGGTCGAGCCGACCTGCGGCGACCCGCCGATGCTGGGCGGGGTCGAGTTGCTCGGGCCGCCGCCGATCCCGACGAGCGGCGTCGTCGCCGAGGTGGCCTGGCCGCTCCCGGAGCTGTTCGTCGCGGTGACGATCACGTCGAGCGTGGCGCCCACGTCGCCCGCCTGGACCGTGTAGCTCGACGACGTCGCGCCCGGGATGGCGCTACAGCTCTCGCCGGACGCGTCGCACTGCTCCCACTGGTAGGTGTAGGTCGGGGCCGGCGTCCCGGTCCACGTGCCGGCGCTCGCGGTCAGCGTGCTGCCGAAGGCCGCCGTCCCGCTGATCGTCGGGATCGACGTGTTCACCGGGCTCGGGCCTGCGGTCGACACGACGGCGCTGGTCGCGTCGGACGACGCGCTCGCCTGGCCGCTGCTGTTCGTCGCGGTGACGCGCACGCGGATCGTCGAGCCGACGTCCGCCTCGGTCAGGACGTAGGTCTGGCCGGTGGCGCCGGGGATGCTCGCGCACCCCTGTCCGCTCGTGTCGCAGCGCGTCCACTGGTAGGTGTAGGTGAGCGAGTCGCCGGTCCACGTGCCGTTCGAGGCGGTCAGGGTCGCGCTCTGGGCGGCCGTGCCCGTGATCTTCGGCAAGGCCGTGTTCACCGGGGCGGCGGCGCCGCGCGCCGCGGCCCCCAGGGCAGCGGCTGGAAGGGCGAGGACGGCCACGAGGGCGAGCCAGAGACCTCGGTGCTGCACGTGTTCGAGAGTAGCGCCGTCCCGCGCGACCGCAACCCTCAGCCGTGGGTCTGGCCCCGCGGCCGGCTCAGCAGCGTCGCGCTGACGACGAGGAGGCCGAACGCCACCAGCTCGAGCACCCCCAGCGCGCCGCCCGGACGCGTCTGGCGCAGCAGGACGATGCCCGCGGCGATCGGCACGGCGTTCGTCGCCAGGGTCGCGATCCCCGCGGCCGACAGGGCGTCGCCGTGCTGGAACGCGGACTGGAGCTCGATCGAGCCGAGGGCGTAGGTCGCGACGAGGGGGACGAGGACGACGACCCAGCCGCCGCCGAACACGACCAGCTTCGCGGAGATGTCGCCCGCGGCGAAGAGCAGCCCGGCGCTGGCGCCGAGCGCCGCGGCGTGGCTCACGCGCGTGCGGACGACGGCGACGAGCACCGCCGCGCCGCCGCAGGCCCCGAGCCAGAGCACCGCCTCGATCGGGTGCGGCCGCTGGTCGGTCGGCGTGCTGCCGACGAGCGAGAGGGCGACGAGGACGAGCCCGGCGACGGCCGCAGCCGCGCCGAGCTGCTCGTGGCGGCGGAGCCGCTCGGGGTGGCCGCCCGTCTCGACGACCGCGAGCACGGCGATGCCCGACGCGCCGATCGTCTGCACCAGCGCGAGCGGCGCCAGGCGCAGCGCCGCCAGGTAGACCAGCCAGCCCACCGTCTCGGCGGCGAACCCGACGAGCCACGCGCGGTCGGCGATCAGGTGCCGCGCCGACTCGAGCGGCGGCGCGCGGACAGGGGCGGCAGGGTGTTCGCCGCGTCGTGCTCGCGCGAGTACGCCCAGTTGACGGCGAGCGCCGAGACGAAGGAGAGCACCAGTCCGGCCGCGACCGTCACGGTCGCGCATTCTTCCCGTCCCGGCCCGTGCGGCGCGTTGCCGGGCCCCGGACGGCGCCCCTGCTTGCCCTCGGCCGGGCGTTCGACTAGCGTTCGCCGCGACGACTCTGCATAGGAATTGCAGAGGCATAACTCGGTCCACACGACGAAGGAGCGGCGACAGCGTGAGCAGTCAGTTCAGCCGGACGGAGCTCGTCTCCCGCGGCGTGAAGGGAGGAGCCGCGCTGCTCCTCGTGGGCACGGCGGCCGGGAGCCTCGCCGGAACGGCCGGCGCCGCGGTCCCGGACAACGACCTCGCGTCGCTGCGTCTGCTCGTGGCCGTGGAGCTCCTCGGCGCCGACTTCTACGGCAACGCGACGAAGGCCCAGCCGTACGGCGCCGCGGGCTCGAAGGCGCTGGCGCGCGCGGCGTTCAACGAAGGCGAGCACTACACGAGCCTCGCCGCCGTCCTCACGGGAGCCGGCCAGACGCCCGCGACCGCGGACGACATCGACTTCACGTACCCGGACGGCTCGTTCGACTCGACGGCGGCCGTGACCAAGCTCGCGGTCGACCTCGAGACGATCTTCCTCGGCGCGTACCTCGGCGCGATCGACGCGGTCCAGACGCCGTCCCTGAAGCTTCCGCTCGCCCGCATCGCGGCCAACCAGGCGCAGCACCTGGCGACCTTCAGCGAGCTGCTCGGCCGCGCGCCCTTCGACCTCTCGTTCCCGAACGCGCTCTCGATCGGCGCGGCCTCCGACGCACTCGCGACGTACACCTCGTAGTGGTGGGCCGCGAGTTCTATAGCGCCAGCGACGCGGCCCAGGCCCTCGGCATCAGCCTCGACACGCTTCGGCGCTGGGACCGGAGCGGGCGGATCGCGACGCAGCGCGACGAGGCGAACCGGCGGATCGTGCCGGCCGCCGAGATCGAGCGCCTGCGCGGCGCGGCCCGGCCCGAGCATCTCAGCGCGCGCAACCGCTTCCCGGGCATCGTCCGGGAGGTGCGGGTGGAGGGCCTGATGGCGCAGGTCGAGCTGGAGGTCACCGAGCCCGTGCGGGTGGTCGCCCTCGTCACGCGCGACGCGGTCGAGGACCTCGGCCTCACGCGCGGCTCGCACGCCTCCGCCGTCGTCAAGTCGACCTCCGTGATGATCCAGGACTGAAAGGAAGGGGTCTCGTTGCGTTCCACGTCTCTCCGTCTCTGCGCCCTGCTCGCCTTCGTCGTCCTCGCCGCGGTCCTCGTGGGCGGGGCGTCGGGCACGACCGACCGGCAGAGCCGCGCCGACGCCGGCCTGACCGTGTACGCAGCGGCCTCCCTCACCGACGTCTTCCCCGCCTTCGACAAGGACGAGAAGTACTCGTTCGGCGGGTCGAACGCGCTCGCCGCGCAGATCACGAACGGCGCTCCGGCCGACGTGTTCGCGTCCGCGAACACGAGCCTCCCCGCGCAGCTCTACGCGAAGGGGCTCGTCGAGAAGCCGGTGAACTTCACCCGCAACACGCTCGTCATCGTGGTGCCGAAGTCGAACCCGGCGGGCATCCACACCGTGTACGACCTCGCCAAGCCGGGCGTGAAGGTCGACGTCGCCAACTCCGCCGTGCCGGTCGGCGGCTACACGCTCCAGATCCTCAAGAACATGAACCTCACCGCGAAGGTCTCGCCGAACTTCGTGAGCCAGGAGACCGACGTGCGCGAGGTGCTCGCCAAGGTCGCGCTCGGCCAGGCGGACGCCGGCTTCGTCTACTCGACGGACGCGCAGACGGTGCCCGGCCAGGTGACCGTGATCAAGATGCCCGCCTGGGCGCAGCCGAAGATCACCTACGCGATGGCGGTCGTCACGAAGAGCCCGAACCAGGCCGCCGCCAAGGCGTTCGTCGACTCGATCCTCGGCAAGGCCGGGCAGGCCGCGCTGGTCAAGTACGGCTTCCTGCCGCTGGCGAAGCCGGCGGCGAAGCCGATCAAGCCGATCAAGAAGAAGGCGAAGAAGTAGCCGGCGCGAGGGCGGCGCGAGGGCGGCTCGATGCGTAAGGCGCTGCACGTCGTCGGGCTGTTCGCGGCCACCGCGCTCACGCTCGGCTTCCTCGTCCTGCCGCTCGCCGCGCTCTTCACGCGCCAGTCGCCCGTCGAGCTCGTCCACCAGCTCTCGAACCCGGTGGTCACGGACGCGCTGAAGCTGAGCGTGGTCACGAGCGCGATCGCCCAGGCGCTGATCCTGTTGCTGGGGACGCCCACGGCGTACCTGGTCGCGACACGTCGCTTTCCCGGGCGCTCGCTCGTGGTCACGCTGGTCGAGCTGCCCCTCGTCCTGCCGCCGGCCGTGGCGGGCATCGGGCTGCTGGTGGCGTTCGGGCGGGTCGGGCTGCTCGGCTCGACCTTCGACGCGCTCGGGATCAGCGTGGCGTTCAACCGGACGGCGGTCGTGCTCGCCGTCGCGTTCGTCGCCAGCCCGCTCTACCTCCGGGCGGCGATCGCGGCGTTCGAGGCGCTCGACCCGAACCTGGTCGCCGCCTCGCGCACGCTCGGCGCGGGCCCGGTACGGACGTTCTTCCGCGTCGCGCTGCCGCTGACGAGTGCCGGGCTCGCGGCGGGCGCCGCGCTCTCGCTCGCGCGCGGGCTCGGCGAGTTCGGGGCGACGATTATGTTCGCCGGCAGCCTCCAGGGCGTCACGCAGACGCTGCCGCTCGCCATCTACGCGGAGTTCGACCGCGACTTCGACGTCGCGGTGACGATCAGCGCGCTCTTCGTCGTCATCACCGCCGCGATCCTCCTGTCCCTCAAACTGAGCGCCCTGTGGCGGACCTCGCAGCGGACTTCACGCTCCCTCTTCGCTCGTTTGAGCTGGAGCTAGGCCTCCGGGTCGACAGGACGGTGGCGCTCGTCGGCCCTTCCGGCGCCGGCAAGTCCTCCGTCCTGCGGGCGCTGGCGGGGCTGGCGCGGCCCTCCCGGGGGCGGATCGCCCTCGGCGACGACGTCTGGTTCGACGCCGAGCGGCGGCTCTTCCGGCAACCCGACGAGCGGAGCGTCGGGCTCGTCTTCCAGGAGTACGCGCTCTTCCCGCACCTCAGCGTGCGGCGCAACGTCGCCTACGGAGGCCGCGCTCGGGTCGACGAGTACCTCGAGCGGTTCCACATCGGCCACCTGGCCGAGTCGAGCCCCACGGAGCTGTCGGGCGGCGAGCGCCAGCGGGTCGCGCTCGCCCGGGCGCTGGCGCGCGAGCCCGGTCTGCTCCTGCTCGACGAGCCCCTGTCCTCGCTCGACGCGCACACGCGGACGACCGTGCGCGCGGAGCTCCAGGAGCTGCTGCGCGAGTTCGCGCTGCCGACGATCCTCGTCACCCACGACTTCGACGACGCGGCGGCCCTGGCCGACGAGGTCGGCGTGATCGTCCAGGGAACCCTGCGGCAGCTCGCACCGCCCCAGGAGCTCGTCGCGCGGCCCGCAGACGCGTTCGTCGCGTCGTTCACCGGCGCGAACCTGCTGCGCGGCGTCGCCCGGCGCACGGCCGACGCGCTGACCGAGGTGCGCCTCGAGACCGGCGAGGCGGTCTTCTCCGCCGACCCGGGCGAGGGCGCGGTGGGCGTCGTCGTCTACCCGTGGGAGGTCACGCTCGGGCGCGAGCCGCACACCGACTCGGCGCTGAACTCGATCGTCGGCGACGTGCGCTCGGTCGTCACCGTCGGGACACGCGTGCGCGTCCAGGTCGGCCCGATCACGGCCGAGGTCACGGCGTCGTCGGCCGAGCGGCTCGAGGTCGAGCGGGGCGGCCGGGTGGTCGCGTCGTTCAAGGCAACCGGCACGCGGCTCGTCCCCCTCGGGTGAGACTGCGCGCATGACGCGCGTCGCCGTCCTCGACGACTACCTCCGGCGGGCCGCGTCGCTGGCCGACTGGGAGTCGCTCGACGCCGAGGTCTCGTTCTTCCACGAGCCGCTCGCCGGCGACGCGCTCGTCGCTGCGCTCGAGGGATTCGACGTGCTCGTGCTGATGCGCGAGCGGACGGCGTTCCCGCGCGAGGTGCTCGCGCGGCTGCCCTCGCTTCGGCTGGTCGTGACGACCGGCATGCGGAACGCGTCCCTCGACGTCGACCACCTCCACGAGCGCGGTGTCGTCGTCGCGGGCACGGAGGGCTCGGGCACGAGCACCGTGGAGGTGGCGTGGGCGCTGATCCTCGCCGTCGCGAAGCGCGTCGTCGTCGAGGACCGCGCGCTGCGGCAGGGCACGTGGCAGACCGGCTTCCCGGCGGGTCTCGCCGGCTCGACGCTCGGGCTGGCGGGCCTGGGGCGACTGGGCTCGGCGATGGTCGGCCCGGCGCGCGCGTTCGGGATGGAGGTGGTGGCGTGGAGCGAGAACCTCACCGCCGCGCGTGCGGCCGAGGTCGGCGTGGAGCGCGTGTCGAAGGAGGAGCTGCTGCGGCGCGCCGACGTGCTCTCGATCCACCTCGTGTCGAGCGACCGCACCCGCGGCCTCTTCGGCGCCGCGGAGCTGGCGGCGCTGAAGCCGAGCGCCGTGCTCGTGAACACGTCGCGCGGCCCGATCGTCGACGAGGCCGCGCTGATCGACACGCTGCGCGAGCGCCGTATCGCCGGCGCCGGCCTGGACGTCTACGACGCCGAGCCGCTGCCGGTCGACCATCCGTTGCTGGCGCTCGACAACGTCGTCCTCACGCCGCACCTCGGCTACGTCACCGAGGCGGGCTTCCGCGAGATGTACCGGCAGGCGGTCGAGGACATCGCGGCGTTCCTGGCGGGTGCGCCGGTCCGTCGTGTCGCGGGCTCCGGCTCGTCAGACGCCTAGGAGCGGCGGCGACAGGCTCCGGCACGGGCGTTCGGGCGGCACCCAGCCGGAGACCGGGACGAAGACGGCGTCGTCGCGGATCAGGCGCCTGATGGCACGCGCCAGCTCGGCCGGCACGGACTGGCGCAGGAACACGGCGTCTGCGCCCGCCGCGAGCAGGCGTCCGATGCCGCGCCGGTCGCCGGCATCGTCCAGGCAGACGACCTTCACCTCCGGGTGCCGGCCGTGGACGAGGGCGACGAGCTCGACCGGCGAGGTCGCGCCGTCGCTCAGCCCGGCGTCGACCACGACGACGGAGGGAACGTTGCCGGCGAGCTCGGCGCACGCCGGGTCGCACGTCGTTGCGGCCGCGAGCGTGACGATGCCGTTGCGCTCGAGCGCGGTCGCGAGATCCGAGAGGCGGCTCGCGTCGCGATCGAGCAGGACGGCGGTGCGCACGTCACCGGGGATCCGCGTGGTCGCGCCGTGACCGGCTCCGAAGGCCGGATCGGATGATGTGGACACGTGGACTCTCTTTCAGACGAAGGACAGGAGTTCGTGCCGCAACCGCAGTGGGTTCCGGGCCGAAAGCCCGTGGCAACGTCCGGCGCTTCCGTGCCTGCAGCCGCAGGCCCACGCGTTCGTTCCCTCCAGGCCGCAGATGGTCCGGCCGTCGTGCGGCCGGGAGTGAGCAGGGGCTACTCCTTTCTCGTCGATGCGACGTCGTCGCAGAGGATCGTGAGCACCCCGCTCAACCTGCTTCTATCCGCGCGATTTGCTGCTGAAACCTGCGAGGTATGAGATGGCGGCCGGTCGAGCGGGGTGCGCACGACCAAAGGCCGCCGCCATCCCATACCACCAACAAGTCACGTCGATATTGCTTCTAAGTTCATCACCCGATCGAGGGATCCGGCGGTGAGGAGCGACGAGACGGAGCGGCGCCAGAGTCGAACTGACCTACCGTGGGGCTGCCACGGCGTACCGGTTTTGAAGACCGGCTGGGCCACCGGGCCCGGCCGCTCCGAGGCTGGCGAGTCTAGTCCCGGGCGCGCCGCAGGACCCGTTTGTCGCCGACGCGCCTGGTGAGCCCGTCGCCGTCGTAGCGCTCGAGGAGCAGCTGCGCCGTCCGTCGTCCGACGCCGAGCGCATCGCGGCAGCTCGCGATGGTGATCTCCGGCAGCTCGGCGAGCAGGGCTCGGCCGCGCTCGTAGAGCTCCGTCGACACGGCGTAGCCGTTGCCGACCAGGCGGAGCGCGCCCTGCTGCTCGAGGAAGGTCCCCAGGGACCGGTCGTCGAGCTTGACGATGCCTTCCTGCACGAGGCGCGCCTCGAGCTCGGCGGCCGCTTCGGCTCGGTCGCCGAGCGCGGCCGCCGTCCCCGGCGGGTAGAGCCTCCCGTCTCGCCGGTCGAGCTCGAGGCGGTCGAGGACGTGCGGCGTCCACGGCTCCTCCGGCAGCAGCTCCGCGATCGGCAGGCCCGGATCGAGCGGATTCGCGGCTGCGTGAGCAGTGAGCCGCGAGGCGATCGACTCGCGCAGGCCGGCGAGCCAGGACTCCGCATAGAGGTAGTCGCCGGCCGGCGTCGCCGCTCGAACGGCCTCGGCGAGCCGCGCCGGCGGAAGCAGCCCGCGGGCCTCGAGCGCCGCGATCGAGACGGGCGCGTGGACGAGCGCGCGCACGATCTGCTGCGGATCGCCGTCCTCGAGGACGGCGAGGCGAGCCTCGTCGAGTCCGCGCGGCGGGAGCGGGTCGAGGACTGCCGCCCCGGCGACGGTCGTCTCGCTGCGAAGCACGAGCCGGTCGCCCCGGACGGCGACCACCGGCTCCGCCAGTCGGAGCTGTGCGTAGGCGCCGCGCCGGGCGACGCGGGCAGGGACCGCGCTCGTCCCGAGGTGGACGGTCACCGCTGCGGGCACGTCGTCCAGCTCGTCGAGCCGGACGTCCAGCCGGTACGACACCGGGAACCAGCCCGGCTCGACGAGGGCGTCGCCGCGGTCGACCTCGACGCGTTCGACGCCCGCCAGGTTCACGGCCACCCGCTGCCCGGATTCGGCCCGGTCGACCGGCTCGTCGTGCACCTGGACGCTCCGGATGCGCACCTCGCGGCCCTTCGGCTCGAGCCGGAGGACGTCGCCGGCGCCGATCGAGCCCGACCAGAGCGTGCCGGTCGCGACGGTGCCGATGCCCTTGAGCGTGAAGACCCGGTCGACGTACAGCCGGGTCGGCCAGTCGTCGGTGCGCTCCGGGACCTCGACGCGCGCGAGCGCGGCGCGCAGCTCGTCGAGGCCGCGGCCGGTCTTCGCCGAGACCGCGACGACCTCGGCGCCCGGGACGAGCTCCTCCGCCTCCGCGATCGCCAGCTCGAGGGTCTCCTCGTCGACCGCGTCCGCCTTCGTCACGGCGACGACGCCACGGTCGACACCGAGCAGCCGCAGCACGGCCAGGTGCTCGTGCGTCTGCGGCCGCGCGCCCTCGGCGGCGTCGATCACCAGCAGGAAGAGGTCGATGCCGGTCGCTCCGGCGATCATCGTCTTCACGAAGCGCTCGTGGCCCGGCACGTCGATCAGCGACATCCGCCGGCCGTCGGGCAGGTCGAGCGGCGCGTAGCCGAGGTCGATCGAGATGCCGCGCCGCTTCTCCTCCGGCAGGCGATCGGTGTCCTTGCCGGTCAGCGCGCGGAC
>DASZWI010000008.1:0-7624 GCA_035546715.1 Gaiellaceae bacterium | reverse complement strand
CTCACCGTCGACTGCGGCATCACCGCCGTCGCCGAGGTCGAGCACGCCCGCTCGCTCGGCCTGGAGGTCGTCGTCACCGACCACCACCGGCCCGCCGACGCCTTCCCGGCGTGCCCGGTCGTCGCGCCGCTCAAGCCCGGCCCTGCGGGCGAGTATCCGTTCGGCGGGCTGTGCGGCACCGGCGTCGTGTGGAAGCTCGCCCAGGCGCTGCTCGGGCCCGACCACCCCTTCTGCGATCGCCACCTCGACATCGTCGCGCTCGCCACGGTGGCCGACGTCGTGCCGCTGCTCGACGAGAACCGCGGCCTCGCCCTGCTCGGCCTGCGCCGTCTGGCCCAGACGCAGAAGCCCGGTCTGCGCGCCCTCATGCGGGTGGCGGGCGTCGACCCGGCGGCGGTCGACGAGTCGTCGATCGGGTTCCGGCTCGCACCCCGGATCAACGCCTCGGGACGGCTCTGCCGGCCGAAGGCCGCCCTCGAGCTGCTGCTGACCGAGGACGACCGCGAGGCGACGAAGCTGGCCGAGGAGCTCGAGGACCTGAACCGCGAGCGGCAGGGGGTGGAGGAGCGGATCCTGCGCGCCGCGATCGAGCAGATCGAGTCGTGGCCGGAGGCGCGCCGCCGCCGGCGGGGCTACGTCGTGGCCGGCGAGGACTGGCACGAGGGCGTCATCGGCATCGTGGCGTCCCGGCTCGTCGAGCGCTACAACCGCCCGGTCGTGCTGATCGCCGGCGCCGAGGGCCACTGGAAGGGCTCCGGCCGGTCCGTGTCGGCGTTCGACCTCCACGGCGCCCTCGCCGCCTGCTCCGGCCACCTGGTCCGCTTCGGCGGCCACCGCGCCGCGGCCGGCCTGACGATCGAGGCGGAGCGGGTCGAGACGTTCGCCGCGGCGTTCGCCGCGCATGCCGACGCCGCCCTGGCCGAGGACGACCTCGTGCCGCGCACCACGATCGACGCGATCGTGCCCGGCGCGAAGCTCGGCCTCGACCTCTGCGCCGAGCTCAACCGGCTGGCGCCGTTCGGGCTCGGCAACCCGGGCGTCACCCTGCTCGTCGACGGCTGCGAGATCGCCGAGGCGGCCACCGTCGGCGACGGCAAGCATCTCCGCTTCCGCGTGCGCCAGCGCGGCCGCGACGCCGGCACCGCCATCGCCTTCGGCCTCGGCGCGCAGCTCGACCGGTTCCGCCGCGAGCAGCGCTACGACGTGGCGTTCCGGCTCCAGGAGAACCGCTGGAACGGCGTCGTCTCGCCCCAGCTCGTCGTCCGCCGGGTCTTCGACGCGGCCGACGGATGCGAGGACCTCCGCGAGTGGCTGGCCGCGCAGTGGAAGGCGGGGGAGGCCGCCTGGACCGACGACGCGCGCACCATCTTCGCGGAGCTCGAGCTCGTCGGAGACGCCGTCCCACGGCGGAGCCTCCTCGAGTCCCCGACCTTCCGGCTGCTGCTCGAGGACCGCCCGGGCCTCGCGGCTGCGGCCTAGCAGCTAGGCGGCGCGACCGAGGGCGACGCGGCTCGACGGGCGGCGGCCCGGGCGGGCCGACGGGTGCGCGCAGGCGTCCAGCTCCTGGAGCATCCGGGCGACGCGGACGAGCTTGCGCGAGGTGCGGCGGCGCCTGAGCATGGGCCTCTCGGGTTCGCGTCTTCGACGCGCGTTCCTGCTTGCCGGTTGCCCCTCCGGGGGAGGTGATCGGCGGAGGCACAGGGGTACACTGGGTGTATGGCCGTCCTCGATCGGCATGCATCGTTGGTCGACGAGCTGATCGGCGAAGTGGAGGCGTACAAGCCGGACGTCGACCGCGAGCTGATCGGCCGTGCGTTCGAGTTCGCCGCGCGCGCGCACGCGGGGCAGGCCCGTGCGTCCGGCCAGGAGTTCATCTACCACCCGTGGGGCGTCGCGAAGATCCTCGCGGGCCTCCAGCTCGACGAGCCGACGCTCGCCGCGTCGCTGCTGCACGACGTCGTCGAGGACACGGACCTGACGCTCGACGAGGTCCGCGCGGAGTTCGGCGACGAGATCGCGACGCTGGTCGAGGGCGTCACCAAGCTGACCCGCGTCCAGTTCCAGAGCCGCGAGCACGCGGAGGCCGAGAACTACCGCAAGCTGATCGTGGCGATGGCGGAGGACGTGCGCGTCATCCTGATCAAGCTCGCCGACCGTCTCCACAACCTGCGCACGATCGAGTACCTCGGCAAGCAGAAGCAGGTGCAGAAGGCGCGCGAGACCCTCGAGGTGTACGCGCCGCTCGCCCACCGCCTCGGCATCCACGCCCTCAAGTGGGAGCTGGAGGACCTGGCGTTCCAGACGCTGCATCCGCGGAAGTACGAGGAGATCAAGCAGATGGTCAGCGAGCGCCGCACCGACCGCGAGGAGCACGTGCGCGAGGCGGCGATGGTGCTCCAGGCCGAGCTCGACAAGGTCGACATCCCGGCGGACATCGCGGGGCGCGCGAAGCACTTCTACTCGATCTACGACAAGATGGCCAAGAAGGGCCGCGAGTTCAACGAGATCTACGACCTCACCGCGATGCGGGTGATCGTGGGTCGCGAGGACGACGAGGGCACGCGCGACTGCTACGGCGCGCTCGGGCTCATTCACTCGCTGTGGAAGCCGATGCCGGGGCGCTTCAAGGACTACATCGCGATGCCGAAGTTCAACGGCTACCGCGCGCTGCACACGACCGTGATCGGCCCGCAGGGGCGCCCGCTCGAGATCCAGGTGCGCACGCACGCGATGCACGAGCAGGCGGAGTACGGCGTCGCGGCCCACTGGCTCTACAAGCGCGGCCGCCCCGGCAACGACGCGGAGTGGATGGCCTGGGTCAAGCAGCTGATGGAGGACGGAGCCTCCGACGAGGCCGACCCGCGCGAGTTCATGAAGACGTTCCGCACCGACCTCTTCGACGAGGAGGTGCACGTCTTCACGCCGAAGGGCCAGGTCAAGACGCTGCCGGCCGGCTCGACGCCGATCGACTTCGCGTACGCCGTGCACACGGACGTCGGCCACCGCACCGTCGGCGCGAAGGTGAACGGCCGCATCGTCTCGCTGCACTACAAGCTGCAGAACGGCGACTTCGTCGAGATCCTGACGTCGAAGCAGGGGCGCGGCCCGTCGCGCGACTGGCTGTCGCTCGCCAAGAGCTCGCGCGCGCGGAACAAGATCCGCCAGTGGTTCTCGCGCGAGACGCGCGAGGACTACGAGCACAAGGGCCGCGAGGCGCTCGAGCAGGCGCTGAAGGCGCAGAACCTGCCGTACACGAAGCTGCGCGGCTCGACCACGCTCGCGCAGGTGATCCGCGACTCGGGGTTCAAGAAGGCCGACGACTTCTACCTCGCCCTCGGCTCGGGAAAGCTCCAGCCCGGCTCGATCGTCAACAAGGTCGTCCAGCGGCTCAAGACCGAGGAGGTCGCCGCCGAGGCCCCGGTCGTCACGAAGACGCCGAAGGCGCGCACGCAGTCCGGGAACGAGCTCGGCATCGTCGTCCAGGGCGTCGACGACGTCCTCGTGCGGCTCGCGAAGTGCTGCACGCCGGTGCCCGGCGACTCGATCGTCGGCTACATCTCGCTCGGCCGCGGGATCACGATCCATCGCGCCGATTGTCCGAACGTGAAGGCGCTGCGGCGGAGCCCCGAGCGGTTCACGCCGGTGGAATGGGACGGCGGCACGTCGACGAAGAGCTTCCGCGTCCAGATCGCCGTGTCGTCGTGGGACCGCCCGCGGCTGCTCGAGGACGTGGCCCGGACGTTCGCCGAGCACGGCGCGAACATCGTCAGCTACGGCGGCATGGTCGAGGACCAGCTCGCGAAGAACTGGTACACGATCGAGGTCGGCGACGTGAAGACGCTGCGCTCGCTGCTCAACGCGCTGCGCAACCTCGAGGCCGTGTTCGACGCGTACCGCGTCACGCCCTCGTGACCGACGTCCATCCCGCCGCCGCTGCGGGGTTCGCGGCTGCGGCGGACGTGTACGAGCGAGCGCGGCCCTCGTATCCGCAGGACGCGGTCGACTGGATCGTCGAGCGCGCCGGCCTGCGACCGGGGCGCGTCGTCGTCGACCTGGCGGCCGGCACGGGCAAGCTGACCCGGCTGCTGGTGCCGAGCGGGGCGGAGGTCGTCGCGGTCGAGCCGGTGCCCGAGATGCGGGCGAAGCTCGAGGAGGTCGTGCCGGGCGTCTCGGCGCTGTACGGGACCGCGGAGCGGCTGCCGTTCGCCGACGGGTCGGCCGACGTGGTGACGGTGGCGCAGGCGTTCCACTGGTTCGACCACGAGCGGGCCCTCGCGGAGCTGCACCGGGTGCTGCGTCCGGACGGGCTGCTCGTGCTCGTCTGGAACAGCCGCGACCTGGACGACCCGCTGCAGCGCGCGCTCGAGGAGCTGCTCGCGCCGCTGCGCGACGGTCCGCCGGCGCAGGAGGAGAGCGCATGGCGCGACCCACTCGAGGCCTCGGCGCTGTTCGGGCCGATCGAGACCCGCCGCTTCCGCTACGAGCAGGCGTTCACGGCGCAGGATCTCGTCGACCGCGTCCACTCGACGTCCTTCGTCGCGACGATGCGTCCGATCGACCGGGAGGAGCTGCTCGTGCGCGTGCGGGCGCTTGCGCACGGCCTCGCCGAGCCGTTCCGGTTCCCGTATCTCACCGAGGTGCACACGATCCCTCGTTCGAGGGATCGAGCCCGCTGAGAGCGGGGTACCTCGTTCGAGGGATGCCTCAGAGGGACACGCCCTCGAAAGCCGAGATGTGCGCCCGGAAGGCGTCGGGAACCGGCACCGGCCGGCGCCCCGCGAGGTCGATCAGGACGAGGGTCGCCTTGGACGTGGCCAGCAGCAGGTCGCCCTGGCCGTCGTCGTCGACCTTGTAGGCGGCGTGGTCGTACGTGATGCTCGTGCGCCCGATCGCCTCGATGCGGACGAACACCTCGAGCAGGTCGTCGAACCGGGCGGGTGCGTGGTATTCCACCGTCGAGGCGCGCATCGCGAAGTCTGCGCCGCCGAGCTCCGGCCGGCCGAGGTGCCGGTGGTACTCCGTCCGGGCGAGGTCGAAATAGGGCATGTACCGCCCGTAGTAGACGACCCCCTGGGCGTCGGTTTCCGAGAAGCCGACCCGGAGGTAGGCCGCGTAGTGGAACGGCGACTTGCGGTCGGTGACGTGCCCGAGCTCGATCACGCTCCGATGCTACTGCGGCGATCGGGCCGAGGTGCGTCCGGCTCGCGCCCGGGGGCGTGCGCTTCGACGGTCTAGTCGACGGGCGCCAAGACCGGCCTTCCGACGGGCAGCTCGCGCGGGCGCCGGACACGCCGTTCGAGCCGCCGACCTGCGGCGACCACGGCGAGCGCGAGCGCCGTCCCCCCGAGCACGTCCGTGACGTAGTGCTCGCCGGCGTAGACCAGCGAGAACGCCATCAGCAGGGGGTACGCGACGGGCGCGCAGCGGGTCGCGCGGCGGGCGGTCGGCCAGAGCACCAGCGAGACGAGCACCGTCATGCCCTCGTGCAGCGAGGGGAACGCGGCGATGCCGTTCGCCGAGTCGACGCCGCGCTCGTACAGCGCGCTCCAGTCGAGAATCGGCACGTGCGTCCCGATGTCCCCGATCGGTCGCAGCACCGGCGAGGTCAGTCCCTTCGAGGCCGCGAGCCAGGGCGGCATCGTCGGCGCGACGAGGAAGACGAGGACGGACGCGAACGAGAGGCCGGTGAGCAGGAGCGCATAGCGGCGGAAGCGTCGGCGGTCGCGCAGCCAGAGCACACCGAGGAGGACGGGCGTCACGAGGAAGAAGCTCGTGTAGGTCGTCCAGACGACGTAGTCGTACCAGGCGGGGCTCCCCCGCCAGAGCCGCTCCTGGAGCCACGTCGAGGGCAGGCGGCCGAGGCCGAAGACGGTGCGGTCGAGCCAGATCTGCTCGTCGGCGTGGATGGGGAAGCGCCCGGCGCCCCAGCCCCGCACGACGTCGTAGAGGGTCAGCGCCGCCGCGAGCGGGAGCCAGTCGAAGGCGAGGCCGCGCCAGAAGCGACGCAGGTTGCCGATCGACAGGACGAAGAGGAGGCCGACGATCCAGCCGAACAGCAGGTCGCGGGAGACGGGGATCCCGCTGCGACGGAAGACGAACGCGGCGATCGCGACGTAGGCGATCGCCGCAGCCGGACGGATGCGGCGCATCCGGCCAGGCTGGGCCGTTCCCCGAAGCATCACATAAGGCGGGCCTGAGAGTTCCATCGGAAAGGGATAAGAGGACGCTGTGACGCCCGGACCTGCGCCGCGAACAGCGCCACGAGCGTCGCGACGAGGAACGCGTTGCGCACGAAGAGGAGCCAGATCGGGCCGTCGTGCAGGTCGAGCAGCCCGGCGTAGCGGTCCGGGAAGAGCAGGTTGGTGGTCAGGGCGGCGCCGACGAAGCAGACGACCGCGGTCGCGCTGCGCGCCAGGAGCACGATCGGCGCGACCCAGAGCAGGAACTGGGGCGACAGCACCTTGCCGAGGAACGCACCGGCCGTAAGCGTCGTCACCACGGCCAGGACGAGGTCGTGGTTCGTCCGCCGCGAGCGCCAGAAGAGCGAGGCGGCGACGACGATCCCGAGCACCTGGAGGAGGCTCTGAAGCGAGGCGACGGGAGCCGAGCCGCCGCCGAAGTCGCTCCACCCGCCGCCGTCGAATGCGAGCCGCACGTGCGTGTGCAGGACGAGCAGCACGGACGAGCCCAGGGCGTCCAGATGGAGGTGCCGGTCGGCCTGCCCGAAGATGCTGTTGTAGAGGTTCGCGTGGCCGACGATCGCGAAGGGCCCCATGACGACGACGCCGATCGCGACGAAGAGCGCGAGCGCGCGGATGCGCACGGCGCGCGGGACGGCGAGCAGCGCGACCGGGAGCAGGATGATCGGGAAGACCTTGACGATCGACCCGATCGCGAGCAGCGCGAACGCGAGCCGGGGGCGCCGGGCGACGAGGCAGAGCAGCACCGCGATCGCGATCGCGGTCGGCCACATGTCGAAGCGGCGGAGGGCGAAGGCTCCGAGCATGACCGGGCCGAGCGCGGCGAAGACCGTCGCGGCGTAGCGCTGGACGGGCGGCCACGCGAGGCGGTCGACGAGGAGCGCGACCAGCACGATCTCGAGCACGATGCCGAGCGTGGCGAGCACCCGGAAGACCCCGAGGTAGTCGCCGTCGGGCCACAGCGACGGGATCAGGAAGATCAGCTGGGCGCCGGGCGGATACTCGGTGTGGAAGTCGCGATACGGGATCTGGCCCGAGACGATGAAGTCGCCGTACCGGTGGAAGACGGGGATGTCGCCGTCGGCGGAGCCGTTCCGGAAGAGAAGAGGGCAGCTCGCCAGGAAGACCACGAGCCCGGCGAGTGCCGGGCCCGCCGAGCTGAGCGAGAGCCCGGCACGGCGCGGTTCGGCGGCTGCCGTCACGCGCGGATGACGCCGACGATCTCGTCCCGGAGGCGTTCCATCTCGGACTCCGAGAGGGCCTCGAGGTTGAGCCGGAGGAGCGGCTCGGTGTTCGACGGGCGCACGTTGAAGTGCCAGTCGTCCGCCTCGACCGACAACCCGTCGAGATGGCTCACCCGGCCGAGCGGCGCATAGCGCTCCTCGAGCTCGCGCAGCTTTGCGGGGACGTCCGCGACCGGTGTG
>DASZWI010000007.1:0-18060 GCA_035546715.1 Gaiellaceae bacterium | reverse complement strand
TCGCGGCGATGATCTTCGGGAACTGGCGGCCGGCGGGCGCCTTCGGCGCGGCGCTCCTGTTCGGATTCTCGAGCGCGGTCGCGCTGCGCCTGCAGGTCTACTCGCCGTCGGCCTCGACCCTGTTCAACGTCCTGCCGTACGTGCTGACGCTGATCGCCGTCGCGGGCGTCATCGGCCGCACGGTCGCCCCAGCGGCCGACGGCAAGCCGTACCGCAAGCAGTAGGAGCGGCCGGGCTCCGGGCTAGCATCGCCGGGGATGGCGGCTCCCGTCCTCGAGCTCCGCGGCATCACCAAGCGCTTTCCAGGGGTCCTCGCCAACGACGACGTCTCGTTCGAGCTCCAGCCGGGGGAGGTGCACGCGCTCCTCGGCGAGAACGGCGCCGGCAAGTCGACGCTGATGAACATCCTCTACGGGCTCTACAAGCCCGACGCGGGCGAGATCCGCCTCCAGGGGAGGCCCGTGGCGTTCAGCTCGGCCCGCGACGCGATCCAGGCCGGCATCGGGATGGTGCACCAGCACTTCATGCTCATCCCGGTGATGACCGTCGCCGAGAACATCGTCCTCGGCGCGGAGCCGAAGAACGGCCTGATGCTCGACGAGGGCACCGCGGAGAAGCGCGTGCGCGAGCTCTCGCAGCGGTTCGGGCTCGTGGTCGACCCGACCGCCCTCGTGAGCGAGATCACCGTCGGCCAGGAGCAGCGCGTCGAGATCCTGAAGGCGCTCTACCGCGGCGCCGACGTGCTGATTCTCGACGAGCCGACCGCCGTGCTGACGCCGCAGGAGGCGGGGGAGCTGTTCGAGATCATCCGCAGCCTCCGGGCGGCCGGGAAGTCGATCATCTTCATCAGCCACAAGCTGAACGAGGTGCTCGAGATCGCCGACCGCATCACGGTGCTGCGGCGCGGCAGGAAGATCGAGACCGTCCCGCGCGAGGGCGCGACCGAGGTGTCGCTCGCCCGCGCGATGGTCGGGCGCGAGGTGCTGCTGCGCGTCGAGAAGGAGCCGGCGAAGCCGGGCGACGTGCTCCTGTCGGTCGAGGACCTGCACGTCCGCGACGACCGGGACATCGAGAAGGTCTCCGGCATGTCGTTCGAGGTGCGGGCCGGCGAGATCGTCGGCGTCGCGGGCGTCGACGGCAACGGCCAGACGGAGCTGATCGAGGCGATCACCGGCCTGCGGCCGATTGCGAGCGGCGCCGTGCGCGTCGCCGGGCAGGACGTCACCGGCTCGAGCGCCCGCAGGATGCTCGACGTCGGCGTCGGGCACATCCCCGAGGACCGCCAGCGCCGCGGCCTCGTGCTCGAGTTCTCGATCGCGGAGAACATCGCGCTGCACGACTACGCCGAGCCGCCCGACGCGAAGTGGGGCTGGCTCTTCCCGTCGCGCCTGGTGGAGCGCGCCCGCGGGCTGATCGAGGAGTTCGACGTGCGCGGCGGCGGCCCGCTCACGCGCGCCGGGGGCCTCTCGGGCGGCAACCAGCAGAAGGTCGTGGCGGCGCGCGAGATCGCGCGCGACCCGAAGGTGCTGATCGCCGCCCAGCCGACCCGCGGCCTCGACGTCGGCGCCATCGAGTACCTCCACCGCCGGATCGTCGCCGAGCGCGACAAGGGCCGCGCGATCCTGCTCGTCTCGCTCGAGCTCGACGAGATCCTGTCGCTCTCCGACCGGATCCTCGTCGTCTACGAGGGCCGGATCGTCGGCGAGCACGAGGGCGAGGTCTCCGAGCACCAGATCGGGCTCGAGATGCTCGGCGGAAAGGAGCGGTCGGCGGCATGACCGAGCCCGACGCGACCGCGCCGCCCGAGACCCCGGAGGAGGCCGCCGCCAGCGGCACCCTGATCGCCAGCATCACGCTGAAGCAGCGCGCGGGCGGGGTGATCGTCCCGGTCATGACCGCCCTGCTGGCGTTCCTGCTCGGCGGGGTGGTCGTCGCGGCGACGGGCCACAACCCGCTGCTCGCCTACCGCGACATCTTCAACGGCGCCGGCCTGAACTGGATCTTCCACCCGACGACGGACCTCACGTCGACGTCGGCCTACAACCTCTCGCAGACGCTGCTCCAGACGACGACGCTGATCCTCTGCGGGCTCGCGGTGGCGTTCGCGTTCCGCTGCGGGATGTTCAACATCGGCGGCCAGGGCCAGTACTTCATCGGGCTCTACGTCGCGAACTGGGTGGGCTACGACCTCGCGTCGTGGAACGCCGTGCCGCACATCCTGCTGGCGGTGGCGGCGGCGACGGTGGCGGGCGCGGCGTGGGCGGGCATCGCGGGCTTCCTGAAGGCCGCCGTGGGGGCGCACGAGGTGATCTCGACGATCATGCTCAACTGGATCGCGATCTGGCTCGGCTCGTGGCTGTTCGGCGACGGCGGCCCGCTCCAGAACGCCGACAACAAGGCGGTGCCGATCTCGAACGACGTCGCCGCGAGCGCCCAGCTGCCCGTCTTCTGGGGCGAGAAGCAGCTCCAGGGACTCGACGTGGGCCTGTTCGTCGCGCTGGCCGCGCTCGTCGTGTTCTGGGTCATCCTCAACCGCACGACGCTCGGCTACGAGGTGCGCGCGGTGGGCTTCAACCCCGACGCGGCCGCGTACGGCGGCATCAGCGTCAAGAAGAACCTGATCCGCGCGATGGCGATCTCGGGCGCCTTCGCCGGGCTCGCCGGCGCCCTCGACATGCTCGGCTACCTCTACCACTTCGGGGTCTCCGACATCCCCGCCAGCTCCGTCGGGTTCCTCGGCATCGCCGTGGCGCTGCTCGGCCGGAACACCGCGGTCGGCGTCGGGCTCGGCGCCCTCCTGTTCGGCGCCCTCCTGTTCGGGACGACCCACGGGCTGACCTCGGGCGTGATCCAGCCGGAGCTCGCCGGCAACCTCACGTACATGATCCAGGGGCTCGTCGTGCTGTTCGTCGGCGCGGACGTGCTCATCCTCTACGTCTGGAACACGCGCAAGAGGCTGCGGCGGACGGCGCCGGCCGAGGAGGTGGCGGCGTGACCGAGTGGGCGCAGCGCCTCGAGAACCCGCTGAGCGCGCGCCTGCGCGACCCGGCGACGAGCGGCTACGCCGGGATCGTCCTCGGCGTGCTGGCCGCGTTCCTCGGCATCCCGCCCGTCCAGGCGCGCTCCGTCACCTGGCAGGTCGTCGTCGGCGTCGTCGCGGTGGTCTTCGGGATCTGGACGGTCACGCGCGGCCGCAGGCGGCTCGGCTACGGCGCGGCCGCGGCGGGCCTGCTCGGGATCGGCCTCGGCATCCTCGCCACGCGGTCGAGCGTCGACAACCTGAACTCGGTCTTCAACGCCGCGCTGATCGCGCAGACGTTCGCCTTCGCCACGCCGCTCGTGTTCGGCGCGATCGCCGGCATCTTCTCGGAGCGGAGCGGGGTCGTGAACATCGGCCTCGAGGGGATGATGCTGATGGGCGCGTTCTGGGGCGTCTACGGGGCGGACAAGGGCGGCAACTGGTCGGTCGGCATCCTCGTCGGGGCGGCCGTGGGCGGCGTGATGGCGCTCGTCTACGCCTACTTCGCGATCCATCTCCGCTCCGACCAGATCGTCGGCGGCACTGCGGTGAACTTCCTCGCGCTCGGCGTCACCGGGTACTTCTTCTTCCAGCTCTACCACGGCAACTACGTGCCGAACGGCGTCTCGACGATCCCGAACGTGCGCATTCCGGGCGTCGCCGACTCGCACTTCCTCGGGCCGGCGATCGGCAACCTGAACCTCATGATCTGGGCCGGCTTCGTCGCGGTGGTCGCGACGTGGTTCCTGCTCTTCAAGACGCCGATCGGGCTGCGCATCCGCGCCTGCGGCGAGCACCCGCGCGCGGCCGACACCGTCGGGATCAACGTCTACGCCGTGCGGTACGGCTGCGTCGTGCTCTCGGGCGTCCTCGCCGCGATCGGCGGCGTCTACCTGTCGGACGGCTTCGGCGGGGGCACGTTCACCGACAACATGACCGAGGGCCGCGGCTTCATCGCGCTCGCGGCGATGATCTTCGGGAACTGGCGCCCGGCGGGCGCCTTCGGCGCGGCCCTCCTGTTCGGGTTCTCGAGCGCGGTCGCGCTGCGCCTGCAGGTCTACTCGCCGTCGGCCTCGACCCTCTTCAACGTCCTGCCGTACGTGCTGACGCTGATCGCCGTCGCGGGCGTGATCGGCCGCACGGTCGCCCCGGCGGCTGACGGCAAGCCGTACCGCAAGCAGTAGGAGCGGCCGGGCTCCGGGCTAGCATCGCCGGGGATGGCGGCTCCCGTCCTCGAGCTCCACGGCATCACCAAGCGCTTCCCCGGGGTCCTCGCCAACGACGACGTCTCGTTCGACCTCCGGCCGGGGGAGGTGCATGCGCTCCTCGGCGAGAACGGCGCCGGCAAGTCGACGCTGATGAACATCCTCTACGGGCTCTACCGGCCCGACGCGGGGGAGATCCGGCTGCGCGGCGCGCCGATCGAGCTCGGGTCGACCCGGGCGGCGATCGAGCACGGGATCGGGATGGTGCACCAGCACTTCATGCTCATCCCGGTGATGACCGTCGCCGAGAACGTCGTGCTCGCCTCCGAGCCGCGGCAGGCCGGCGTGTTCCTCGACTACGACGCCGCCGTGCGCCGCGTCCGCGAGCTGTCCGAGCGGTACGGCCTGCTCGTCGACCCGACCGCGCTCGTCCGCAACATCAGCGTCGGCCAGCAGCAGCGCGTCGAGATCGTGAAGGCGCTCTACCGCGGCGCCGACGTGCTGATCCTCGACGAGCCGACGGCGGTCCTGACGCCGCAGGAGGCGCGCGAGCTGTTCGAGGTCGTCCGCTCGCTGAAGAGCCGGGGCACGTCGATCGTCTTCATCAGCCACAAGCTGAACGAGGTGCTCGAGGTCGCCGACCGGATCACCGTCCTCCGTCGCGGCCGGGTCGTCGGCACGATCCCTGCGGCCGGTGCGACCGAGGAGGGCCTGGCGCGGCTGATGGTCGGCCGCGACGTGCTGCTGCGCGTCGACAAGCTGCCGGCGCGGCCGCAGGCGCCGCTCCTGCGCGTCGAGGGCCTGCGGGTCGAGGACGACCGCGGCCTCGAGGCGGTGCGCGGCGTGTCGTTCGAGGTGCGGGCGGGGGAGATCGTGGCGATCGCCGGGGTCGACGCGAACGGCCAGAGCGAGCTCGTGGAGGCGATCGCCGGCCTCCGGACGCCGACGGCCGGGCGTGTCGAGATCGACGGCGTGGACACGACGCGCGACTCGCCCCGCCGGAAGCTCGACGCGGGCCTCGGCCACATCCCCGAGGACCGGCATCTCCGCGGGCTCGTGCTGCCGTTCTCGCTCGCCGAGAACCTGTCGCTCCAGGAGTACCGCCACCGCCCGGTGTCGCGCTTCGGGTTCCTCTCGCTGCGCCGCATCGCCGCGCGGGCGGAGCGGCTCCTCCGCGAGTTCGACGTGCGCGGCGGCGGCGCCGACACCCCTGCGGGGGCGCTCTCCGGAGGGAACCAGCAGAAGGTCGTCATCGCGCGCGAGGTCGACGCCCGGCCGAAGGTGCTCGTCGCCGCGCAGCCGACGCGGGGCCTCGACGTGGGCGCGATCGAGTTCGTCCACCGGCGCCTCGTCGAGCAGCGCGACGCCGGCCGGGCCGTGCTGCTCGTGTCGCTCGAGCTCGAGGAGGTGCGGTCGCTCGCGGACCGCATCCTCGTCATCTACGAGGGCCGGATCGCCGGCGAGTTCGGCCCGGACGCGACCGAGACCGAGCTCGGGCTGGCCATGACCGGCGGGACGAGCGGGGCGGAGGCGGCGTGAGCGGCCGCTCGGACGAGCTGGTGAGCGAGGAGGCCGGGGAGCAGCCCCAGGCGCCGGTCGAGGGCATTCCGCCCGTCGGCACGGCCCTCCTCACGCGGGCACGCGGCGTCTACCGGGTCGTGGGGCCGGTCGGGACGACCGTCCTCGCGTTCTTCCTGGGCGGGCTCGTGGTCCTCGTGACGGGCGACAACCCGCTCCGCGTCTACCACGCGATCTTCAACGGCACGGGGCTCAACTGGCTCTTCCACTTCGGGTCGTACTCGATCCGCGTCCCCTTCACGACCCACCACGTGTGGTTCTGGTGGGACACCGGCTCCGTCGCGGCGTTCAACCTCCAGCAGACGCTGCTGCTGACGACGCCGATCGTGCTCACGGGCCTGGCGGTCGCCTTCGCGTTCCGCGTCGGCCTGTTCAACATCGGCGGGCAGGGCCAGTACTTCGTCGGCGCGTACGTCGCCGTCTGGATCGGCTCGTCGTTCGCGCACCTCCAGCCGCTCGTCCACGTGCTGCTCGCCGTCGTCGTCGCGACCCTCGCAGGCGCCGCCTACGGCAGCATCCCCGGTCTCCTCAAGGCGACGACCGGCGCCCACGAGGTGATCACGACGATCATGCTCAACTGGATCGCGTTCTGGGTCGGGTCGTACCTGTTCGGCCAGGCGGGCCCGCTGCAGATCTCGACGCAGAGCGGGGTTCCCGAGTCGAACGTCGTCGTCGCAGGCGCGAAGCTGCCGGTCTTCTGGGGGCCGAAGGAGCTGCAGGGCCTCTCGATCGGCGTCTTCGTCGCGCTCGCGATGCTCGTCGTCTACTGGGTCGTCGTCCGCCGCACGACGCTCGGGTTCGAGATCCGTGCTGTGGGCTTCAATCCCGAGGCGGCGCGCACCAGCGGCATCTCGGTCACCCGCAACTACGTGCTCGCGATGGCGATCGCCGGCGGGTTCGCGGGGCTGGCGGGCGTCTGCGACATCCTCGGCTGGCAGTTCCAGATCGGCCCCAGCGAGATCCAGGCGTCGCAGATCGGCTTCATCGGGCTCGCGGCGGCGCTGCTCGGTCGCAACAGCGCGGTCGGCGTCGGCTTCGCGTCCCTCCTGTTCGGCGCGCTCATCAACGGCACGTCGGGCCGCCAGCTGGACTCGAGCATCTTCCCGCCCGAGCTCGCCGGGAACCTGACGATCGTCATCCAGGGCCTCGTCGTCCTGTTCGTGGGACTCGACCTCGCCGGTGTCCTGGGCGGCCTCCGCCGGCGCAGGAGGTCGACGTGACGGCGCTCGCGGTCAGGCTCGGGAGCCGCTGGACCGCGACCCGGATCGTGGCTGCGGGAGGGATCGCCCTCGGCGCGCTGGCGTTCTGGCTCGCCCTGCCGCCGCTCCACGCCCGCACGACGGCCGTGCCGGTCGTCGTGGGCATCCTCGGCGTCGCGGCGGGCATCTGGGCCGCCTCGCGCGGCGAGCGCCGGGCCGGGGTGGGGGCGATCGTCGCGTCCGTCCTCGGCATCGCGCTCGGCGTCCTCGCCACGGCGTCGTCGGTCGAGCACCTGAACGCGGTCGTCGTCTGGAGCGCGCTGCTCGCCTCGACGCTCCGCTACGCGACCCCGCTCGTGTACGCCGCGATCGGCGGGCTGTACTGCGAGCGCTCCGGGGTCGTGAACGTCGCGCTCGAGGGCATGCTGCTGACGGGCGCGTACTTCGGCCTCTGGGCGGACGACCTGACGCACAGCTGGGTGCTCGCCCTGCTCGTCGCCATGCTCGCGGGCGCCGCCCTCGCCGCGATCCACGCGGTGTGGTCGATCACCCTGAAGGTCGACCAGATCATCGCGGGCACCGCGCTCAACTTCCTAGCGCTCGGCGTCACCGGCTACCTTTTCGTCCAGCACTACGGCGACCAGGGCACGCCTGGGAACATCGACAAGTACGGCGTCCCCGACATCCACCTTCGCTTCCTGTCCAGCTGGTACTTCATCGGTCCGATCTTCGGCCAGCTCAATCTGATGATCTGGCTGTCGTTCGTCCTCCTCGTGGCGACGTGGGCGATCGTCTTCCGCACGCCGTTCGGGCTGCGTCTGCGCTCCGTCGGCGAGCACCCGCGCGCCGCCGACACGGTCGGGATCTCCGTCGCCCGCACCCGCTACCTCGCGGTGACCTCGTCCGGCGCGATCGCGGCGCTCGGCGGCGCCTACCTCTCGATCGGCTTCGTGCACTCGTTCAACCAGGGGATGACGAACGGCATCGGCTTCATCGGCCTCGCGGCGCTGGTCTTCGGCAAGTGGCGCCCGCTGGCCACCTGGGGCGCGACGCTGCTGTTCGGGTTCTCGAGCGCACTGGCCGGCAAGCTGCCGTTCGGCTACGGGAACCAGTGGGGCACGCTCTTCCAGGCGCTCCCGTACGTGCTGACCGTCGTCGCCGTGGCGGGCGTGATCGGCCGCTCCGTCGGCCCGGCCGCCGCGGGACGGCCCTACACCCGCCAATGAGACCGGCCCGCACAGCGGCCGTCATGGCCGTCCTGCTCGGGGGGCTCGCCGTGCTCGTCGTGCCCGCCGCCGTCGTCGCGTCGCGGTACGTGTCGGGCATCACGCTGCTCCACGGTCTCTACTACTCCGTGCCCGCCTCGGCCGTCCTCGGCATCGTCGCGTGGACGGCCTCCCGCAAGGCCCGCTACCGCCTGGCGTGGAGCATCCGGGAGCAGAGCCTCGGGCCGGTCCGCCTCGGGCGGTTCCTCGCCTGGGCCGGGATGTACGTGGCGTTCGTCGGCGGGATCGCGCTCGGCGTCTACGCAGGCCTGCACGCGGCCGGCTGAAAACGGCCTAGCCGAGCGGCGAAGGCCCGGCTACGCTTCCGGCGGCGTGTTCGAGATCGGCAACAGCCTCCGTGAGGCGCGCTCGCGCCGCGGCATCGATTTCGCCCAGGCGGAGATGGGCACGAAGATCCGCGGCAAGTACCTGCGCGCGCTCGAGGACGAGCAGTTCGAGCTGCTCCCCGCGCAGACGTACGTCAAGGGCTTCCTGCGCACGTACGCCGAGTACCTCGGCCTCGACGGGCAGCTCTACGTCGACGAGTACAACTCGCGCTTCGTCATCGGCGAGGCGGAGAGCGTCCGCACCGTCCGCCGTTCGAAGGCGCGGCCGCACCGCCGCACGCGCGGGTTCGAGACGAGCGTCGTGCTCGTCGCGCTCGCCGCGATCGCGGTCGTCACGGTGGTCGTCATCTCGGCCTGGAAGTCCGCCGGCGGGAACGGGAACAGCCCGAGCACGCCGCCGGCGCACGCCGCCTCGACGCACCGCACGGCGGGCAAGACGATCGTGGCGCCGCTGCTCACGGTGATCGGCGTGCGCGGCTCGACCCACGTCACGGCTCGCCGCGGCACGGCGTCCGGGCCGATCGCCTTCGACGGGACGATCGGCGCCAACGACCCGCAGAGTATCCGCGGCTCGAAGCTCTGGGTGCAGATCGACGCGCCCGAGAACCTCAGGATCCTCGTCCGCGGCCACCTCGTGCACGTGCCGGGGCATGCGCCCCGCGTGATCGTCGTCACCGGCAGCGGCTGGCATCCGGCTTGAGCCCCGAGGCCGCGCCCCGCGCGGCGATCGTCGCGTCAGGCTCCGAGCTCGTCCGCGGCGACCGCCGGGACCGCAACGGCCCGTACCTCGCCTCGGCGCTGCTCGACCTCGGGATCGACCCGGCCCAGATCAGGCTCGTCGGCGACGCCGAGGACGACCTCGAGCAGGCGATCCGCGAGGGGATGGCGTTCGACCTCCTCTGCATCTCGGGCGGCCTGGGGCCGACGCACGACGACCGCACGATCGAGCTGCTCGCCCGGGCCGCGGGCGTGGGGCTCGAGGTCGACGACCGCCTGGTCGAGCACATCGGCGCGATGTCGCGCCGCATCGCCGAGCGGCTGAAGCGCCCGTACGCGGACTTCGAGCCGGGGGTGCGCAAGCAGGCGAGCCTCCCGGTCGGCGCCGTCGCGGTGGAGGGCGTCGGCACGGCTCCGGCGGTCGTGCTCGACACGGGCGCGTGCGTCGCCGTCTCGCTCCCGGGACCGCCGCGCGAGCTGCAGGCGCTCTGGCCGCAGGTGCTCGAGACCGAGCCGATGCGGCGGCTGCTCGCGCGGGCCCGCAGGCCGGGACGGCGGGTGGCGCACCTCTACGGCGCCTCCGAGTCCCTCGTCGCGCAGGCGCTGGCCGAAGCGGGCGGCGTCCCGGAGGGGCTGGACGTCACGATCTGCGCGCACGACTTCGAGATCCACGTCGACCTGTTCGTCCAGCCCGGGGCGGAGGCCCGCGCCGACGCGCTCGAGCAGGCGTTCCTCGGCCCGCTCGCCGAGTACGTCTTCGCGCGCGAGGCGGTCGCGACGCCCGCGCTGGTGCTCCGGGAGCTGCGGGCGCGCGGGCTGTCCCTCGCGACGGCCGAGTCGTGCACCGGCGGGCTCGTCGCCGCCCGGTTGACCGACGTGCCGGGGTCGAGCGACGTCTTCAGAGGCGGGATCGTCGCCTACTCCAACGAGGTGAAGCGCGCCGAGCTCGACGTGCCCGAGCGCGTGCTCGCGGCGCACGGCGCGGTCTCGCCGGAGACGGCGGCCGCCATGGCTCGGGGCGCGCGGAGCCGCCTCGGCGCGGACGTCGCCGTGTCCGTGACGGGCGTGGCCGGGCCGGACGGAGGGACGCCCGAGAAGCCGGTCGGGCTCGTCTACCTGCACGCGGCCGGACCGGCCGGGGAGCGCGCGTTGCGGCTCGACCTGCCCGGAGACCGCGAGACGGTGCGGCTGCGGGCGACGACGGCGGCCCTGCATCTCGTGCGCCGACTTGTCACGGAGGCGTGACGCTCACGTGACGATTGCCCCGCTAGCGTGAGCGGCGGTGATCGGATTCGGCTCTTCTGCGCCTTGCGGCTCGCCGAGCCTGCGCTCGACGCGCTCGTCGCCTGGCAGCGGCGGCACCTGCCCGGCGGCGGGGAGGGTGTCCGGCTCGTCCCGCGCGCGAACCTGCACGTCACGCTCGCGTTCCTCGGCTCCAGGCCGGCGGGCGACGTCCCGGCGATCGCCGGGGTGCTCCGCGAGGCGGCCGGCGCCGCCGGGCGCGTCGAGCTCGCGCCGGAGCGCTACCGCGAGACGCGCTCCGTGGGGATGGTCGTGCTGAGCGACCTGACCGGCGCCGCGACCGCGCTCGCCGAGCGCGTGCAGGCCGGCCTGGAGCGGGAAGGGCTCTACCGGCGCGAGCAGCGGGCCTGGCTGCCGCACGTCACGGTGGCGCGCTTCCGCGACCGGCCGCGGCTGGGCGTGACGGTGGAGGGGATGGCGAACGTATGTCCGTCCGACGCGGCTGTCATGGTGTCCGTCCCGGCTCCTGCGGGGGCCCGGTACGAGGTTGTCGAAACAGCGGTACTAGGAGGTCGGTAGAGGTGGATCGCGCAGAGGCTCTCGACGTCGCACTCGGCCAGATCGAGCGGCAGTTCGGCAAGGGCGCCGTCATGAAGATGAACGACCAGGCTCAGGTCGCGATCGGCGCCGTCTCGACCGGCTCCCTGTCGCTCGACCTGGCGCTCGGCATCGGCGGCCTGCCGCGCGGCCGCATCATCGAGGTCTTCGGCCCCGAGTCGTCGGGCAAGACGACCCTCGTCTACCACGTCATCGCGGAGGCGCAGCGCCGCGGCGGGATCTGCGCCTTCATCGACGCGGAGCACGCGATGGACCCGATCTACGCGAAGCGGATCGGCGTCAACACCGACGAGCTGCTCGTCTCGCAGCCCGACACCGGCGAGCAGGCGCTGGAGATCTGCGAGCTGCTCGTCCGCTCGGGCGCGCTCGCGGTCGTCGCCATCGACTCGGTGGCGGCGCTGACCCCGAAAGCCGAGATCGAAGGGGAGATGGGCGACAGCCACGTCGGCCTCCAGGCGCGGCTGATGAGCCAGGCGCTGCGCAAGCTGGCCGGCACGCTCAACCGCACCGACACGATCTGCCTCTTCACGAACCAGCTGCGCGAGAAGATCGGCGTCATGTTCGGCAACCCGGAGACCACGCCGGGCGGCCGTGCGCTGCGGTTCTACGCGTCGGTGCGGCTCGACATCCGCCGCATCGAGACGATCAAGGACGGCGTCGAGGCGGTCGGGAACCGCGTCCGCGTCAAGGTGGTCAAGAACAAGGTGGCGCCGCCGTTCAAGCAGGCGGAGTTCGACGTCATCTACGGCGACGGCATCTCGTGGGAGGGCACGGTGCTCGACACCGGGCTCGAGCGGAAGATCGTCCAGAAGTCGGGGTCGTACTTCTCGTTCGGCGACGAGCGGCTCGGCCAGGGGCGCCAGAACGCCACCGCGTTCCTGCGCGAGCACCCGGACGTCGTGCAGTCGATCCTCCAGGCGATCCAGGCCCAGGCGCCGCCGGGGCAGGTCGTCTCGGCGCGGCTGCTGCCGCAGTCCGAGGAGCCCGCCGAGGCCGTCCCGGTGGTCGTCGAGGAGGAGGAGCAGGAGCAGGAGACGCCGGCCGCCGTCTAGCGGGGCCGCCTGGACGGTCGTGGCGGCTGCGGAGGACCCGCTCGAGGTCGCGGCGCGCGCCCTGCGCCGCCGTGACCGCTCGCGGCAGGACGTCGACGCGCGCCTCCAGAAGGCCGGGGTCGGGGACGCCGACCGGGCAGAGACGCTCGAGCGTCTCGAGTCGATCGGCTACCTCGACGAGGAGCGCTTCGCGCGCTCGCGCGCCGCGACGCTCGCGGAGCGCGGCTACGGGAATGCCGCGATCCGCGCCGATCTCGAGCAGCAGGGGGTGGAGGCGGGCCCGGTCGAAGCCGCGCTGGCCGGGCTGCAGCCGGAGCACGACCGGGCTGCGGCCCTCGTGGAGCGCCTCGGGGCGAGCGCCCGCACGGCGGGCCGGCTGCTCCGGAAGGGCTTCGAGCCCGAGCTCGTCGAGGAGCTCGTGGGCAACCGGCTGCGTGCTCCGAACGGTGGCGACGACGATGGGAGAGTCGTATAGTGGATCCATCAATCGTCCACTTTTGCCTGCACAGCGCACGCTCTCCTGATCGCGAAACGCACCTTGACACTGTTCACCGTCCTCGATCTCACCGTCCCCGAGCCCCCTGGCACACACGCAGGGAACCGCTGACGAACTGACCTGAGCACGGCCGGCTGCGCGCTCGACGGCGCGCCGGAGCGACACGCCGATCGGTGAAAGGCGCCGCGCGGGCGACCCGCCCGAAGGAGCGCCCATGCTCGTCGTCGTGGCAGTGATCGGAGTCCTCGCCGGAAGTGGCGCCACCCTGCTCGCGCTGCGGCTCGCCGGCGGCGCCCGCCTGGACGGCGCACGGCGCACGGCCCGCCAGCTCCTCGACGACGCGAAGCGCGAGGCGGAGACGACGCGCCGCGAGGCCCAGATCGAGGCGCGCGAGGCGGCGGTGAAGCTCCGCGACGAGGTCGAGCAGGAGCTGCGCACGCGGCGCGAGGTCGCCGCCAAGCTCGAGGAGCGGCTCGCCGCCAAGGAGGAGGACATCGACCGGAAGGTCACCGAGCTGGCGCGGCGGGAGCAGGGGGTCGCCGACCGGGAGGTCCACCTCAAGCAGCTCCAGGAGGAGCTCAAGGAGATCAAGGATCGCGAGCGGCGCGAGCTCGAGCGGGTGTCGCGCCTGACGACGCAGGAGGCGCGGCGCCGGATCCTCGAGGAGTCGGAGGGTGAGGTCCGGCACGAGCTCGCCGGCCGGGTACGGCAGCTCGAGGAGGAGGCCGCCACCGAGGCGAAGCGCCGCGCCCGCAACCTCGTCGCCGACGCGCTCCAGCGGGTGGCCTCCAGCGCCGCGGCGGAGACGACCGTCACGCTCGTCACGCTCGCCTCTGACGACATGAAGGGGCGGATCATCGGCCGCGAGGGGCGCAACATCCGCGCGCTCGAGCACCTCACCGGCGTCGACTTCATCATCGACGACACGCCGAACGCCGTGGTCCTCTCGTCGTTCGACGGGATCCGGCGCGAGATCGCGCGCCTGACGCTGCAGAAGCTGATCGACGACGGCCGCATCCACCCGACGCGGATCGAGGAGATGTACTACCAGTCGAAGGCGGAGCTGGACGAGCACATCCGCCAGGCCGGCGAGCAGGCGGTCTACGAGGCGAACTGCGGCGACGTGCACGAGGAGCTCGTCCGCGTCCTCGGCCGGCTGCGGTACCGCACGAGCTACGGCCAGAACGTCCTCAAGCACACCCTCGAGGTCGTGCAGCTCGCGGGGATCATGGCCGCGGAGGTGGAGGCGTCGGTCAAGACGGCGAAGCGGGCGGCGCTGCTGCACGACCTGGGGAAGGCGATGACCCACGAGGTCGAGGGCTCGCACGCGCAGATCTCGACGCAGCTCGCGCGCCGCTACGGCGAGGGGCCCGCGGTGTGCCACGCGATCGAGGCCCACCACTACGAGGTGCAGCCGCAGACCGTCGAGGCGGTCCTCCTGATCGCCGCCGACGCCATCTCGGCCTCGCGGCCGGGCGCGCGCGGCGAGGGCCTGGAGCACTACGTGAAGCGGCTCGAGGCGCTCGAGGAGCTCGCTTCGGGCCATGCGGGCGTCGAGAAGGCGTACGCGCTCCAGGCCGGTCGCGAGATCCGCGTGCTCGTGAAGCCGCAGGAGGTGGACGACGACGGCGCCGTCCTCCTCTCCCACGAGATCGCCCGCGAGATCGAGGGGCACCTCGAGTATCCGGGCCAGATCAAGGTGACCGTGATCCGGGAGAGCCGGGCGGTGGACATCGCGACGAACAAGGTCGAGGTGCGCCGCATCGCGAGCGAGCGACTCGACGCCGCCTAGGCCCGCGAGGCGCTCGACACGGCGGCGATCGCCCCCTCGGTGGAGGTGATCGGGGTCACTGCACCCCCACGAGGCGGCTCGCTCGCGCCGCGCCGGCCGTGCCGGCCGCCCATGAGACGGCGGCGCCGTGGCCTTCGAGGATCGCAAGCACAGGCGAGTCCCACCGGGAGGCCGTCCGCGCTCAGTCCGGGTCCGTCGGCCTGGCGCAGGGCGGACGAGCGGGAGTTCCCTGGTCGTCGAGAGCGGCGTAGCCACCCAGATCGGCGAAGTGGTCCGCATGCCCGACGGTAGACGCAGATGGCGTACGGACGAGCGGTCCCGGGCGGAGTGGGATACGACTCGAGATCGACCGCGAGGGTGCGCGGCAGCCGCGGCACCCTGCAGACGAAGATCGAGACGGCGGCGGTCGCGGACGGCGTCGGCGAGCACGTGCGGGGCGCGACGCCGTAGTGCTCGGCCAGGAGGTCGTGCGCCCGCTGGCGGTACGAGGTCGACGACCCGCACCCCGACACCAGGACGGCGATCGCGAGCGACGCGCTCACCAACCCGAGTCGCCGCTGCACGCCCGAAGCCTACGCCGACCGGGCCTGTGCAGGAGCCGCGGAGAAGCTGCGGCTACCCTTCGCGTGCCATGAGGCGCTACCACGTCACGACGTTCGGCTGCCAGATGAACGCCCACGACTCCGAGCGCATCAAGGGCCTGCTCGAGGAGCTCGGCCTGGGGGAGGCGCCGTCGCCGGACGACGCGGACGTCGTCGTCTTCAACACCTGCACGATCCGCGAGAAGCCCGACCAGAAGCTCGCGGCGCACCTCGGACAGGCCGCCGCCCGGAAGCGCGAGGATCCGAGCCGCGTCGTCGCCGTCGGCGGGTGCTACGCGGAGGCGCAGCGCGAGCGGATCTTCGAGCTGTACCCGTTCGTCGACGTCGCCTTCGGCCCCGGTTCGATCGCCCACCTCGGCGAGTGGCTCGGCGCCGGGGGCGTCGGGGTCGCCCGCGGCCGCTTCGGTCTCGACGACCGCGCCTTCGCCGCGGAGCTGCCGGGCCATCGCGAGCGCTCCTTCCAGGCGTGGGTGCAGGTCTCGATGGGCTGCAACTCGACCTGCTCGTACTGCATCGTCCCGTCCGTGCGCGGCCGGGAGCGGAGTCGCCGCCCGGGCGAGATCGTCGCCGAGGTCGAGCAGCTCGCCGCCCAGGGCGTGCGTGAGCTGACGCTCCTCGGCCAGAACGTCAACTCGTGGGGGCGTGACCTGCTGCCGGACATCCGGACCGAGTTCGGCGAGCTGCTCCGCGCGTGCGACGCCGTCGACGGGATCGAGCGGATCCGCTTCACGAGCCCGCACCCCAAGGACTTCCGCGAGCCGGTGATCGCGGCGATGGCCGAGTGCGCGGCGGTGTGCGAGCAGGTGCACCTGCCGCTCCAGAGCGGGTCGTCGCGAATCCTGAAGCTGATGCGCCGGACGTATTCGCGCGAGCGCTACCTCGCGCTCGTCGAGCGGATGCGCGACGCGATCCCCGACCTCGCGATCGGGACGGACATCATCGTCGGCTTCCCGGGCGAGACCGAGGACGACTTCCGCCAGACCCTCGAGGTCGTGGAGGAGGTCGGCTTCGACAGCGCGTTCACGTTCGTCTACTCGCCGCGCGCCGGCACGGAGGCGGCCGCGATGCCCGACCAGGTACCGCACGACATGAAGATCGAGCGGATGGAGCGTCTCGTCGAGGCGACCCAGAGGAGCGCCCGCGCCCGCAACGCAGCCCGCGTCGGCCTGGTCGAGGAGGTGCTCGTCGAGGGCCGCTCGCGCACCGACGAGGCCCTGCTCCGCGGCCGCACGCGCCGCAACACGACCGTCAACTTCGAGGGAACTGCGGAGCCGGGCGAGCTCGTGCCCGTGCTCGTCGAGGGTGCGACCTCGACGACGCTCCGCGGGACGCAGCAGGCCCTGATCGCGGTCTAACGCACCGCTTACACGCCTGGCATAGGGTCTCTGCATGCGCGTTCTCGTCACCGGGTCGTCCGGCCAGATCGGCACCAACCTCGCCCTGCGCCTCCTGGCGGACGGGCACGAGGTGTTCGGCATCGACAAGCGCCAGAACGCCTGGACGGACGCGTTCCCGACGTGGCTCCAGGACCTGTCGAGCCACTATCCGTCGCGGGTCGGTGCGATCGGCGGCGTGGAGTACCCGGAGGTCGACCTCGTCGTCCACCTCGCGGCGCACGCGAAGGTCCACCAGCTCGTCCGCCAGCCGCACCGGGCGCTCGAGAACGCGATGATGACGTTCAACGTCCTCGAGTACTGCCGCGGCCTCGGGCTGCCGCTCGTCTTCTCCTCGACGCGCGAGGTGTACGGCGACGTCCACCGGTTCGAGGAGTACGCCGAGGAGACAGCGGACTTCGCCTACACGGAGAGCCCGTACTCGGCCTCGAAGATCACGAGCGAGGCGTTCATCTACTCGTACGCCCGCTGCTACGGCCTCAACTACCTCGTCTTCCGCTTCTCGAACGTGTACGGCCGCTACGACAGCGACCTATGGCGCATGGACCGCGTGCTGCCGCTGTGGATGCACACGCTGTCGCGCGGCGAGCCGATCACGATCTTCGGCGGCGACGAGAAGCTGCTCGACTTCACGTACGTCGACGACTGCGTCGACGGGATCGTGCGCGGTGTCTACGCGCTCGACGAGGGCCGCGTCGCGAACCAGACGATCAACCTCGCGTACGGGCAGGGAAACTCGCTCGTTCGCGCGGCCGAGCTGATCGCCGCAGAGCTCGGCGTCGAGCCGCAGATCACCATGGCCCCGGCGCTGCTCGGCGAGGTGACGCACTACGTCGCCGACATCAGCAAGGCTCGCGCGCTGCTCGACTGGCAGCCGCAGACGCCGCTGGCCGAGGGCATCCCGAAGGCCGTGCGCTGGTTCAAGGAGTGGCGCGCCGCGCACCCGGAGGAGGACCGGCCGTTCGTCCGCGAGCAGGGCGCCGACGAGCTCGATCATGGCTTCAAGCAGCCCGCGGGCGCCGGCGCCTAGCCCCGCACCAGCGGTCATCGCCCTCTACGGCCCGACGGCGTCGGGCAAGACCGCCGTCGCGGGCCACCTGCGCGAGCTGGTCGGCGGGGAGGTCGTGTCGGCCGACTCGGCCGCGCTCTACGCGGGCCTGCCCGTCCTGACCGCGGCCCCCGACTATCCCGCCCGCCTCGTCGGCGTCGTGCCGCTCACCGAGGACGTGTCGGTGGGCTCCTACCAGGCGCTCGCCCACGCCGCGATCGACGAGGTCGTCGCCGCCGGACGCACCGCGATCGTCGTCGGCGGCACGGGGCTCTATCTCCGGGCCGCTCTGTCGGCGCTCGAGCTCCCGCCGCCGCCGGAGCCCGGCGAGCGGGAGCGCTGGGAGGCGCTCTACGCGGAGCTCGGCCCCGAAGGCGCGCACGGCGTGCTCGCGCAGCAGGATCCGGCGGCGGCGGCCCGCGTGCACGCCAACGACCGCCGCCGCGTGGTCCGTGCCCTCGAGCTCGCGGCGACGGGCCGGTCGCT
>DASZWI010000006.1:0-8191 GCA_035546715.1 Gaiellaceae bacterium | reverse complement strand
GTTCACGCCCGATCTCGACTACGTCGAGGCGAACCCGCTGCCGAGCGTCCGCGCCCCGAAGGAGCGCGACGTCTGCCTCACCCGGCTCGCCGCGCTCGCGGCGGCCGCGTAGCGCCTTGGCCGTCCGAGAACGCCGGGCTGTGCCGGGTCCGGGCGCCGTCGCCCTCGGCGGGAGCTAGGCGCGCGCGACGAGCTGCTGCGACTCGTCGGCGACGAGCGACTCGAGCGCGCCGACGCAGCGCGGGCAGAACTGCTCGCCGGCGAGGTTGCGCAGCTCCTCGAGCGCCTGCGACACCGGCCGTGCGCGGCGGTAGACGCGGGTCGTCATCATCGAGTCGAAGGCGTCCGCGACGTGGATGATGCGGGCGCCGAGCGGGATCTCCTCGCCCTTGAGGCCGTCCGGGTAGCCGCGGCCGTCGTAGCGCTCGTGGTGGTGGCGGATCGCCGGCACGGCGTCGCTGAGGAAGCCGAGGCGGTTGATGATCGACGCGCCCTCCTCGGCGTGCGTGCACATGAGCGCCCACTCCTCGTCGGTGAGGCTGGCCGGCTTGAGCAGGATCGCGTCGGGCACGGCGAGCTTGCCGATGTCGTGGAAGAGCGCCGCGTGGCCGAGCAGCTCGAGCTCCGGCTGCGAGAGGCCGAGCTCGCGGCCGATCGCCAGCGAGAGCTGCTGCACGCGCCGCGAGTGCCCGGCCGTGTAGGCGTCGCGCGCGTCGACGGTGGCCGACAGGGACTCCATGGCGGCGGTCGAGCGCTCCTTGAGCAGGCGGTTGGCCTCCTCGAGCGAGACGTTCTGGGTCTGGATCGTCTCGGCCGCCTCGCGCAGCTTCTCCGCGCTCCGCTGCGTGTGCTTGAGGTACGCCTCCTGCGTCGTGCGGATCAGGAAGAGCGGCAGCGTGAACACGACGATCGACCAGACGCCGATCGGCCGGTACGCCTCGGCGATCACGCCAGCGATGAAGCCGTAGACGGCGTAGTGCAGCGTCAGCCAGCGGAAGCGCTCCCGCCACACGGCGAAGGCGCTCTGGCGGTCGGCAACGCCGACGGCGAGCGAGCAGAGGCCCGTGTCGACGACGAAGTACACGAGGCCGGCCAGGAGGCTCGCGGCCAGGTAGACGCCCTCTCCCGCCGCGCCGTGCGGATGGATCGAGTAGATCCCGGCGGCGCCGAGCGAGGCCAGCGACAGCAGGCCGACGTTGAAGAGCGACTCGTGGAAGAGCGAGCGGCGCGCGCTCCACTCGATCGCGGACATGGTCACGGCGAGCGCCAGGGCGGCCCGGGGGCCGATGATGGCGGCGGCGGTGAGCGCGCCGACGGCGCTGAGCGAGATCGTGCCTACGCGCTCGACCTCGAGCGAGAGCGCCTGGCCCACGCCGACGAGGGCGATGATCACGAGCAGGCCGAGGATGTCCGTGCTCGACCCGAACACGGCGCCCGCGACGCCCGCGAGCGTCCCCACCACGCCGACGAAGCCGACCACGGCGGCGAGGCGGCGCGGGACCGAGAAGAAGTGCGGGCGCGGCGGCCGGTGCGGGCGTGCGCCGCTGTCGGCGGTCTCGGTCGCAGGCGGTGCGGCCGCCTCCGCGCGGACGGTCGAGACGAACGCCTCGGCCGCCTGCGGCGGCGAGACGCGCGGCTTCGGCGCCTCGGTCGGGGGCGGCAGCACGGCCAGGCGCGGCGCGCGCTGCGGCGCGTCGACGAGCAGCGACTCGCTCGTCGAGGCGTCGAAGACCCGGTTGCGGCCCTGGAGCTTCGCGCGGTAGACCGCGACGTCCGCCTGGTGGACGAGCTCGTTCATGTCGGCGCCGTCGCGCGGGAAGCTGGCGACGCCCATCGAGATCGTCGCGCGCAGCGGCTTGTCGGCCGTCTCGACCTCGTAGCCGCGCTCCGCGACGGCCCTGCGGATCCGCTCGGCGATCTCGAACGCCACCGCGGGCTCCGTCTCCGGGAGCAGGATCGAGAACTCCTCGCCGCCGAACCGGGCGGGGATGTCGTAGTTGCGGAGCTGCTCGCGGAACACCTCGGCGATCCCGACCAGGACCGCGTCGCCGGCAAGGTGGCCGTGCGTGTTGTTGATGTCGCGCAGCAGGTCGAGGTCGGCCATGATCAGCGACAGCGGGCGGTCGAAGCGCTTGGCGCGCGCGAGCTCGTCCTGGAAGACGGTCGCGAAGTGGCGCGTGTTGAAGAGACCCGTCTTCGGGTCGATCCGCGCCTCGGCCTGGAGCTGCGGCACCTCCAGCGACCGCTTGATCATCAGCAGCGGCGCGAACGCGAACGGCAGGAGCCACGGGTCGAGGCGCCAGAACGTGGCGAAGGCGACGCCGAGCGTCGTCAGCACCAGCTCGACGAAGAACCCCTCGAAGGAGAACAGCCCCGTCTCCTTCAGGCTGTGCCCGCGCGCGAACCGCATCATCGGCACGAGCAGCGCGTGGTGGACCGTGACGTAGAGCAGGCACGCGGTGAGCGCGGCGAGCGCGAAGCGCAGGTCGCCGTTCGCGAGCAGGCCGTCGGCGTGCAGGATCGCGCTCGCCGCGATGCACATCACCAGGTTCGTCAGGGTGATGTTGCTCAGGTTGAACCCGGCGATGTACCACGGGTAGCGATCCTTCAGCCACTCCGGGATGTGCTGCACGATCGCGATCAGCGCGACGAGCTCGGGCGGGAGCAGGAGCGCCGCCGGGATCAGGAACACCGGGGTGACGTGGAACGCGAGGTTCTTGACGCCGCGCACCTTGTAGAGCTGGGTGATCGCGGAGCCGGCCGCCATGACCGCGAAGGTCGCCCACTGGTCGCTCCCGTGGCGCAGCTGGAGGACGTACGGCACGGCGACGGCGAGCGCGACGACGCCCACGGCGAGCCCGTAGGCGCTCGCCTTCGGCGGCAGCCCGCGATTCGGACGAGGCGCCGGCTTGGCACGGGCCTCCAGGCGAAGCTCGCTCTGCATCACCGTCATCGTCTGCTCGTTTTCTCCTGTCTCGCTCATGGGCGAGGCCGCAGTGGAGGTCCTATTCCCGGAACGGTACGACTGCTTCGGGGGTTCGGGCATCCCCCTTTTTGGCGTCGGGCGCGATTTCACCCGTTTGGGGGAGCCACAACGCCGACGAGCCGGCGGCGCACCTGCGCGCCACCGGCTCGTCGACCTGAAGTGGAGCTCGGACTACTCGTTCCAGGCTGCGTCCTCCCGGGCCGCGTCCTGCGCGTTGTAGTCGTTCCACGCGGCGTCGTTCCAGGCCGCGTCGTTCCACGCGGCATCGTTCCAGGCCGCGTCGTTCCAAGCCGCGTCGTTCCAAGCGGCATCGTTCCACGCGGCATCGTTCCAGGCCGCGTCGTTCCAGGCCGCGTCGTTCCAGGCCGCGTCGTTCCAAGCGGCGTCGTTCCAAGCGGCATCGTTCCACGCGGCGTCGTTCCAGGCCGCGTCGTTCCAGGCGGCGTTCGACTGCACCGCGGCCTTCCAGGCGTCGGCGTCGAAGACCGTCGCGCCCGTCGAGTCCGGACCGACGAACTGGTCGAGGCCGGCGTTCGGGTTCGGCGCGTCGGTGTCGTTCGCCGCCCAGGGAGCGGTGATCTCGCCGACGCCGGCCTGGCCGTTCGCCGCGTTCGGAACGCTGCGGGCCGACTTCATCAGCTCGCCCTTCACCTGATCCGGCGTGTAGCCGGGGTGGCGGGCCAGGATCTCGGCCGCGGTGCCGGAGACGACCGGTGCCGCGAAGGAGGTGCCCGAGATCTGCATCAGCGTCGAGCTGCCGTCCGTGCCCTGGATCTTCTGCGGGAACTCGGTCGTCAGCGTCGAGCCGCTCGGGACGTTGCTGACCATGTAGCGACCGGGGGCGACGATCTCCGGCTTCGCGAAGCCGTCCTCCGTGTAGCCCCAGGCCGACCAGTCGGCGATGTTGTCGTCCGAGCTGGACGCCGTGCCGTTGAGGCCGGCGGCGCCGACCGTGACGACGAACGGGTCGTTGCCCGGCGAGAACAGCACGCCCGACGGCGTCGCGCCGGTGCCGTAGTTGCCGGCCGCCGCGACGACGGTGACGCCTGCGAACCACAGCTTCTCGACGGCCTGGTCGAGCGGGTCGTTGTAGGAGTTCGTGCCGTAGCTCGAGTGCATCGAGAAGTTCGCGACCCGGATGTTGTACTGGTCCTTGTGGTCGAGAACCCACTGGCAGGCCGCGATCACGTCGCTGACCTTCGCGCTGCCGTCGGCGCCCATCACCTTCACCGAGACGATCGGCGCAGCCGGATCCGCACCCGTGAGGGTGTCCGACTGGCCCGCCGCGATGTCGGCGACGAACGTGCCGTGGCCGGCCTGGTCGTCGAGCGTCGTGTTGTTCGGATCGCTCGAGACGTTCACGCTCGCGATCACGCGACTGCCGAGCTCGTTCGACTGCACGCCCGAGTCGATCACGGCGATCGCCGGGGTCGAGCTCGCGTACGTGGACAGGTCGTCCGCCCAGAGGGCGGCGTTGCCGGTCGCGAACGGCCAGAGCTGGTTCGAGTCGGCGCCGCTGACGCCGCTCGTGTCGCCCGCCTCGGCCGCGTCGGCCATCTTGACCGGGACGTTCGGGGTGACGGTGAGGCCCGGGATCTTCTGCAGGAAGGTCACGAACCGCGCCGGGAGCTTCAGCTCCACGCCGCCGACCACGTTCAGGTTCCTCTGGCCGCCGGCGAGGAAGCCGGCCAGGCGCACCGCGGCATTGGCGCTGTTCGTGCCGCCCGTGCTCGTGATGATGACGTCGACCAGATTGCCCGGCTTGCTCTTCGCCTGGGAGATCAGCTTGGGATCGATCCAGGTGTGGCGAGGGCCGCCGAACGACGCCTTCGCAGCAGTCGCCGAGGCCGCCTTGGCCGGAGCCGCCGTGGCAGCGAGGACGGCCGTCAGCGCGCAGATCGCGAGGACTGCGGCAAGTGCGCCGCGAGCCTTCACGGAAAGCGAGCTCGACCGGGAATCCCCCCCACGGGTGCCCGTGCCCCAGAGAACGCTGAAGCGCCAGCCACTGGCCCCTCCACGTTCATTGGTGTTCCGCATCGAGTGTTCCTCCTCCGCGCATCCTTGCGCGGTCGCATTTCGTCTCCGGCGGGCCGTTGCCGCAGGCTCGCCGGGGACCTAGCCGCGTGTTCCGCGCTTCCGTGCGCGGGCCGCATTTGTCGGTATCCGGTTGGGATCGCTCCTCCGGATAGGCCCACCCTAGGTAGGAGCAGGGTGAAGACCCATCACCCAGGAGGGGGAGAACGCTCCGCAGAGCGGGGAAAAGCCCCCAAAATCCCTCGTTCGAGGGAAGGTCGGCGTCCGATCCGGGGACAAGTACAGTGGCCCGGATGAGGCTCCCCTTGCCCCTGGGGCTCGAGCTCGCGGCCGCGCGCGCCGCGGGGACGGTCTCCCGCCTGTCCGGACGCGGCGGCGGCACGACGCTCCCGGGCAAGCTGCTCTGGAAGCTCGATCCGTCGGCGATCGACCGTCTGGCCGAGCGGCTGCCGCAGGGCGCCGTCCTCGTCTCGGCCACGAACGGGAAGACGACGACGACCGCGATGGCGGCGGAGATCCTCCGTCCGCGAGTCGCGGTGGCGCACAACAGCTCGGGCGCCAACCTGGTCTCCGGCGTCGCGTCGACGCTGATCGCCCGCCGGAACGCCGATCTCGCGCTGCTCGAGGTCGACGAGGGGGCGCTGCCCGAGGTCGTCCGTCGCGTGCACCCGAAGGCGATCCTGCTGGCGAACCTCTTCCGCGACCAGCTCGACCGCTACGGGGAGCTCGAGCTCCTCGCCGGCCGCTGGCGGGCGGCGGTCGCGGCGGCGCCGGAGACCCTCCTGGTCGTGAACGGCGACGACCCGCAGGTCGGCGACCTGGCCCGCGGGCGCGCCTCTGCGCTCGTCTACGGCCTCGACGACCCGCGCCACGCCCGGCCGGCCCTCCAGCACGCGGCCGATTCGAAGTACTGCCTGCGCTGCGGCACCCCGTACCGCTACGCCGCCGCGTACGTCGGGCACCTCGGCGACTATCGCTGCCCCGCGTGCGGCCTCGCACGGCCCCCGCTCGACGTGGCCGCGCGCGACATCGAGCTGCACGGCCTCGACGGCGCCTCCTTCGTCCTGCACGGCCCTGCCGGGGACGTGCGGGTCGAGATCGGCCTGCCGGGCCTCTACAACGTCTACAACGCGGTCGGCGCCGGAGCGCTCGCGCTGGCGCTCGGCGTGTCGCCCGAGGACGTCGCCGCCGGGCTCGGCCGCGCGGGCGCCGCGTTCGGGCGCTTCGAGCGGATCGCGATCGGCGACCGACGACTCCTGATGCTGCTGATCAAGAACCCGGCCGGGGCGAACGAGGCGGTGCGCACGCTGGTCGACGCCGGCGGGCCGCGCGTGGCGGTGGTGGCGCTGAACGACGAGATCGCCGACGGCCGCGACGTCTCGTGGATCTGGGACGTCGACTTCGAGCCGCTGCTCGCCGGGCTGGAGACGCTCGTCGCCACCGGCTCGCGCGCCGCCGAGCTCGCGCTCCGCTTCGGCTACGGCGGCCTCGACCGCAGCCGGATCGAGGTCGTGCCCGATCTCGACGTCGCCCTCGACCGCGGACTCGAGCTCACGCCGCCCGGCGGCGAGCTGACCGTCCTGCCCACGTACACCGCGATGCTCGCACTGCGCCGGATCGTCGCCGGGCGCGGCCACGTCGCGAACTACTGGGAGTCGGCGGCGTGAGGATCCGGGTCGGGCACCTCTATCCCGACTACCTGAACATCTACGCCGACCGGGGCAACATCGCCGTCCTCGCGCAGCGTGCGCGGGCGCGCGGCCACGACCTCGACGTCCGGGCGATCGGGCTCGGCGACGCCGTGCCGGTCGGGGAGGTCGACCTGTTCTACGTCGGCGGCGGCCAGGACCGCGAGCAGGATCTCGTCGCGCGCGACCTGCTGACGAAGGCCGAGCCCCTCCGCGAAGCGGTGGAGCGCGACGCCGCGTTCCTGGCCGTCTGCGGCGGCTACCAGCTGCTCGGCCGCCGCTACCGCGACGCCGGCGGCCTCGACCTGCCCGGGATCGGGCTGCTGCCCCTCGAGACGGTCGCGGGCGACCGGAGGATGATCGGCGACGTCCTGCTGGACTGCGCGTGGGCCGGCCAGACGCTCGCGGGCTTCGAGAACCACGCCGGGCGCACGCAGCTCGACCCCGGAGCGGAGCCGCTCGGCCGCGTCGTCCACGGCTTCGGCAACGACGGCCGCTCGGGGCTCGAGGGCTGCCGGTACCGGCGCGTCTACGGCACCTACCTGCACGGGCCGCTGCTGCCGCGGAACCCGTGGCTCGCCGATCGGCTCCTGGCCGAGGCGCTCGCGCACCGGACGGGTGGCGAGCCCGAGGAGCTCGCGCCCCTCGGAGACGACCTCGAGCGGCGGGCGCACGAGGTGTCGGCGGCGCGGGCCCGCGCCCGCGGCGGGCGGTTCGGCTGAGGCCTCCGGCTACCGGGCCCAGAGCGACCCGAGGTAGACCGCGGGGTCGCCGGTCTGCCAGCGGGAAACGAAGCGCGAGATCGGCGGGTGCACGACGATGTCGCCCAGCTCCTCGCGCGCGAACAGGCGGGCGCCCTTCACGGCGGCGTCCCGCGTCTCGACGTCGCTGAGCGAGCGGTGCGACAGGTCGGCCGCGAAGATGATGTGGACGACGTGCTTGCGGCTGTCGAGCGACTTCGGGGCGATCGAGTCGACGATCGCCACGGGACCCTCGAACTGCACGTCCGCCTCGACCCCGAGCTCCTCGCGCAGCTCGCGGCGGAGGGCCTCGATCAGCGTCTCCCCGCCGTCGACGCCGCCGCCCGGCAGCAGCCAGTACTCCTTGCCCGGCTTCTCCTGCCGGCAGAGCAGCACGCGCCCCTGCCAGAGCAGGATGGCGGAGACCCGGATCCGCGGCTCGCTCATCGTCCGGACGACCCGAAGCCGGCCTCGCCGCGGTGCGAGTCGGGCAGCGCGTCGACCTCGTGCGGGACCGTGTCGGGCACCGGCAGCACGACGAGCTGCGCGATGCGCATCCCGACCTCGACCACGAACGTCTCCCGCAGGTCCGTGTTGACCAGCGGCACCTTCACCTCGCCGCGATAGCCGGCGTCGATGAGCCCCGGCGCGTTGACGATCGAGATGCCGTGCCGGGCGGCCAGGCCGGAGCGCGGCAGGACGAAGCCGCCGTGCCCGTCGGGGATCGCGACGGCGAGCCCCGT
>DASZWI010000005.1:0-14164 GCA_035546715.1 Gaiellaceae bacterium | reverse complement strand
CTCTTCAACCCCTTTGATCGGTCTCTCATCGATTCGTGCCCCGAGCGATGCTTCCGACCCGGTTGTGACCCTGCATTTACAGCGCTTTTACGTAGGATCGACGCGTGGGGGCGAGCGACAAGCGGATCGAGTCCGGTATCGAGATCGCGCCCGTGTACGGGCCGGACGACGGCGAGCGGCCGGGTGAGTACCCGTTCACGCGCGGCCCGTACCGGGACATGTACCGCGGCCGGCGGTGGACGATCCGGCAGTACGCGGGGTTCGCGTCGGCGGAGGAGTCGAACGAGCGCTATCGGTATCTCCTCGCGGCCGGCCAGACGGGGCTCTCGATCGCGTTCGACCTGCCGACCCAGCTTGGCTACGACTCCGACGACCCCCGTGCCGAGGGCGAGGTGGGCCGGACCGGCGTCGCGATCGACTCGCTCGCCGACATGGAGGTGCTGCTGGCCGGCATCCCGCTCGGCGAGGTGTCGACGTCGATGACGATCAACGCGCCCGCGTCGCTGCTGCTGCTCCTCTACGAGCTGGTCGCCGAGCAGCAGGGGGTGCCCGGCACGGCGCTCCGCGGCACCGTCCAGAACGACATCCTCAAGGAGTACATCGCCCGCGGGAACTACATCTTCCCGCCGCGACCGTCGATGCGGCTCACCACCGACCTGTTCGCCTACTGCGCCGAGCGGATCCCGTCGTGGAACACGATCTCGATCTCCGGGTACCACATCCGCGAGGCGGGCTCGACCGCGGTGCAGGAGCTCGCGTTCACGCTCGCCAACGGGATCGCGTACTGCGACGCCGCCGTCGCGGCGGGGCTCTCCCCGGACGAGTTCGGCGCGCGGCTCTCCTTCTTCTTCAACGCGCACAACGACTTCTTCCAGGAGGTGGCGAAGTTCCGGGCCGCCCGCCGGCTCTGGGCCCGGATCATGCGCGAGCGGTTCGGCGCCACCAATCCGAAGGCGCTCGCGCTGCGTTTCCACGCGCAGACCGGCGGGTCGACGCTGACGGCGCAGCAGCCGGAGAACAACGTCGTGCGGGTCACCGTCCAGGCGCTCGCGGCGGTGTGCGGCGGCGCGCAGTCGCTCCACACCAACTCGTTCGACGAGGCCCTCGCGCTGCCGACGGAGCGCGCGGCCACGATCGCGCTGCGCACGCAGCAGATCCTGCAACAGGAGGGCGGGACGACCGCGACCGCCGACCCGCTTGGCGGCTCGTACTACATCGAGGCGCTCACGGACGAGCTCGAGGAGCGCGCCTGGGAGCTGATCGGCACGATCGACGAGGCGGGCGGCGCCGTCGCTGCGGTCGAGCAGGGGCTCGTCCAGGAGCAGATCGAGCAGTCGGCCTACCGCTGGCAGCAGCAGGTCGAGAGCGGCGAGCGGGTGATCGTCGGCGTCAACCGGTTCGTCGCCGAGGGGGAGGAGCCGATCGAGCTCCACCGCATCGACCCCGAGTCGGAGCGGCGCCAGCTCGAGCGCACCGCGCGCGTCCGCGCCGAGCGGAACGCCGCCGAGGCGGACGCGGCCCTCGCGCGCGTCCTCGAGGCGGCGCGGGGCACCGAGAACCTCCTCCCGCCGATGCGCGAGGCGCTCCGTGCGCGCTGCACGGTCGGCGAGATCTGCGGCGTCCTGCGGCGCGAGTGGGGAGAGCACGACCGGTGAGAACGGTCGCGCGGATCTCGTACTCGCCCGTGCGCACGTTCCGGATGCAGCACGCCGACGCGATCGAGCTCGGCCCGGACGGCTTCGACAGAAACCGTCGCTTCATGCTCGTCAACGCCGACGGCGAGCGGCTGCGGAGCTCGGCGACGTCGTGGCCGATCGTGCTCCGCGCCGACTACGACCCGCTCGCCGAGCGGCTGCGCGTGATCTTCCCCGACGGGACGGTCCACGAGGCCGACGCGCGCGGGAACGGCGAGACGGTCCACCCGACCGTGGGCGACCGCGTCGTCGAGTCGGCGGTGGTGCCGGGTCCGTGGGAAGCCGGCCTGGCGGCGCTCGCGGGCCAGCCGGTGCGGATCGTGCGTCCGCGTGTCTCGCGCGAGGCGTTCACGACGCGGATGCCGGTGACCATCGTCTCGGACGGCTCTCGCCGCGCGCTCGAGGAAGCGGCGGGCGGGGCGGTCGACCTCCGCCGCTTCCGGATGCTGCTCGAGGTCGACGGCTGCGCGCCGCACGAGGAGGACGGCTGGGAGGGCAGGCGCATCCGCGTCGGCGAGGTCGTCCTGCGCGTCGGTGGGCCGGTGGCGCGCTGCGCGATGACGACGCGCGACCCGGAGACGGGCGAGCGCGACCTCGACACGCTCCGGGTCATCCGCGGGTACCGCGGCCAGCGCGACACGGACGGGGCGATCCTCTTCGGCGTGTACGCCGACGTCGAGGAGCCGGGCCTCGTGCGCGTCGGCGACGCGCTCGAGCTCCTCTAGCTTGCGGATCCTCCTCGTCTCGCAGATGTACCCCGGGCCGGACGCGCCCGATCTGGGCTCGTTCGTGGCGCAGATGGAACGCGCCCTGCGCGACCGCGGCCACGAGATCGACCTGGCGGTGCTCGACCGCCGCGGAGGGAGGCGGCGGTTCCTCGACCTGCGGGCCCGGGTCCGGGAGGAGGCGCGGGCGCACCCGCCGGACGTCGTCTGGGCGCACTTCCTCGTTCCCGCGGGCCTGTTCGCCGCGTCGGTCGACGCGCCGCTCGTCGTCACCGCCCACGGTCGCGACGTCCGCAACGTCGGCGCGGTGCCCGGCATCGCGCGCGCGACGGCGAAGGTGGTCCGGTGCGCAGCGACGGTGATCGCGGTCTCCGACTACCTGCGGCGCGAGCTCGAGGACAAGCTCCCCGAGGCGCGCGGCAAGGTCGAGGTCGTCGACTCGGGTGTCGAGCTCGACCGCTTCGCGGCGGCCGAGCCGGCGGCGGAGCTGCCGCGCCCGGCGTTCCTGCACGTGGGCTCGCTGACGGCGCGGAAGAACGTCGGGCGGCTGGTCGAGGCATTCGGGCGGGTTGGCGAGGGGTCGCTCACCTTCGTCGGCGACGGGCCGCTCCGGTCGCGCCTCGACGGCGTGCCCGGCGTCCGGCTCGCCGGCCGCGTCGGCCACGACGAGGTGCCCGGCTGGCTCGCCGCGGCCGACGTGCTGTGCGCGCCGGCGTTGATCGAGCCGTTCGGCCAGGCGATCCTCGAGGGGATGGCGGCGGGACGGAGCGTCGTCGCGACGCGGATCGGCGGGCCGCCCGAGTTCGTGCCTCCGGGCGCCGGCTACCTCGTCGACCCGCTCGACGTCGGCGAGCTCGCACGGGCCCTCGGCTCGGCGGCCGAGCTGCCGTGCCCCAACGAGACCGCCCGCGCGGCTGCCGCCGCGCACGACGTCAGGATCCAGGCGGAGCGGGTGGAGGCGATCCTCCTGCGAGCCGTTCGAGATCGGCGAGCCTGACCTCGACCAGCGGCCGCACGCCGTCCTCGAGCCCGTGCTCGCGGGCGACGGCGAGCGCCTCCTCGTACGACGCCCGGATCTTGTCGGCGCCGACGCCCTGCTTCAGGCGGTTGTCGCCGGTCAGCAGCAGGTCGTGGATGCGCTGCCGTGCCTCGGCCTCGTCCATGGCCGTACCTTAGGCGCGCGCCTCCTGGGTTCGCGCGGCTGAGCTACTCTGCGCCCGATGCTGCAGACGTTCGCGGTCATCCACGTGCTCCTGTCGGCCGCCCTGGTCGGACTGATCCTGATGCACTCCGGCCGCGACGCCGGGCTCGGCGGCATGGGCTTCACGCCGGCATCGCAGGGTGGCACGCACATCGTCGAGCGGAACCTCACGCGCGTGACGATCGTCGTCTCGCTGCTCTTCTTCGGCAATACCGTCCTGCTCTTCCGCCTGCTCTCGTAGGGCGAAGCGGTAGGTTCCGCGGCGCGGTGCAGCTGGCCGGCCTCCACCACGTGACGTGTGTCTGCTCGGACGCGCAGCAGACGCTCGACTTCTACCGCGACACGCTCGGCTTCTCGCTGGTCAAGAAGACGGTCAACTTCGACGACCCGCACAGCTACCACCTGTACTTCGGCGACGAGGTCGGTCGCCCCGGCACGCTGCTGACGTTCTTCGAGTGGCCGCGCGCCGACCGCGGCCGCATCGGGCGGGGAACGCTCGAGTCGATCGGCCTCGAGACGCCGCGTGTCGCCGAGGAGAGCGAGGGCCAGGACCCCGACGGGCTCCGGCTGCGCCTCTATCCCGCCGACCGGCCGGCGCTGCGGGACGTGGTCGCGATCGGCAACGCCGACCTCTACGCCGGCCTCTTCGCGACCGACGCGCCGCTGCGCTTCGGCGAGCCCGTGGAGGAGCCGGCGCTCATCGGTGCGGGCACGACCCACCACATCGCGTGGCGCGCCCGCGACGACGTCGAGCAGGCCGCGTGGAGCGAACGGCTGGTCGAGCTCGGGCTGCGCCCGACGCCGGTGCAGGACCGCACGTACTTCCGGTCGGTCTACTTCCGGATGCCCGACGGGATCCTCGTCGAGATCGCGACCGACGGCCCCGGCTTCCTCGTCGACGAGCCGGCCGAGTCGCTCGGCCAGGGCCTCTCGCTCCCGCCGTGGCTCGAGAACGATCGCGAGACGCTCGAGCGCGCGCTGACGCCGATCGGCTGAACGGGTCGTCTACGCGCGGCTACACTACGCGGGCTCTCAGGCGCTGGTGGCGGAATTGGTAGACGCGCTAGGTTGAGGGCCTAGTGGCCGCTTAGGCCGTGGAGGTTCAAGTCCTCTCCAGCGCATGTGTCGAAAGCCGCCTCCGGGCGGCTTTCTTCTTGGGCCGGATGAGCCCGGTTGTGGATCGGCTTTTGCAGAGTCGGCACGGAGTCGTTTCCCATCCGTGCGTTGGACATGGATATCCATGGAGCATGTCCAGGGATATCCATGTCCACATCCCCGAGCGGCAGTACGACTTCCTGCGGGGCGAGTCGGCCATCTCGGGCCTGCCCATGGCCGAGCTGATCCGTCGGGCCATCGACTATGCGTATGCCTCCGCCGAGCGTCCCCGCGTTCGCGGCTGGCAGGCGAGCGTCGGCTGGTGGAAGCATCCGGACGCGGCGGTCGTCGGACGCCGGGCCGGCAGCCGCTCGTAGCGCGGCGAGCCGAACGTGCGTTTGACGCCGTCCGCAGGACTCTCTACGCTTTCGACGAACACACGTTCGACTTTCGTCCAACGACTGCGGAGGCCCGCCGGTGCTCACGGCCCGTCAACAGGAGATCTGGAACTTCCTCGTGGAGTACGTCGACCGTCACGGCTACCCGCCGACGGTGCGCGAGATCGGCGAGCAGGTCGGGCTCGCCTCGCCCTCGACCGTCCACGCGCACTTGGCGAACCTCGAGCGTGCGGGCCTGCTCCGCCGCGACCCGACCAAGCCCCGCGCCCTGGAGCTGATCGGCCGCGAGCGCCGCGAGGCCGTCCCGGCCGCGGCGGAGACGGTGGAGGTCGCCGCCGACGTCTCGCGCCTGCCGCTCGTCGGCGAGATCGCCGCCGGTGGGCCGCTGCTCGCCGAGCAGAACATCGAGGAGTACCTGCCGATGCCGGCGTCCACCCGCGGCGACTTCCTGCTCCGCGTCAAGGGCGAGTCGATGATCGAGGCGGGCATCCTCGACGGCGACCTCGTGATCGTCCAGCGCACGCAGGACGCGCGCAACGGCGAGATCGTCGTCGCGCTCGCCGGTGACGACGAGTCCGCGGACGAGGCGACCGTCAAGACGTTCTACCGCGAGGCGGACCGCATCCGCCTCCAGCCCGAGAACGCGTCGATGGCCCCGATCTACAGCGCACACGTCCAGATCCTCGGCCGGGTCGTGGGGGTCTTCCGAGAGCTGTGACCGCGACCATCGCACCCTTCGCGCGCACGCTCGACCAGGAGCTGGCCGCGCTGTTGCGAGGCGCCTCGCTCGAGTGTCTCGCCTGCGGCGAGTTCGTCATGCATGCGCGCGGCGGGGCGGTGTTCTGTCCCGAGTGCGGAAGCCAGCTCGGCGGCGAAGAGACGGTCGAGGCAGGGCTACACTCCAGCTCGCAGGCCGGGTGACCGCGGCGCGCACGTCGGCGACGGCGGCGCGTCGAGGAAAGTCCGGACACCGCAGGGCAGGACGCTGGCGCAAGCCAGGCGGCGAAAGCCGACGGAAAGTGGAACAGAAAGCAGACCACCTCGCGTCCCTCGGGCCGCGAGGCCAGGGTGAAACGGTGGGGTAAGAGCCCACCAGCGTCGCGGCGACGCGGCGGCTCGCCAAACCCCGTCCGGTGCAAGGCGAACAGGGCCCGTCATCAGGTTGCCCGCCGAGGGCCCGGGTAGCTGCCTAGAGGGATGGTCACCCTCGACAGAATCCGGCTTACAGGCCTGCTAAGGGAAAGCCCCGCACTCGCGGGGTTTTCCTACTCGTGCGACCCTGCGTGCGGCCCCAGTCCCGGCCCGCCGGCTCGTTCGCTGTCGGGCCGGCGTCGAGTGTGAGGCGGCGTCCGTCCCACCCCGACGTCGAACGAGGACCCATCAGCCGGCCGGGGCGCGCCGGCGCCGCGCGGTCGATCGTCGGGTGCGCGGCGCGGGCCCGGTCGACTCGCGGACGACGAGCTCCGCCGGGGTCAGGTACTGGCGCGCGGCCTGCTCCTTGCCGGTGAGCCTGTCGATCAGCATCTCGGCCGCCATGCGCCCGGCTTCGAACGCCGGCCAGTCCACACCGGTGAGCGACGGGGTCAGCATCTCGGCGAACTGCGCGGCGATCACCGAGACGACGGAGAAGTCGTCGGGGACGTGGAGGTCGGCCGCGCGGAGCGCGCTCAGCAGACCGGTGAACTGCCAGCCGGTCGTGATCGCCGCGGTGCACTCCGGCTCGGCATGCAGCAGCCCGGCCGCGACCGCGAAGGCGTCGCGCGGCGCATGCGCGCACGGGACGTGGATGCCGCGGATCCCCAGCTCGCGCGTCCGGCTCTCGAAGACGTCCCGCGCGATCAGCGACGCGGTGTAGCCCGCCTCGATCAGGTCGGGCGGGAAGTTGAAGAGCGCCACGCAGGTGTGCCCGAGGCCGGCGAGGTGGTCGAGGCCGGTCTCGACCGCGCCGCCGAAGTCCATGTCGACGTACGAGACGCCGTCCAGGTCGGCGGTCCGCCCGATCAGCGAGAACGGGTACCCGGCCGACCGGAGCCGGTCGACCCGGGGGTCGTCGCGCAGGGTCTCCATCAAGATGACGCCGTCGGCGCGGCCTCGCGCGACGAGCCGCACGATCGACTCCGGATCGGTCGCGGCGGTCGAGAGGAGCAGCGCGTAGTCTCGCGCGCTCGTCGCCTGCGTCGCCCCGGCCACGAACGTCTGCTGGACGGGAACGAGCGGCCACTGCGGCGACGGCATGAACAGCGCGATCGTGTGCGTGGCGCCGCTGGCGAGCGCGCGGGCGGGGCCGTGCGGCCGGTAGTCGAGCTCCTCGACCGCCGCCAGGACGCGGTCGCGCATCGGCTTCGAGACCGAGCGCTTCCCGCTCAGGACGTACGAGACCGTGCTCAGGGCGACACCCGCGCGCTCGGCGATCTGTGCCATGGTCGCCGGTTTCGGGTCAGCCATCGTCACTAGCTCTCATATTGCCGTCGCGGTGACGGGCTTGACTTCTCGAAACCTCGGTTGGTAGGTTCGTCGAAGCGCTTCGCGAAGCGCTTCGACAGTTCCCAGTCTAGTGTCCGGCGCGGCGCTGCCGCAAGTCGAAGGAAGGGAATTGGCAACGTTCATCGCGACCACGACCGGCTTCACGGCGCGCGAGGGGGGCGAGACCCTCCAGGTCGATGCGTGGGGCCCGAGCGGCATCCGCGTGCGATCGACGCTCGGCGGAATCGCCGAGACGCCCGGCAGCGCGCTGCTCGACCGCGAGGCGACGGACGTCGAGATCGAGCTCGGCGACGGCCGCGCCCGCCTGCGCAGCGGCGACCTGATCGTGGAGGTGCGGGACAACCCCGAGGAGCGGTTCAGCCCCTTCCCGCCGCTGGTGCGCTTCCTCCGGGCGGACGGGACGGAGCTGCTCTCCGAGAGCGTCCCGCACTTCACGTCCCCTGCCCAGCGGCGGTATCGCCGCAGCGGAGGCGACCTCTTCGGGTGCGAGGTGGCGTTCGACGCGCATGCGGACGAGCGCTTCTACGGCCTCGGCCAGCACCAGCACGGTCTGTTCGACCAGAAGGGCGCCGTCATCGATCTCGTCCAGCGGAACACCGAGGTCTCGGTGCCGTTCGCGCTCTCCAGCCGGGGCTACGGGTTCTTGTGGAACATGCCGGGCGCGGGTCGCGTCGAGCTGGGCGCCAACCGCACGCGATGGTCGGCGGACGCAGCCCGGCAGATCGACTACTGGGTGACGACGGGCGCGACTCCGGCCGACATCGTCAGCCGCTACGCGGGCGTGACGGGGCTGCCGCCGATGCTGCCCGAGTGGGCGTCCGGCTTCTGGCAGTCGAAGCTCCGCTACCGCAACCAGGACGAGCTGCTCGAGATCGCGCGCGAGTACAAGCGTCGCGGCCTGCCGCTCTCCGTGATCGTCTGCGACTACTTCCACTGGACGCGTCAGGGCGAGTGGCGGTTCGACCCGGACGAATGGCCGGACCCGCAGGCGATGGTCGACGAGCTGCGCGAGCTGGGCGTCGAGCTGATGGTCTCCGTCTGGCCGACGGTCAACCCGAACGGCGCCGGCTATGCGGAGATGGATCGCCGCGGCTTCCTCGTGCGCAACCTGGCGGGCCTGCCGCTGCACCTCGCCTTCTGGGACAAGGGCACCGACGGCCAGGCGTTCATGCGCTTCTACGACGCCACCGACCCGGAGGCCCGGAGCTACCTCTGGGAGAAGATCGCCGACGGGTACGGCCGGTACGGGATCCGGGCGTTCTGGCTCGACGCCTGCGAGCCGGAGATCCTCGCCGACCAGCACGAGAACGCCGTGTACGCGCTGGGTCAGGGATCCGAAGTGCAGGGCGTCTACCCGCGCGAGCACGCCCGTGGCTTCTACGAAGGGCTGAAGGCGAGCGGCGAGGACGAGGTGCTGCTCCTCTGTCGCTCCGCCTGGGCGGGGAGCCAGCGGTACGGGGCGGCGGTGTGGTCGGGCGACATCGACTCGACGTTCGAGGCGCTGGCCGCGCAGATCCCCGCGGGCCTGAACATCGGCATCGCGGGGATCCCCTGGTGGACGACCGACATCGGCGGGTTCAGGCACGGAGACCCGACGACGGAGTACTTCCGCGAGCTCGTCGTCCGCTGGTTCCAGTTCGCCGCCTTCTGCCCGCTGTTCAGGCTTCACGGCGTCCGCGAGCCGGGCCCGCTCGTCGGGTCGGGACAGACGGGCGCCCCCAACGAGGTGTGGTCGTTCGGCGACGAGGCGTACGCGCTGATCCGCGAGCAGCTCGAGCTGCGGGAGCGGCTGCGCCCGTACGTGATGGAGCAGATGGCGACCGCCAGCGCGACCGGTCTGCCGCCCATGCGCGCGCTCTTCCTGGAGTTCCCCGACGAGGCGCCGGCGTGGGAGATCGGAGACCAGTTCATGCTCGGGCCGGACGTGCTGGTCGCCCCCGTCACCGCATACGGGGCGCGCGAGCGCACCGTCTACCGTCCGGCCGGCGCGTCGTGGGTCGACGCGTGGACCGGCGAGCCGGTCGAGAGCGGCTGGGCGACGGCGGAGGCGCCGCTCGCGCGCATCCCGGTCTACCTGCGGCACGGCAGCGCACTCGGAGACGCGTGGCTCAGACGGACGTGAAGATCCTGGCCGGCGCGACGGCCCGGCCGCGGCTCACCGCGCACAGGAAGGAGCAGCTCGCAGGCTGGCTCTTCCTGTCCCCCGCGATCGCGTATCTGCTCTTCGCGTTCGCGCTGCCGATCGTCTACAACGTCATGCTCAGCTTCGAGCGGACGTCCCCGGCGACGGTCGCGAACTTCACCGCGCCGTACGCCGGGCTGGCGAACTACCGGTTCGTCCTCACCGATCCGACGAGCCGCGACGCGATCGTCCGCACGTTCGAGTTCACCTTCGGGTCGCTGCTCGGCCAGTTCGTCATCGGCTTCGCGCTCGCGCTCCTGTTCAGCCTGCGCTTCCCGGGTGCGACGTTCGCCCGCTCGCTGGTCATCGTCCCCTGGCTGCTGCCCCTGATCGTCACCGGGGTCATCTTCCGGTTCCTGTTCCAGGCCGAGGGCGGGGCCGTCAACCAGCTGCTCGTGAGCCTCGGCCTCGTCCACCACCCGATCCAGTGGCTGAACGACCCCCATCTCGCCTTCTGGACGATCCTCATCGCGAACATCTGGCTCGGGGTGCCGTTCTTCACCCTGCTGCTCTACAGCGCGCTGCAGGACGTCCCGACGGAGATCAAGGAAGCGGCCGTCATCGACGGCGCCGGCCCCTGGCAGCGGCTGCGGCTGCTGATCGTCCCGATCATCCTCCCGGTCATCGAGGTCACGCTGCTCCTCGGCTTCGTGTTCACGGTGAAGGTGTTCGACGTCGTCGTCGGCCTGACGGGAGGCGGCCCGGCCAACTCGACGCAGCTGATCACCACCTGGTCGTACAACCTCTCGTTCCAGGTCTTCTCCTTCGGCGAGGGCGCCGCGCTGAACAACGTGCTGCTCGTGCTCGCGCTGATCTGCTCGCCCCTGTACCTCTGGCTCAGCCGGGGCTCGCTGCGGCGCAGCTGGGGAGCGGACGGATGACCAGGCTCGAGCGGTCGGCCGCGCTGCGCTGGCTCTGCACGCTCGCTGCCGTGGCCGGGCTGGTGGTCGTGCTGTTCCCGGTCTACGCGATCATCGTCGGCTCGTTCGAGTCGACCGAGACCCTCTTCAGCGGCACGTTCTACTGGCTCCCGCACGAGGCGACGCTCGACAACTACCGCACCGTCCTCCAGGGCGCGTCGGCGAGCACGCAGGCGACCGTGTCGGGCTCGCAGACGGACCACATCGTGACGAGCCTCGTCGTCGCGCTGGGCACGACCCTCCTCGCGCTGGCCGTCGCCGTCCCGGCCGCGTATGCGCTGTCGAAGTACCGGCTGCGCGTGACGATCGTGATCGTCAGCTCGCTCCTGGTCGCCCAGATCGTGCCGTCGATCGTCCTCGCGACGTCGCTGTTCATCGTGTTCCACTGGATCCACCTGGTGAACACGTACCCGGCGCTGATCCTCGCCGACGGGACGTACGCGATCCCCTTTGCGATCCTCGTGCTGCGGGCGTTCTTCTTCAGCCTGCCGAACGAGCTGATGGACGCCGCCAGGGTCGACGGCGCGTCCGAGTGGACGACGTTCCGGCGAATCGTCATCCCGCTCGCCCGCTCGGCCGTGATCACGGTGGCCGTCTTCGCGTTCCTGGCCGGTTGGGGCGACTTCATCTTCGCCCTGACGATCCTCAACGGCTCGGGCATCGAGCCAATCACGCTCGGGATCTACAGCTACCTCGGCAACTACTCGACGGACTGGGGCGCGGTGATGGCCTCGGCGGTGATCGCCCTCGTACCCGCCGGCGTGATGCTCGCCCTCGCGCAGCGCTACATCGCGAGCGGCCTCACGGCGGGGTCGGTGAAGGGCTAGCGAAGGGGTGATCGATGACCTAGAGAGGTAGACGCGGGCCCGGAAATGCACCTCGAAAACGCTTGGTTGAGTCATTCCCCCGTCAAACGACAAAGGACGGAACCGCTGTGAAGCTCTTGACGAAGAAACGGTATTGGGGACTCGCATTCCTTCTCGTCGCGACGTGCGCCGTCGTCGGGTTGTCACGCACGACGAGCTCCGCCGCAACCAAGATCACGCTCACCGAGGAGGACTACTTCAACACCCCCGGCCAGATCGCCGCGCTCGCCCTCTACACGAAGCAGTTCGAGGCGTCGCACCCGGGGGTGACGGTGAAGCGGCAGTACGTGCCCTTCGCGAACCTGGACACGAAGCTCCTGACCCAGGCGGCGGGCCACGACCTGCCGAACCTCCTGGCCGTCGACAACCCGTTCGTGTCGACGATGATCTCGACCGGCCAGGTCGTCCCGCTCAGCGACCTCCGGGGCTTCAGCACCAAGGGGTACTACCCGGCGGTGATCAAGGAGGGCTTCTCCGGCGGCAAGTACTACAGCCTGCCGGTGGCCGGCGCGAACTCGATCGCGCTGATCTACAACATCGCGATGCTGAAGGCGGCGCACGTCAGCCCGCCGAGGACCTGGGCGGAGCTGGTCGCCGCCGCCAAGGCGCTGACGACGCCGGAGCACTACGGCATCGCCCTGACGTGCGAGGCCGCCGAGGACACGACGTGGCAATGGGAGCCCTTCTTCTGGAGCAACGGCGGCAAGGGCACGTTCGCGAACATCGCCGGCGCGCCCGGCGTCCAGGCGCTGAACCTCTGGAAGCAGCTCATCGACGACGGGTCGGCGTCCAAGGACTGCCTCAACTGGAGCCAGACGCCCGCCGCGTCGACGCAGTTCATCGACGGCAAGGCGGCGATGATGGTGAACGGGCCGTGGAACTTCCCGACGATGAATCAGAACAAGCTGTTCTACGGCAAGCAGTTCGGGATCGTCCCGGTGCCGACGCGCGTCGCCGGCCAGCACGTCGTCGTGCCGCTCGGCGGGGAGGACTGGATGGTCAGCAAGACCGGCGGGAGCGCTGCGCAGCAGGCGGCGTTCGAGTACATCCAGGGCATGCAGACGCCGGCCATGGAGCTCAAGCTCGCCAAGCTCTTCGGCTACCTCCCCGGCAAGATCGCCGTGGCGAAGACGTACGTGAAGCAGGTCGGGCCGGAGTGGAAGGTGTACGTCAACCAGACGCTCTACGCGCATCCGCGCACGCTGGGTCTCGGGGTGAAGTACCCGAAGATCTCCCAGGCGGTGTGGACTGCGATCCAGGCCGCGCTCTCCGGGTCGAAATCGGTCCCCGACGCGCTCAACAGCGCGCAGAGCCAGATCAACACGATCCTGAATGGCTAGGGCCCGCTGACGGCGACGAGCAGCATCGCCCGGTACCGCTCGCCCCATCCGGGGCGGGCGGTACCGGGTGCGATTCGCGGCGGGCTCGGCGCGAGGCGTCTCTGCGACCGCGCCCGACACATCGACCTCGCGGGAGAACGAATTTGACGGACACGGACGAGACGGCTGGGACTGCGGCGAGCCTCGTGACGAGCGTCGCGCCGACCGCCTCTGCGCGGGTGCGGCTGCGTCCGATCGACGGGCGCGGCGTCGCGATCACGGACGGGACGCTCGCGGAGCGCCAGCGGACGAACCGGGAGGTCACGCTCCTGCGGGGCGCCGCGGAGCTCGAGCGCGCCGGGACGCTCGACAACCTGCGGATCGCCGCGGGACGGATGACGGGCGAGAGGCGCGGCATGGTCTTCAGCGACTCCGACGTCTACAAGTGGCTCGAGGCGGTCGCCTGGGAGCTCGGGCGCTCGCCGTCGGCCGAGCTCGAGGCAAGGGCACGCGAGACGATCGATCTCGTCGCCGCCGCGCAGGAGGCGGACGGCTACCTGAACTCGTGGTGCCAGGTGGTCGACCGCGACTGGCGGTGGACCGACCTCGAGATGGGCCACGAGCTCTACTGCGCGGGCCACCTGATCCAGGCGGCAGTCGCGCTCGTGCGGGCGACGGGCGACGCGTCCCTCCTCACGGTCGCCCGTCGCTTCGCCGACCTGATCGACGACGTCTTCCGCAACGGGCCCGAGAAGGGCACCGACGGGCATCCCGAGATCGAGGTCGCCCTGGTCGAGCTCTTCCGGCAGACGGGCGAGCGGCGCTATCTCGAGCTGTCCGACACGCTCGCCACGCGGCGCGGGCACGGGCTGTTCGCAGGAGGGCGCTTCGAGCTCGACTACTACCAGGACGCCGAGCCGGTGCGCGAGGCACGCTCGATCGTCGGCCACGCCGTGCGCGCCCTCTATCTCAACGCCGGCGTCACCGACATCTACGCCGAGACGGGGGACGCCGCGCTGCTCGCGTCGATGCTCCACCAGTGGGATGATCTGACGGCGTCGAAGCTCTACCTGACCGGCGGCGTCGGCTCCCGCCACTACGGCGAGGCGATCGGCGACGCGTACGAGCTGCCCCCCGATCGCGCCTACTGCGAGACCTGCGCGTCGATCGCGAACATCATGTGGAACTGGCGCATGCTGCTCGTCACCGGCGAGAGCCGCTTCGCCGACGTGCTCGAGCGGACGCTCTACAACGGGTTCCTCGCGGGGCTCTCGCTCGAC
>DASZWI010000004.1:0-17750 GCA_035546715.1 Gaiellaceae bacterium | reverse complement strand
GCCTGGCGCCGCATCTCGCCCCGGTCGATCACCGGCCCGCGCCGCGGCTCTCGCATCGGGAAGAGGTTCGCCAGGACGTCGAGGTCGGGGAAGAGGTTGAGCTCCTGGGAGACGACGGCGACCCCGGCCCGCGCGGCCTCGGCGGTGCTGCCGAACCGGACCTCGCTGCCGTCGAGGCGGAGCGTCCCCGCGTCGGGGCGCACGGCGCCGGCGATCACCTTGACCAGGGTCGACTTGCCCGCGCCGTTCTCACCGAGGAGGGCGTGGACGCTGCCGGCGCGGGCAGTGATGCCCGCGCCGCGCAGCGCCGCGATGCCGCCGTAGGTTTTGTGGATGCCGGTGGCTTGGAGCACCCGGGGTTAGCTGATCTTGGACATCGGTTTGAGGTACTTCTTGGGGTTGGCGAGCTCGGCGTTGGCTTGCTTGTTGAAGTAGGCGTAGCGGGTCTGTTCGTTTTTTTGGCGGGCGATGATCGTGGTCGCGTTGGTTTTGTTGACGACGAGGTAGCCGGGGTTCCACCAGCCTGTGGGCAGGGGTGCGCCGGTTTGGGCGTGCTTGGCGAGCAGCTTGATCGCGATGTAGCCCTTGAGCCAGTGCTCGGGGGAGATGAGCGCGAAGATGTAGCCGGCCTTGACGCCTTGGAGGGCGACGGGGTCGAGGTCGTCGGCGCCGGCGAGGAAGTGGGTGTGGGTCTGCCGTTGGATCTGCGCGAGCGAGGTCGCGTCCTCCGAGCCGGGGCCGACGTAGGCGAGCGCGTTCGGGTGTGATTTGACGGCGGCCGACCAGGCGTTGTAGTTGTCGGTGGCGGTCTGCTTGGAGTCGAACTGGTAGAAGGTCACCTTCGGGCAGCGGGCCTTGACGGTGTGCATGAAGCCCTCGTTGCGGGCGACCAGGGGCGGCAGGCCGGGGGTGTCGGTGCCGACGAGGATCTCGCCGCCATTGCTGCAGTCGAAGCTCGGCTGCTTGAACAGCTCCTTCGCGAGCGCGACACCGAGATCGGTGTTGGAGTTGCCGACGAAGGTGCCGACGTGGGTGCCGGCCGGCGGGGGCACGTCGACCGCGATCAGCGGGATCTTCTTCTCGACCTGTTGGACGGGGCGGATGAACAGTTGCGGGAACAGGGTCATCCAGGCGATCCCGTCGGTGTCGGTGTGGGTGTCGTCCTGGAACAGCTGCACCTGGGCGTTGCCGTCGTTGTTCGGCGGGGCGCTCTCGGTCAGCTTCACCCCCGGGGTGTGCTGGGCGGCCGCCTTGGCGCCCAACGCCATCTCCTGCGCGAAGTTCGCGAACGTGCCCGGATACACGAACGCCAGATGCACCGTCTTCGCCGAGCGGTGTGAGGAACGGGCCGCGGACGAGGCCGCGGCGGCCGCGGCGACCGCGGCAGCCACGAGCAAGGTGATGACGGTCCGACTACGGGTGAAGCGCATGCCGACCTCCGATCTGATGAGGGAACCGTGGGCGACGCACGAGCAACAACAAAGAGAGGGGGCCGCCTAGACGTCGAGGCCGGGCTGCCGGACCGGCCGGCGGCGGCGGCGGACGAGGCTGTCGAGCGCGACCGCGAGCAGGATCACCGCCCCGGTCGCAAACGACGACCAATTCAACGGAACGTCGAAGAAGACAAGACCGTTCGCGACGACCGTCAGCAGGATGGTGCCGACCACCGCCCCGAACACCGTCCCGGAGCCGCCGCGCAACGGGGTGCCGCCGATCACCGCCGCGGCGATCGCCTGCAGCTCGAAGCCGCTGCCGATGTTCGGATCGCCGGAGATGAAGAACGCCAACCCCAACGCCCCCGCCAGCCCGGCCAACAGGCCGATCAGCACCAGCGCCTGCATCCGCACCACCCCCACCGAGATCCCCGAGAAGGTGGCTGCCTCCGGGTTCGAGCCGATCGAGCGCACCCGGTAGCCGAACGGCGTCGTCCGCAACACCACCGTCAACACGACCACGACGGCGGCGAGCACCCAGACGCTCGTCGCGACCCCCAGGGTGGTGCCGCCGAGAAAGGTGAAAAACGACGAGCCGGCCGGCAGATCGACCACCTGCTGCCCGCTCGTCAACGCCAACGCCAACCCGCGGCCCATCGACAACGTCGCCAACGTCGCCACGATCGTCGGGATCCGAAACACCTGCACCGCCAACGCGTTCACGAACCCGAACGACCCGCCCACCAGCACCGCCATCAGCCCCGCCAGCCACGGCGTCCACCCGTGCTGCATCAGCAGCGCCGACACGATCAACGACAGCCCGAAGTTCGACCCCACCGACAAATCCAGCTCCCGCATCGCCAACAGGAACGACATGCCGGCGGCGAGGATCCCGATGTACACCGACTGCTGCAGGATCGACAACAGATTCGCCCGGTCCAGGAACGAGTGGTGGAACAACCCGACCACCACCGCCAGCACAACCGTCGCCGCCAGCACGCTCGCCGAGTCGGCCGAGGCGATCCAGCCGGCCGCCTCGTTCAGGCGGCGCAGCGGGTCGACCGCGGTGGGATGCTCGTGGTCTGCGATCTCGCTCACGGCTCGAAGGTCTCGTCCGGCTCGACGACGACCTCGACGAGCAGCGGCTCGTCGCGATCCGCGAGCGTCGGCACGACCTCGTCGAGGAGGGCAAGCAGGGTCGCGTGGTCGTCGACGCGGCGGGCGGGGCACCCGAAGCCGCGTGCGATGGCGGTGACGTCGATCTCGTCGAAGGACGGCCACGGCCGGCCGCCGTCGCTCTGGCTCTCGGCGAGCCGATCCATCACCGCGTAGCCGCCGTTGTGGAGGACGATGAAGAGGACCCCGGCGCGGTAGCGCATCGCGCTCCACAGCGCCTGGATCGAGTAGAGGGACGAGCCGTCGCCGACCACGGCCACGACCGGGCGCGTGGGGGCGCCCAGTCGCAGGCCGGCGGCCGCCGGCAGCGCGAAGCCGAGGCCCCCCATGGCGGCGCTGACGAATCCGAGATGGGAGCGGGCGGGGATGCGGGCGTGCAGCTCGGGCCGGCTCGACGGCGTCTCCTCGACGAGGATCGCGTCGGCGGGCAGACGCTGCGCGAGCGCGTCGAAGACGTGGCCGGCGCGCAGCGCGCCGCCGGCCGGTGGCTCGACCGGCGGCCGCGACGGCGCGGCCGCAGCCTCGCGCTGCGCGACGCGACGAGCGAGCGCGGCGCACACCGCGGCGGGCGGCGCCACGACGGCCAGCTCGGCGGGGCTCCGGTGCGCCTCGGCGGCGTCCGCGGTGACGATCGCCGCCCGCGTGCCCTCGACGAGGAGCCGGCCGGAGGCGTACGGGTACTGGCGGAAGATCGGCGCGCCGACCGCGAGGACGACGTCGTGGGCGGCGAGCGTCTCGCGCAGGCGCGGACGGTCGGCGGGCTGGTGGCCGGCGAACCGCGGGTGGTCCTGCGGGAAGCCGGCCCGGCCGCCGAAGGACTCCTGCCACACCGAGCAGGCGAGCCGCTCGGCGAGCGCCTCGAGCGCGCTCCAGGTCGCGGGGTCGTCGGCGCCCGCCCCGACGACGAGCACCGGCGAGCGGGCGCCGTCGAGGAGCTCGACGAGCGCCGCGAGGGCGGTCTCGTCCGCGGCCGACGCCCGCACGAGCCGTTGCGGCACCGGCGCCTCCCGGTCGGTGTCCGCCTCGGCGAGCCAGTCGTCCATCGGCACGATCACGAGCGCCGGGCCGAGGCCGGCGTTCGCCTCGTGCCACGCCCGGGCGATCGCGCCCGGCACGTCCTGCGGCCGGACCGGCGTCTCGACCCACACGGGATAGTCGCCGGCGAGTCCCTGGAGGCGCCCGGCCAGGAAGGGCTCGAAGGCGAGGTGCCGCCGGTCCTGCTGGCCGACGACGACCACGAGCGGCGCGCGGTTCACCCGGGCCGTGGCGAGCGCGCCGACGGCGTTGCCGAGGCCGGCCGTCGTGTGCAGCAGCACGAACGCCGGCGTCCCAGTCGCCAGGGCGAAGCCGGAGGCGAGGCCAACGACCGATGCCTCGTGGAGGCCGAGCACGAACTCGAGGTCGGGCGGCAGGCCGACGAGGAAGGGCACCTCCGTCGACCCGGGATTCGCGAAGATCGTGTGCATGCGCCGCTCGCGGAGGACGTCGAGAGTCGCGTCGCGGACGGAGGGGCGCGGCGTCCCGGCGAGGTCGAGCGCGGTCGCGAGCGGATCGGAGGTGGTCTCGGCCATCGCGTGCGGCCCGCACGCTAGAACGGTTGTCACCAGCGTGTCAAGAAACTATTTGACTTTTTACCGGCGGCCCGTGAGAGTGCGCGAACCGTGAGCGCGCCGAAGGTCGTCGTCGTCGGAGGCGGAGGCGTCGGCACGTCCGTCGCCTTCAACCTCCTGCTGCTCGCTCGCGGCTACCGGGTGGTCGTCGTCGACCCGAACGCGAGCAAGGTCGTCTCGCACGTCATGGATCTCCAGCAGACGATCGTCCAGGGAGGCGTCGGGACGGCCCGCGCAGGCGACGACCAGGACGTGGCGACCGCCGACGTGCTCGTCGTCTCGGCGGCGACGCCGCTGACCGTCAACACGTCGCGGACCGTGTACCTGGACGACAACGCGGCCATCGTCGGCTCGATCTTCGACCGGCTGCCGTCCGGCTGGGACGGCGTCGCGATCATGGTCACGAACCCGGTCGACATCCTCTGCACCTGGCTGTGCCGGGAGCGAGGCTTCGACCGCCGGCGGCTGCTCGGCTACACGCTGAACGACAGCCTGCGGCTGCGCACGGGCGTCGCGGACGCGCTCGGAGACGTGGCGCCCGAGGCGGTCGAGGCGTGGGTGCTCGGCGAGCACGGTGACCTCTGCGTGCCCCTGCTCGACCGGATCGCGGTCGAAGGCCGTCCGGTGCGGCTCACGGCGGGCCAGGAAGGGCTCGCCGTCGAGTTCGTCCGCACGTGGTACGCGCGGCACGTCGCCCTCGACTCGGGCCGGTCCTCGACCTGGACGTCCGGCCTCGGCGTCGCGCGCATGGTCGACGCCGTCTGCTTCGGCACCGACGACACGTGGGTCGCCTCGGTGTTCCTGGAGGGCGAGTACGGCGTCGACGGCGCCAGCCTCACCGTGCCCGTGTCGCTCGTCCCCGGCGGGCTCGGCGAGATCCTCGACTGGCCGCTTGCGCCCTCCCAGTACGACGGCATGCGTGCGGCCGCGGAGTCGGTCGCCCGCGCCGCGGACTCCGTCGCCCTGCTGCCGCGATGAGCGGCCGGCTGGCCGGCAAGCGCGTCGTCCTCACCGGGGCCGCCGCCAACATCGGCCGCGCTACGGCCCTTCTCTTCGCGCGCGAGGGGGCGCGCGTCGCGATCGGCGACGTCGACGAGCGCGCCGCCGAGACGGCCGAGGCCATCCGCGGCGCGGGAGGTGAAGCGACCTTTACACGCACCGACGTGTCGGTCGCCGGCGACGTCCAGGCGCTCGTCGACGGTGCGGCGGCGCGCTGGGGCGGGCTCGACGTCCTCGTGTGCAACGCCGGCCGCCTGCGGACGGGAGCCGTGACCGAGCTCCCCCTCGACGAGTGGGAGCGCATCCTGGCCGTGAACGCGCGCTCGTGCTTCCTCGGCGCGCGGTTCGCCGTGCCGCACCTGCGGCGCGCGGGCGGCGGGTCGATCGTCAACACGTCGTCGCAGGTCGGCCTGCACGGCGCGCCCGGCGCGACCGCGTACGCCGCGTCGAAGGGCGCCATCGTCGCGTTCAGCAAGGCGCTCGCCCTCGAGCTCGCGGCGGACGGGATCCGCGTCAACGCCATCTGCCCGGGGTGGGTCGACACGCCGTTCAACGACCCGGCGATCGAGATGCTCGGCGGGCGAGAGGCGCACGCCGAGCTCGTCCGCTCGACGATCCCGCTCGGCCGCCAGGCGACCCCCGAGGAGATCGCGGAGGGGATGCTGTTCCTCGCAAGCGACGCGTCGTCGTACATGACCGGCCAGGTCCTGCCGATCGACGGCGGCGTGACGTAGGCGTCGCCGGGGCGAGCCCGAGATCGGGGCGGACCCGGACGGCTCGGCGTCACGCCGAGCCGGAGAAGCGCACGCTGTCGCTAGGGTCGAGCCATGGACGCCGCCCCCACCGTCGAGGTCGCCGACCTCGTCAAGCGCTACCCGAAAGCCGAGGTGAACGCCGTCGACGGCGTCTCGTTCGCCGTGGCGCCGGGCGAGGTGTTCGGCCTGCTCGGCCCGAACGGTGCGGGGAAGACGACCACCGTCGGGGTGCTGACGACGCGTGTCCGGCCGACGGGCGGCAGCGCCCGGATCGGCGGCATCGACGTCGTGGCCGACCCGGTCCAGGCCCGGCGGCAGCTGGCCGTCGTGTCCCAGCGCAGCAACCTCGACCGCGCCATCTCGATCCGCGACAACCTCGTCTTCCACGCCGCCTACCACGGCGTCCCGGCGCACGAGCGCGCGGCGCGCGCCGACGAGCTGCTCGAGCAGTTCGGCCTGCTCGAGCGCGCAGGCGACCGGCCCGACTTCTTCTCGGGCGGCCAGTCGCAGCGGGTGATGATCGCGCGGGCGCTCATGCACGCGCCGCGCGTGCTCTTCCTCGACGAGCCGACGACCGGTCTCGACCCGGCCGCCCGGCTGTTCGTCTGGGACCGGCTGCGCGAGCTGCGGGAGCGTGGGGTGACGCTCTTCCTGACGACGCACGACATGGACGAAGCGGCCGCGCTCGCGGATCGGGTCGGGATCATGGACACCGGCCGGCTGCTCGCCCTCGACACGCCCGAGGCGCTGATGCGGTCGCTGACCGGCGAGACGACCCTCGAGCTGACGGCGGACGGGCCGGCCGACGGCGACGTCGTGGACGCCCTGAGCCGGCTGCCGACCGTCGAGCGCGGTGAGCGGCTCCAGGCCGGCCCACCGGGCGCCGGCCCGCTGCGGGTGCGGCTCTACCTGACCGGCGAGGCGTCGGCGCTCGTCGCGCCGGCGGCAGCGCTCCTGGCCGACCGCGGGCTCCAGCTCAGCGACGTCAAGCTCGGCACGCCGACCCTCGAGGACGTCTTCATCGAGCTGACCGGGAGAACGCTGCGATGAGCGAGCTCGCCGTTCCCCTGAGCTCGACCCAGCGCGCCGCCTTCCTCGCCGTGCTGCGCCGGGACGTCTACGTCACGTGGCGCGAGCTCCCGGCGTTCCTCGCGCAGGTCATCCTCCAGCCGCTCTTCCTGCTGTTCGTCTTCGGGAAGGTGCTCGGCAGCCTCGGCTATACGCAGCACGGCTACGCGGATCTGCTCTTCCCGGGGCTGCTCGCGCTGACGGCGGTGATCACCGGGATGCAGACGCTCGCGTTCCCGCTCGTCGCCGAGTTCGGCTGGACGCGCGAGATCGAGGACCGGCTGCTGGCGCCGCTCCCGACCTCCTTCGTGGCGCTCGAGAAGGTCGTGTTCGCGTCGCTGCGCTCGCTCGTGGCGACCCTGCTGATGATCCCGATCGGCATCCTCGTGCTCGGGTCGATCCCGTGGCGCTGGGACAACTTCCCGCTCTTCCTGGCGGGACTGTTCCTCGGGACCCTCGTCGGCGCCGGCTTCGGGCTCGTGCTCGGCACGAGCGTCCCGCCGGCCCGGATCAACCTGCTCTTCTCGCTCGTCTTCACGCCGCTGCTCTTCACCGGGTGCAGCCAGTACCCGTGGCCGTCGCTCGAGCGCCTGCGCTGGTTCCAGGTGGTGACGGCGTGCAACCCGATGACCTACGTCAGCGAGGCCTTGCGCGGCGCGCTGGTTCCCGAGGTGCCGCACATCCGGCCGTGGATCTGCCTGGTCGTGCTCCTCGGCTCGGTGACGGTCCTGCTGACGCTCGGGCTGCGCGGCTTCTTCCGCCGCGCGGTCGACTAAGCCTCGAACGCCGGCGCGTCCGCCGACAGGAGCGCCGTGTGCGGCGTCACGTTCCAGGCTGCGGCGATCTCGTCCGCCAGCGTCTCGACGAGGCGCTCCAGGTCGGCGCGCGCCCCGTCGTGCAGCGCCTCGGCGACGACGAGCACCGAGGTCGTGCCGTCGCGGACGGCGGAGGCCCCGCTCTGCCGGTTCGACCAGCGGCGGGCGTGCGCCCTGCCCGCGGCGTCGGCGAAGGTCACCTCGCCGGGCGCCGGGTGCTGGAGCTCGCCCGAGAACGTCTCGTAGTCCTCGGTGCCGTCCGCGTAGCGGATCTCGAGCGGGTCGGCGATCTTGTCGCGGTCGAGCGCGGCGACGGGGATCGCGAACGCCATCGATACCGCGTTGCACAGGTCGATCAGCGGATGGATCCGCGGCAGCACCCCCTCGATCCGGTAGCGGCGGAGGAGCGCCTCCGACGCGCAGCGGTACTGGGTCGGCTTGAGCCCGAGGCGCGAATACGTCCGCCGCCAGGCCTGGATCTCGGCAAGCTCGCTCTCCGGCCCGGCGGCGAGCCGGGCCGCGGCCCGCGCGCAGAAGGCGTCGATCCGCTCGTCGACCGGGGCGTGCGGCGTGATGCCGTCGGCCGCCACGACCCCCGCCGCCAGCTCCGGGAAGTCGCGCCACAGCTCGGGGGAGTGGCTCACGCGCATCGCGCACGCAGAGATACCAGTGACCGGCCGATTCGTGACGTCCGGTGCATGAGCCATGCTCGCGACAACCGGCACGAATCGGACAAAAGGAGCGTGCATGGAAGCTGCGTCGAGCGGCGGGCGTTTCGAGCATCTGCGCGAGCACTCGATCGGGCTGCCGCAGGTCCTGTTCCAGTCGATCACGCACATGGCGCCGGGCGCCGCCGTGGCGTACTCGATCTACATCTCGGTGCCGTTCGCCCACCAGGCGCTGGCGCTGTCGGTGCTGCTCGCGCTGATCGCGTGCCTGTGCGCCGCGACCGCGATCGGCCAGCTCGCGAAGCTCTATCCCTCGGCCGGCGGCATGTACACGTACGCGGCGCGGTCGCTCGGCCCGTGGGCGGGCTTCCTCGTCGCGTGGCTGTTCATCCTCTTCGAGCCGCTGGTCGCGCCCTTCCTCTATCTCGAGTTCGGCTGGGCGATGGGCGAGGTGATGAGGAGCGAAGCCGGCTGGAACTACACCGGCCAGTGGTGGATCTGGGTCGCGCTGATGACGGTGATCGTGTTCATGCTCACCTACCGGGACGTCCGCCTGTCGACCACGGCCGGCGTGATCCTCGGCGCGTTCGAGATCGGCGTGTTCGCGGCGCTCGCCCTGTGGATGCTGTTCTCGAACGCCGGCGACCTGAGCGGCGCTCCGTTCAACCCGTCGCACGCCGTGGGCCACTGGAACGGCGTGTTCCGTGGGATGGTGTTCGCGATTCTCGCGTTCATCGGGTTCGAGGCCGCGGCGCCGCTCGGCGAGGAGGCCAAGCATCCACGGCGCACGGTGCCGTTCGCCGTCGTCGGCTCGGCCCTCGCGATCGGGCTCTTCTACATCCTCTGCTCGTACGCGTGGGTGTTCGGCGCAGGCTTCGGCAGCTTCGTCGACCAGGCGACCGGCGCCGACCCCTGGCGGAACCTCGGCAAGGTCTTCTGGGGGACGGGCTGGATCGTCGTGTTCGTCGCGATCTGCAACTCGATCGCGGCCAACTCGAACGCCGCGGTGAACGCGGCGACGCGCGTCTTCTACTCGCTCGCGCGCAACGGGCTCGCACCGCGGCCGCTCGGCCACGTGCACGCGAGGTTCAGGACGCCGTCCGTCGCGATCGTCTGGATGAGCGGCTTTGCCTTCGTGCTGTCGATGCTGCTCGGCTGGAAGTGGGGGCCGCTGATCGGCTTCTCGCTCATCGCGACCCTGGCCGTGATCGTCGTGGTTGTCGTCTACATGCTGCTGTGCGCCGGGGCGATCGTCGAGTACTGGGTGCGCCGGCGGGTGGAGTTCAACCCGCTCCTGCACCTCGTGCTCCCGGTCGGCGGGATCGTGCTGTTCTTCTTCCCGCTGTACTACCAGTACGTGAAGTTCGTCCCGGGCTACCCGATCAAGTACGCGAACTGGATCGGGATCGGCTGGATCGCCGCGGGCGTCGTGCTCGCCGCGTGGCTCTCGATCGCGCGGCCCGAGCGGCTGCGGGACCTCGACCGCGTCTACGTCGAGGACGTCCCGTCCGACCCGCCGGGCGAGTCGCTGCCGACCCCGGCCTGACCTCGCCGCTGCCGTTTCTGGCCTCCGGGCACCCGCCCCGGAGGCCAGGCCGGCGCATCGGGGGAGCTTCCGTCGCCGCGGTTCCCGCTCGCCTGCCAGTGCGGCGATCCGTCGTGCGGCGCGACCGTTGCGCCGACGGTCGCGGAGCGAGACGTGCTCGGTCAGGTGCTGGCGGATAGCCGTTCCGGGCGACATCGAGGTGATCCTGGCTCCCCCTCCCGGGTGATCGACTCGTCACCGTCTCCGTCGTTGACCCGGCGTGCAGGGCGTACCGGCCCGCATGGCACGGGCGCCCGGCGAGAGCGTCATCTGCGGTGGCCTCGACGAGGCCGAAACGCGAACGGAGGATTCCCGTGGCCAGGCATCTGCGGCGCCTGCGGGGAGGGAGAGTCGTTCTCGCGCTCGCACGCGAGGGGATCGCCGGCGCGGGGTCGCGCTCCGTGGCGATGCGGAGTGGGCCGGGCAGGGCTCGAACCTGCGACCTTGGGATTAAAAGTCCCCTGCTCTACCAGCTGAGCTACCGGCCCCGAGGGCTCCCGAGAGGAGTAGCCTCTCTCGGATGGGCAAAGGGTACGCGGAAGGAAGCGCTGTCGAGGAGCGCCTCGCCGCCATGGAGCGGGGCGACGACCTGCACGCCCAGCTCGAAGCCGGACGGGCCGCGCTGTACGGCTCGACCGACGACGAGCCGGAGCGCCACTTCCTCGGCTGGGCCGACGAGCTCGATGCGGACGAGCTCTTCGACTCGGGTGCGGCCTGGGGACTGCAGGTCGTGCGGCGCGCAGGCAGCTGACAGGTCAGCGCGCGCGGCTCGTCGGGCGCCGGGCCGGTGGGTGGGGCGTCCATGAAGCGGCTGCGGGAACGTCAGCCGCTCTCACTTGCGGTTCCCGTCGACGACCAGGACGCCCCGGTCGCCGACCTCGACTGCCTCGTGCTCCTCACCGAGGGCGACACGGCGTTCCTGCAGACGACCGACGCGCGGGGAACGGTCGTCGAGCCCGTCCAGGGGACGGCCGTCATCGGGTTCGTCCACGACGGGCGGCCCGTGATGCTCCGCGGCACGGCCGAGAAGCTGACGCCCGCCCTCTTCCGCTTCCGGGTGTCCGACGGCGTGGGCGTGCGCCAGCTCCGCGGCAGCACGCGCGTCCGGACGCGGATCCCCGTGAGCGTGGTCGCCGAGGGAGCGCGCGAGACGCGCGGCTTCACGGTCGACCTCAGCCGCTCCGGTGCGCTGCTCGCGGTGCGCGTGCCGCCCTTCGAGCGGGACCTGAGCGTCACGCTCGAGATCCCCGACGGCGACCCGCCGCTGCGCGTGCGCGCGCGGCCGGTCCGGCGCACGCCCCAGGGGATCGCCGTGCAGTTCGTCGACCCGTCCGCCGACGCGACGCGCAGGCTGGAGAGCCTCGTCCTGAGCGAGAAGGCGCGCGCTCTGTGGGCCTGGCTCGCCGCCTAGCCGGCAGTCAGCGCCGGGCTCAGCGTGCGCGTGAGCGGCCCGGGGTTCGTCTGGCCGACGAGGCGCACGTCGAGGCGGTAGGAGCCGGGCTTCAGGTTGACCTTGGGCAGGACGACGGTCGTGGCTGCGGCGCCGCCGGCGAGCGCGCCGCGCTTCGCCGCGACGGGCGTCCCGTTCGCCTGCTCGAGCGCCACGAGGTAGAGGCACGCGCGCGGGCAGGCGAGCTGGAGCGATGCGGAGCCGGTCGCCAGGAGCGATGTCGGGAAGGTCAGGGTCGAGGCCGTGACCGGACGCGCGACCCCGGGGCAGAGCGCGTCGCCGCGCTCGGCCTCCGCGATCGCGTCGATCAGGGTCTTCGTCCCGGCCTTCGGCTGACCCGCCGCGGTGAAGATCCCGTCGGTCGGCTCGTCCGCGGAGGCGCTGTCGGCGACGCGGTCGAGGATCGCGCCCGCAAGGGCCGGCGAGCACTGCGCGGAGCCGAGCGCCGTCGCGTCCTCCGTCGGTGTGCCGCCGAGCCCGTCGAGGAGGATCGGCGGGGCGGTGCCGAGGCTCGACTGGAGCGCCGCCTGGAGCTGCGCGACCGACCCGGCCGTCCAGTCGCCGCCGGTGGTCGACGGGGCGGGCCGGAAGGCGACGACGTCGACCTGGCTTCCCGCCAGCGCCTGGCCCAGTGCGGGCACGGTCGACTTCGGCGCGGCGGCGCCGTCGATCGCAATGCCGACGCCGACGTTCGGGGCGGCCGCCTTCACCGCGTTCGCGACCGCGACGAACGTGGCGGCGTAGTTCGGCGCGTCCCCGGCCGATGCCGCTGCGGGTACGAGCACGAGATCGTGCAGCGCCGGCACCTGCTGGGCGACGGTGCCCGCGTAGGTCGCCAGCGCCGCCCGGGTCGCGTCGTCGGCGGGAATCGAGTCCGTGTCGAGCTCGAGCACGAGGGACGTGCCCGATGGGAGCTGCTGGAGGGAGGCGACCGCCGTCGGGTCGGGGACGGTCGACCCGACGGGCCATGCGAGCCCCATCCGGACCGTCTGCACGCCGAGCTGCGCGGCGAGCGGCGCCTGCGACGGGTCGTCGAGGCCGGCGCCGACGACGAACGACGGCGGCGGCGGCGTGCCCGCGTCGGCGATGCGCGGCGTCTTCGCCGTCGCCTTTCTCTTCGTCGGGGCCGCGGTCTGGGCGACGCGGACGATCGGCAGCGCGTCGAACGAGGCGGTGTTGCCCGCCCAGTCGGTCGCCTTCACGGAGACGCCGTAGATGCCGGTGCGCTTCGGCTCCGGCCAGCCGAGCGTGTGCCAGCCCGCGTCGAGCGAGACGCGCCGGGTCGGACCCGCTCCGGAGTCGACCTGCACCGACGAGGGCTTCGAGAGCCAGAAGCGCACCTGCCCGAGGCCGCCGTTGGCGACGCGGAACGCGGGCGGCTGCGTCAGGTAGGTCGCGAAGCGCTGCGAGGCGCTCGCGAACCGCGGGTCGAGCGGCCCGAGCCGCTTCAGGAGCTGGTTGACGAACTTCTGGTAGTTGAGCGGCGACGGCGTGCCGGCCAGGTCGTAGCGGCTCCAGAAGCCCGTGTCGAACCGTCCGAGCATCGAGGCGGCGGCGTTCTGCATCCGGGACGCGAGCGCACCGGCGTCGCTGTCCTGCGCCGTCTTCGCGTACGCCTCGAGCGAGATCACCGTCTGGAGCTGCGCGTTCAGCACCACCATCCGGTTGAACCCGTAGAGGCGGATCCACGGGCCGGCCGCCGTCTGCAGCAACAGGGGCGGCGAGATGGCCTGATACGCCCCCTTCGCCTGGGCGAGCAGCGAACTCGACTGCGAGTCGACGACGGCCGCCGCGCGCGCGAACGCCTGTGCCGCGACCGCCTGCGCCATCCCGGAGAGCCACGGCGCGCGGCCGCCGGAGTAGTCGAAGTCGTACTCCCAGCCGATGCCGCCGCCCGGCTCGTGGACGCCGCGGGCGATCAGCGCGTCGGCGATCGTCTGCGTCCGGTCGGCGTCCTTCGCGGCTGCGGCGGCGTTGAGCGCGCCGAAGCTCGCGAGCGGATGGAACTCGAGGCAGCGTCCCGGGAAGTAGCGGTACACGATCCCGTCCGGCCCGGGGACGTCCGTCTGCGGCGCGGGCGGCCAGTGCTTGGAGAAGTAGTCGTCGTTCGCCTTCAGCTGGCCGAAGACGGCGGCGGCGCGCGGGGCGCTGAGCTTCCCGGAGAGGGCGGCGACCTGGCGCAGCGCGTTCTGGACGGGCTCGCGGCGCCCGCTCGGCAGCCCGCGGATCAGTCGTGCGGCCCGGGCGATCTCGGCCCGGTCCGCGGCCGCGGTCGGTGCGTCGAGGTAGCCCGAGGCGACCGCCTTCGCGACAGCCGTCAGCGCCTGCTTCTGGGCCGACGGCGGGGCCGCCGGCGAGGCTCCGACGAGGACGAGGGCAGCGACCCCGGCCGCTGCAAGCAACACCACGACCCTCATTCGGAGCATGGACGTCGAAACGACCCCCTCGGTTAGCGCTCGTCCTCCCACGCGGACAGCAGCCGCTCGACGTGACGGCGCTGCCCGTCCGTGAACGGTAGCCGGGCCAGAAGACGCCGTACCTCGCCGGGGTCGTCGTTGGCGATCGCCGCTTCGAGGCGCTCCCGCTCGGGCGTCGGCTGCCGCAGCTGCCGGCGCAGCCAGCGCCGAAGCGACACCAGGCCGGCGGCGCCGCTCACAGCGTCCGGCTCCAGCGCTCGTAGCGGCGGTCGGTCTCGAAGCCGAGCGAGGCGTAGAGGCGCGGCGCGCCGGTGGGGTTCGAGTCGTCCACCTTCAGGCCGACGCGCTCCGCTCCGCGATCCGCATAGACGCGGAGCCCGTGCCGGACGAGCGCGCTCCCGAGCCCGCGGCCGCGCTCGCGCTCGTCGACGACGAGATCCTTGAGCCAGCCGCGTCCCTGGTGCTCGCGCCAGTGGAGCGCGCACGCGACAAGCGCGCCGTCGCGCTCCACGAGGAACCAGAGGCCGGGATCGAACTCGTCGTGGTCGGTCATGAACGCGACCCAGTCGTCCAGCGGTCGCGCGACGTGCGTCTCGTCCCAGCCGCCGTACCCGCGGTCGAGCAGCGCCTTGACGGCGGGCGCATCGCCCGCCGCGTAGGTGCGCACCGAGACGCCATCCGCCCAGACCGGCGGGTCGAGCGCGGTCAAGGGACGCCACATGCGCAGCGTCGTGCGCTCGTGCGCGAACCCCGCGCGGACCGCCTGCGCGCGGAGGGACGCGTCCTCGGGCGCCGCGGTCAGCGCCAGCGTGCGGAACCCGCGCTCCCGCGCGCGGGTCACGATCTGCTCGAGGAGGGCAGCGGCGTCGGCATCGTCGCCCGCGACGAGCTCCAGCTCGTGCGCGGCGTCGAGCGACGCATAGCCGACGACCGCGCCGTGGTCGATCGCGACCCAGGCGTCGGTTCCCGGCAGGGCGAGGTGGTCGCGCAGCCGCGCCTCGGTCGTCTCGGCGAGTCCGAGCGTGCGCCGCTCGCGCGCGGCCAGGAGGTCGAGCATGGCGGGCAGGTCGCCGGCCGAGACCGGGCGCACGTCCGTCACCGCGGGCTCGGCCCGTCGACGTGCCAGTGGCGGCCAACGGACGCGTAGTAGCCGCCTTCCGGGCGCGGGCGGAGCGTGAAGCGGGTGATCGTCCGCTGCCCGCCGAACTCGTCGCCGTAGAGCACGTCGACGGTGAAGTCGAGGCCGCTGTCGATCCGGGCGCGGGCGCGTGCGTACTCCTCCGACGCGGGGTCGCGGAAGGTGCCCTGCCAGAACCCGTTCTCGCCGGCGCTGATGTAGAGGTCGCGCGTGAGGCGGGTGAAGGTGTCCAGCGGCGGGTGCTCGGGCTCGGCGCCCGTCGGGCGCTCCCCGTAGAAGCGCCAGCCGTGGAGCACGGCGATGCCGTTCCCGACGTTGCGGACGGCGATGGCGAGATAGACGACGCCGTCACCGGTCTCCGCGGCCGCGCCGCCGCCCTCGATCCGGAACCACTTCTCGTCCATGAAGCCGACCTTCACCGGCTCGTCCTGCAGCCGCGTCGGCATCAGCAGCGGCCGCGTCGCCGCGAGCAGCGACTGCTCCGTCAGCCGCGCAGAGCGGTTCGCCGAGCGCACCGAGCCGAAGGTCGCGACGGCGAGCACGAGCGTCCCGCCCGCGGTCGCCAGCGACGATGCGGTCACCCAGTCCACGGCTGCGAGTCTAGGCCGCGTGCGCTCGGTACGCTCCCGCCCAGGCCCCCATCGTCTAGCGGCCTAGGACTCCGGCCTTTCACGCCGGCAGCACGGGTTCGAATCCCGTTGGGGGTATGCGCACTGCCGTTCATGCTCGACCGCGCGCCTGTCGTCAGAGCTCGTGCGGCGCGACGACAAGCCCGAGGCGATCGGCGCTCCGACGCAGTCTCGCGTCGAGCGTGACCACACGGCACTTGAGGAGCCGGGCCAGCGCCAGGTACTCGGCGTCGTACGTCTTCGCCCAACCGAGGTCATCCGCGATTCTCCACGCCTCGTCACCGAGTCGGGCGTGCGTCCGGCGCTGGACGGGACAGCGTTCGACCCGTGCGCGCGTCGATTCGGCTCGAGCGGCGCTGATCTCTCCGCGCCAGAGCAGCTCGTGGAGCGCCGAGCGCGCCTCGGACCACATCAGGGGCGGCGACACGAGCCGCTCCGAGCCGAACTCTGCGAATCCGTCGGGATGGAAGCTCGCCGCGAGCGCCACGCTGGCGTCGACGACGAGCACTAGTGTCGGGTTCGGGACCGGCGAAGGGCCGCGACGACGTTGGGAAGCGGCTCGCCCGTGTCCGAGAACCGCCACCGGTCGGGGACGGGAAGCATCTCCTCGCCGAGATCGAGCACCGCCTCGAGGTCGTCCTCTTCGATCACATGCTGCGTCCCGACCTTGCGCGCACGCAGTCGACCGACACGGATCCAGCGCCTGATCGTCTCAGGGTCGCGACCTGCCCTCCGTGCTGCCTCGGGGACGGTCAACATCGTTGTTGAATACTACTACATCACGTGCGGAGTCACCCCTTGCCCGTGGGCTACCGTGACCCGCGTGGCGGTCCCTGCGGTCGATCCCTTCGCCGAGTCGTGGGAGCAGTGGCGCGCGGCGCGCCTCGAGCGGCTGAACGCGGTCGACGGGCCGCCGACGCTCACCGCGACCTACTGGCTCGACGAGAGCGACGTCGTGCCCGGCGTCGCGGGCCGCTGGTCGATCCGTGACGGCGCGGTCGTGCTGACGCCGGACGAGGGCGAGGAGATCGTCGCGCGCGCCGCCGGCCAGGAGGCCGGCGCAAAGCTGCGCCTCGCGGGCGTGAGCGTGCAGGTGATCGCGCGCGACGGGCGCACCGGCGTGCGCGTCTTCGACCACGCGAAGGGCGGCGCGATTCGCGACGTCGAGACGTTCCCGCCGTCGCCCAGTTGGGTGGTCGCGGGGCGGTTCACGCCCGTGCCGGGCGGCACGAGCGTGGCGTACCAGCAGGCGCTCGAGTCGGCCCCGCGCGAGCTGACGGTGCCCGGCGTCGTCTCCTTCGAGCTCGACGGGCGGCGCTACGAGACGGCGCCGCTCCGGGAAGGCGATGCGCTGCTGCTCGTCTTCGCCGACGCGACGACCGGCACGCAGAGCAAGCCGCCTGCGCGCTTTCTCTGGATCGAGCTGCCCAACGGCCCGAACGAGGCGTCCGACGTGGAGATCGACTTCAACCGCGCGTACCTCCCGCCGTGCGCGTTCTCCGACGAGTTCAACTGTCCGCTGCCGCCGGCCGGGCACCGGATCGCCGCCGCCGTGACGGCCGGCGAGACCTGGGCGCACCGCGTCTCGCGGCGTTAGCCTCCGCGCGTGAGCGCTCCGCCGCGCCGCCGGCCGCGCAGATTCCGCGACGTCCACGAGACGAGACGCGGCTTCGTCCTCGGCTGGTGGTCGTTCACCGCCACCTTCGCGTTCCTACGGCTGCTCACGTGGGCGATCAAGGTGCACGTCGCCGGCCTGGGGAACGTCCACGCGGGCGGCGTCCACCTCCACCACTACCTCTGGGGCATCTTGCTCGTCGTCGGGGTCGCCTTCACCGGTCTCGTCGAGCGCGCCGCCCACTGGCGCGCGTGGATGGGCGTCGGCTTCGGGATCGGCCTCGCCCTCATCGTCGACGAGATCGCGCTGCTCGTCGAGCTGAAGGACGTCTACTGGAGCGGCGCAGGCGAGGTGAGCGTCGCCGTCGCGATCCTCATCGCGGGCGGGGTCGG
>DASZWI010000003.1:0-9659 GCA_035546715.1 Gaiellaceae bacterium | reverse complement strand
CTGCTCGGCGAGCAGGTCGCTGACCTCGAACGCGGGCGGCCAGCCGAGCGCGACCGGGACGACGCACACGCCCTCCTGCTCGGCCTGGGGGTCGATGTTGACGACCACGATCACGTCGTCCTTGACGTAGGCGACGAGCCGGTCGTTCTCCGTCTCGAGCCAGCGCAGGTTCTCGAGCCGCTGGAGCGCGGGCTGGGCGCGGCGGATCTCGTTCAGCCGCCGGACGAGCGGCAGCAGCGGCCCGTCGAGCGCGCGCTTCTTCGCCTCGTACTTCTCCGAGTCGAGGTACTCCTCCGACCCGGGCCGCACGGGCACGTTCTCGCAGTGCTCGAAGCCGGAGTAGATCCCGTACGACGGCGAGAGCGTCGCAGCGAGCACGAGCCGGGCCTCGAACGCCGGCCGCCCGCCGTGCTGGAGGTACTCGTGGAGGATGTCCGGCGTGTTCGCGAAGGCGTTCGGCCGGTAGAACTCCGCCCACTCGAGCAGCTGCGCGACCCACTCCTCGAGCTCCCACTTCGCGTTCTTCCAGGTGAAGTACGTGTAGCTCTGCCCGAACCCCGCCTTGGCGAGCGCCGTCATCATCGGCGGCCGCGTGAACGCCTCCGCGAGGAAGAGGACGTCCGGCTGCTCGGCGCGCACCTCCGCGATGAGCCACTCCCAGAAGGCGACCGGCTTCGTGTGCGGGTTGTCGACCCGGAACACGCGGATGCCGCGCCGCACCCAGCCGAGGACGACGTCGAGCAGCGCCTGCCACAGGCCCTGCCAGTCCTCCGACTCGAAGTTGACGTTGTAGATGTCCTGGTAGCGCTTGGGCGGGTTCTCGGCGTACTTCAGGGTGCCGTCGGGCCGCCGGTTGAACCACTCGGGATGCTCCTTCAGCCACGGGTGGTCGGGCGAGCACTGGATGGCGAAGTCGAGCGCGAGCTCGATGCCGGCCGCCCGGGCGGCCTCGACCATCGCGTCGAAGTCAGCCCAGGTGCCGAGCGACGGCTCGATCGCGTCGTGGCCGCCCTCCTTCGAGCCGATCGCCCACGGCGAGCCGACGTCGCCCCGCTCCGCGACGAGCGCGTTGTTGCGGCCCTTGCGGTTGGTGACGCCGATCGGGTGGATCGGCGGCAGGTAGACGACGTCGAAGCCGAGCTCGGCGAGCTGCGGCAGGACGCGCGCGACGCCCCGGAACCCGCCCCACGAGCGCGGGAACAGCTCGTACCACGCGCCGAACCGCGCGAGCACGCGGTCGACGTCCACCGCGAGCGGCGCGGAGACGACCTCGCCGTGCCGGTCGGCGACGTCGACGGCGAGCCCGTCCTCGAGGCTCAGCTCGGCCCGGCCGAGCAGCGCCGCGCCCTCGGCCAGCTCGCCGGAGAGATCCTCCTGGCCGGCCTCCACCTTCCGCCGCAGCTCGTCCTTCCAGGTCGCGACCCGGTCGGTCCACGCCGCGACCGCGAACGTCCAGCGACCGGGCCGGTCGACGGGGAACGAGCCGCCGAAGCGATCGACGCCGACGGGGTCGAGCGGGACCTCCTGCCAGCGCTTCTCCCCCGGCGGCCGGACGCGGATCGCGGCGCCGAGCGTGTCGTGCCCGTCCTTGAAGATGGTGGCGGCGACGTCGACCCGGTCCCCGACCGTTCGCTTGACCGGGTAACGGCCGCAGTCGATCTGCGGCTCGACGTCCTGCACGAGGATCCGCGCAGGAGGTTGCTTGCTGGTGGGAAGGGGCACCGGTCCGTGAGATTCTCAGTGGCGGTCCGACCCTAAACGCTGCCGCCCTCCTGCGGGCGGATGCAGATGCACCTCGACCGAAGCTCCGGCATCCTCCTCCATCCCACGTCGCTGCCGAACGGCGTCCTCGACGAGCACGCCTACCGGTTCGTCGACTGGCTCGCGGCTGCCGGACAGTCGTGGTGGCAGGTGCTCCCGCTCGGGCCGCCGGACGAGGCCGGATCGCCGTACGCGTCGCCCTCGGCGTTCGCCGGGTCGCCCGCCCTGCTCGCCGAGCCGGACGCGCCTGTCTCGGCCGACGAGGCCGCCTCCTTCCGCGAGCGGCACGCGTACTGGATCGACGACTGGGTCGCGTTCGGAGGCTCGCTCGACGACCAGGTCCGCTTCGACCGCGAGTGGCGCGCGCTGCACGCCTACGCGGCCGAGCGCGGCGTCCGGCTGTTCGGCGACATGCCGATCTACGTTGCGCCCGGCGGGGCCGACCACCGGGCGCACCCGGGCTTCTTCCGCGCGGGCGAGGTGGCCGGCGTCCCGCCCGACGCCTTCAGCGACGACGGCCAGCTCTGGCACAGCCCGGTCTACGACTGGCCGGCGATGCGCGCCGGCGGGTACCGCTGGTGGATCGAGCGGTTCCGGCGGGCGCTCGACCTCGTCGACTTGACGCGCATCGACCACTTCCGCGGGTTCGTCTCGTACTGGGCCGTCCCGGAGGGCGACGAGACGGCGGCGGGCGGCCGGTGGCGCCGCGGGCCGGGCGCGGCCCTGTTCCGGGCGGTCGAGGCGGCGCTCGGGCCGCTCCCGGTCGTCGCCGAGGACCTCGGCGTGATCACGGAGCCGGTGCGCCGCCTGCGCGACGAGCTCGGCTTCCCGGGGATGGTGGTGCTCCAGTTCGGCGTCGGCGGAGACGACCCGGACAGCCCTCACCTGCCCGCGAACGCCCGCGAGCAGTCGATCGTCTACACCGGCACGCACGACAACGACACGACCGTCGGATGGTGGCGGTCGCTGCCCGCCGAGCACCGCGCGCGCAGCGGCCTCGACCCGGCCGATCCGGCGTGGTCGCTCCTCGAGCTCGCGTGGCGCTCGCGCGGCGCGCTCGCGATCGCGCCGCTGCAGGACGTGCTGCGGCTCGGATCGGAGGCCCGCATGAACCTGCCCGGCACCGACGAGGGGAACTGGAGCTGGCGCTTCGACGCCGGCGACCTGACGGCCGACCTGGCGGAACGGCTGCGCGACCTGACGAAGGCGGCGGATCGCGTGTAGCGGAAGGTGCCGGGGGAGGGAGTCGAACCCCCACGCCCACGAGGGGCAACCGGGTTTAAGCCGGCCGCGTCTACCGGTTTCGCCACCCCGGCCCGTACGGTCGGGCTAACACGACGACTTGTCCGTGCTGTCGCCCGGCTGGTCGTCGCAGAGCGGGATGCCCTCGGGGCCCTTGCCGCGGTAGGCGTCCCGGAACTTCTCGAACGCGTTCTTCGTGGCGGCCGTGTAGGACGGGCAGATGCCGATGTGGCCCTCGCCGTAGTAGCCGTTCTGCTGGTACTCGTCCGGGTTGCCCGTCCAGGCGGTGATCGCGATCTTGCTCCCGAGCGACGGGTACGGCGTGCCGAAGGATCCGCCCGGCTTCTCGTCGTAGAACGCCTTGAGCTGCGCGACCGTCGACGCCGGCACCTGCGACCCCCACCAGAGGATGACGCCGCCGTGCTCCTCGTTGTGCACGACCATGCGCGGGTTGACGGCCTGGTTGTAGAAACCCCACACGGCCCATTCGGGGTAGTGCTGGCCGTTCGACGGCGGATCGGTGTTCCACGGCAGCTTGGCCGTGAGGCTGTTCACGTGCGTCCCCTGGCCCTTCGGGACGTAGGCCGTCACGTTCTTGTAGCTGCAGCCGGCCTTCGTCATCGCGGAGGCGATCGCCTTCGCGTCGGCGGTGCCGCCGCCGCCGAGCACGACGAAGAGGACGATCGCGACGAGGACGACCGCGCCGCCGCCCGCCCCGTAGTAGAGGAGCTTCCGGTGGCGGAGGCCCATGTCGTCGCCGCCCGCACGTGGCTTCGTCGTCCGCCGTTGCGGCGCCTGGACCGGGCGCGGAGGCGGCGGTGTGCGGGGCTTCTTCTTCGCCACAGCCGCCGCATTTAAGCGGAAACGGCCAACTCGTTGCCGAAAAACGCGGCGACGGCGGCCGCCTCGGCGGCGAGCGGGCAGCGGGGCAGCGCAGCCAGGAACGCCCGGCCGTACGGCTTCGTGACCAGGCGCGGGTCGAGGATCGCCACGACCCCGGTGTCGGCGTGGCCGCGGATCAGCCGGCCGAACCCCTGCCGGAGCTGGAGCATCGCGGTGGGCAGCGCGAAGTCGCGGAACCAGTCGCCGCCCGCGCGCTCGACCGCCTCGCAGCGCGCCTCGTGCAGCGGGTCGCCCGGCGCCGAGAAGGGCAGCTTGTCGATGACGAGCAGGCTGAGCGACTCGCCCGGCACGTCGACGCCCTGCCAGAACGTCGCGGTCGCGATCAGGACGGAGTCGACCTCGTCGCGGAAGCGCTCGAGCAGCCGCTCGCGGGGCGCCTCGCCCTGGACCAGCACCTCGTAGGGCACCCGGCCGCGCACGTGCTCGCGGTAGGCGCCGAGCGCGCGGTAGCTCGAGGTGAGCACCAGCGCCCGCCCCTCCGAGAGGGTCAGCAGCGACACGATCTCCTCGGCGGCCCGCTGGGTGAACGCGTCGCTGCGCGGGTCGGGCATCGATCGTGGGACGTACAGCAGCGCCTGCCCGGCGAAGTCGAACGGCGAGCCGACGACGACCTCTCGCGCCTCATCGAGGCCGAGCCGGCGGCGCACGAACGTGGCGTCGTCGCCCGTCGTCAGCGTCGCGCTGACGAGGATCGCGGTGGGCCCCTCCCCCCAGAGCCGGTCGTGCAGCTCCTCGGACACGTCGACCGGCGCCCACGCGAGGGCGTCGGGCTCGGCCCAGGCCACGCGGTTCTGCGCCTCCGCGTCGAGGCAGGCGCGCGCCTCGTCCGCCACGGACAGCGCGCGCCGCCCGAGCCCGTCGAGCTCTTCGCCGGCGCCCGCGAGCTCGGCGGCGAGGTCGCCGAGCGCCGCCGCGAGCAGGTCGATCGGCTCCCGCGGCGGCTCGCGCAGGCGGCGGCGCCCGCTCGGCGGCGCGACGGCGCGCAGGAGGCGCTCCCCCGCCCGCTCGACCCGGTCGAGGGCCCGCGCCGGCAGCGGGTGCTGCGCGTCGCGGCACGCGCGCTCGACGTCCGCCGCCAGCCGCCGGAGGCCGGGCCGGGAGACGCGGCCGCCCAGCCAGGACGCCGCCGACTCCTCGAGACGGTGCGCCTCGTCGAAGACGACGGCGTCGTGCTCGGGCAGCACCCCGCCGCCCGCGGCGAGGTGGGCGAAGTAGAGCGCGTGGTTGGCGATCACGAGGTCGGCCTCGGCCGCCCGCTCCCGCGCCGCCTCGCTGAAGCACGCGCCCACGAACGGGCAGCGCCGGCCGCTGCACCGGTCTGCCCCGACGGCGAGCTCGGCCCAGAGGGCCTCGGACGGCTCGACCTCGAGCTCCGCCCGGTCGCCCGTCTCGGTCTCGTCGAGCCAGCTCTGCATCGCCTCCCACGCGCGCGCGTCGCGTCCCTCGGCGAGCAGGAACGGCTGGAAGCCCTGCAGCTGACGGCGGCAGAGGTAGTTCTGGCGACCCTTCAGGACGGCGACCGACGGCTGCCGGCCGACCGCCGCCGCGGCGATCGGGACGTCCTTGCGGACGAGCTGCTCCTGCAGCGCCTTCGTCGCGGTCGCGACGACGACGCGCTGCCCCGACTCGAGCGCCGGGACGAGGTACGCGAGGCTCTTGCCGACGCCGGTGCCCGCCTCGGCGACGAGGTGCTCGCCGTAGGCGAGCGCGCGGGCGACCTCCGCGGCGAGGACGGCCTGCTCCGGCCGCGGCTCGTAGCCCGGCAGTGCCCGCTCGAGCCCGCCGCCCGACGCGAAGACGTCCGTCATCCCACGAGAAGCCTACTGGGGCGAACGGACGTTCCGGGGGTCGGCGCCCGCCCGCTCGGAGCGTCTGCCGGGCCCCCGCGTGCGGCGTTTGTCGCTCCGAGCGTCATTTTCGTCGCGCGGCTCCTTGACCGGGCCTGCGGCGGCGGGATAGCTTCTCCCCGTCGGATCCAGTGACTCCTCGGAGCCGCGGGATCCGGCACCAGGCCCAGTGAGTCCTCGGATTCGCTGGGCCTGTTTTCTTGCTGCGGGGAGCGGCGCACGCGAACGTGTGTTTGCGTTCCGTCCGGTCGGTCGCGTACCCTCCTCCGACCGATGACGATCCTCGCTCTCCTGATCGGCCTTGCCGTCGGCGCGCTCGCCGTCTACCTGTGGGCCCGCACGGCGCTCACGGCGCGCGACCAGCTCCGCGAGCAGCTGCTGGCCGCTGCCGAGGCGACCCTCGCCCAGGAGCGCGCCGCGGCCGCGGAGCGGCTCGCCCTCGTCGAGCGCGGCCACGAGCAGTGGGAGGAGCGCATCAAGGCGGCGACCGGCGACGCCCTCACGCGCAGCCAGACGTCGCTGCTCGAGCTGACCGAGGCGAAGCTCGCGCCGATCAAGGAGACGCTCACGAAGTTCGAGTCGCAGGCGAGGGCTCTCGAGGAGCACCGGCTCCGCGCCGTCACCGCCGTCGGCGAGCAGCTGCGCGTCGTGGCCGAGGGGCAGGAGCGCCTGCGCAACGAGACCGGCAGCCTCGTCACGGCGCTGCGCGCCCCGCACGTCCGCGGCCGTTGGGGCGAGGTGCAGCTGAAGCGCGTCGTCGAGCTCGCGGGCATGCTCGACTACTGCGACTTCCGCACGCAGGAGAGCACCCGCGACGACGAGGGACGCCTGCTCCGCCCCGACCTGGTCGTGAAGCTCCCGGGCGGCAAGAGCATCGTCGTCGACTCGAAGGTGCCGATCGAGGCCTACCTCGACGCGCTCAACTGCGAGGACCCCGAGCTGAAGCGCGTCCATCTGGCCCGGCATGCGGCGCAGATGCGCGACCACATCGGCAAGCTCGGGGAGAAGCGCTACTGGCGGCAGTTCGACCCGTCGCCCGAGATCGTGGTCATGTTCGTCGACGAAGGCCTGTACCGCGCCGCGCTCGACCAGGACGGCTCGCTGTTCGAGGTCGGCGCCGAGTCGGGGGTCATCGTCGCCTCGCCCGCGACGCTGATCGGGCTGCTCCGGACCATCGCCTACGGCTGGCAGCAGGAGACCGTCGCCGAGAGCGCCCGGGCGATCTCGAGCCTCGGGCGCGAGCTCTACGAGCGCCTCGGCGTTTTCGCCGGGCACTTCGCGAAGGTCGGGCGCGGGCTCGACACCGCCGTCGGCGCGTTCAACCAGGCGGTCAGCTCCTTCGAGACCCGGCTGCTCGTGACCGCTCGCAAGTTCCCGGAGCACGGCGTCACGAACGACGTCCTCCCGGAGACGCCGCAGATCGAGCGCAAGCCGGTGCAGCTGACGGCGCCCGAGCTCGTCCCGGACGAGCCGGTGACGCTGCGCCGCGCCGACGCCGACGCGGCCTAGAAGCGCGACCTAGAAGCGCAGCACGGCGCCGACCCCGTCGGCGTCGACGAGCGCGCCCGCCCCGAGCGCCAGCACCGTCCCGCCGTGCGCGAGCACGCCGTGGACGGCCACGTCCGCCCCGTCCGCCCGGTGCTCGAGCGTGGCGCCGTCGAGCGGGCAGTTGCCGCTGCCGGCCGAGCCGCGCCCGCACACCGGACACTCCCATGCCTCGCGGGTCGCGTGCTCCTCCAGCAGGAGCACCTCGACCCGGGCGTCGGCGGCGGCCGCGAGCGTGTCCTCCCAGCCGGCCGAGGCCCGCGCGCCGCGGCCGCGCTCGCTGCGCCACCGCTCGACCAGATCCGCCTCGCGCCGCGCGACGCCCTCGTCGATCAGCGGCCGCGCGACCTCGAGCAGCTCCGCCGGGTTCGCGTGCGCCTCGGCGTTCGTCCAGCCGACGAGCGCCTCCCGGGCCTCGGTCGAGAGCAGACCCTCGATGTCGCTGCGCATCTCCTCTGGCGCGACGCCCACCAGCAGGAGGTCGCCGGCCCGCCGGGCGCGCCGGTCGAGCTCGCCGCCGACCGTCTTCAGATGGTCGTGCACGAGCTTGTCGATGTGGCGCTGGTAGCGGGCCTGCGACCAGCCACCCTGGTCGTGCTGCCCGTGCGTCTCCTCGCTCTCGTCGACCTCCTCGACGAGCCGCCCGTCCGCGTACGCGAACACCCGCCCCTGCTCGCGCGAGACCACGGCGACCAGCGCGCCGTCGCCGCGCCCCACGGCGCTCGTCAGCGGCCGCAGGAGGAGCTGGCGCCCGAGGTGGACGGCGTCGGGGACGCGGCCGCTCAGCCGGAGCGTCCGGAAGAGCCCGTCGAGCGAGGACGTGAACACGGCCAGCCCGCGGACGCCGTCGCGGTCGAACTCGACGTCCCACCAGCGCCGCAGGCGGGCCAGATCCTCCCGCAGCGCCCGGCGGCAGTCGTGGTCGCCGGGGTGCGCCTCGGCGTGCTTCTCGGCCTGCGAGACGAGCGAGTTGAAGCGGGTCTCGAGATCCGCCGCGGTCGGCGACGCCGACGGGTCGAGGTCGACGTACAGGCTCACCGCACAGCCGTTGGCGGTGCGGAACGAGGCCAGGTCGCGCAGGACGTTCCACGTGAGCACCGCCATCTCGACCTGCATACCGCGCCTGCGTCAGAAACATTCCTCGGGAACGTCCAGCCGCCTCGCAGCGTTGAATACGGTGTAGGCGAACCACGCGAGCAGAACCACGAACCAAGGGAGCACGGTGAACGACAACGACGTCCGCGAGCTGATCATCATCGGCGGTGGCCCCGCCGGCTACACGGCTGCGCTCTACGCGGCGCGCGCCGACCTGGAGCCGCTGGTGATCGAGGGGTTCGCCTGGGGCGGCCAGCTGATGATCACGAGCGACGTCGAGAACTACCCGGGCTACGCCGACGGCGTCATGGGCCCGGACATGATGAGCGACTTCCGCCGGCAGGCCGAGCGGTTCGGCACGCAGTTCGTCACCGACGACGTGACGAAGGTCGACCTCTCGCGGCAGCCGTTCCGCGTCTGGGTCGGCGACGACGAGTACCGGTCGCGCGCGGTGATCGTGGCGACCGGCGCCAGCGCCCGCTGGCTCGGGATCGAGTCCGAGGAGCAGCACAAGGGCCGCGGCGTCTCCGCGTGTGCCACCTGCGACGCAGCGTTCTTCCGCGACAAGGACGTCTACGTCGTCGGCGGCGGCGACTCCGCCTTCGAGGAGGCGCTCTTCCTGACGAAGTTCGCCTCGCGCGTGCACATCGTGCATCGCCGCGACGAGTTCCGCGCCTCGCGGATCATGGTCGACCGCGCCGAGGCGAACGAGAAGCTCGACTTCGTCCTCAACGCCGAGGTCGTGGAGATCGTCGGGGACGTCAAGGTCGAGGCGCTGCGCCTGCGCAGCACCGTGACCGGCGAGACCTGGGAGGTTCCCGCCGACGGTCTGTTCGTCGCGATCGGCCACGACCCCAACACGGCGCTCTTCGTCGACCAGCTCGACCACGACGCCGCCGGCTACCTGGTGACGAAGCCGGGCACGACCGAGACGAACATCCCGGGCGTCTTCGCCGCGGGCGACGTGCAGGACCACACCTACCGCCAGGCGATCACCGCCGCGGGCTCGGGGTGCATGGCCGCGCTCGACGCGGAGCGCTTCCTGGCCTCGCTCGAGGGTCACCCCGGCACCGCGATGACGGCGCCGCGCCCTGAGACAGCCGAGGTCTAGCCGGACGGCCTGAGCTGAGCGTCCGACCCGGGGTCTAGCCTCCGGGGTCGTGGCGACCTGGATCGACCTCGTCGACCCGACCGGCGAGGAGCTGCGCGCGCACCTGCCGGAGCACGTCCACGCGACCGCAGTCGACGCGCTCACGCGGCAGCACG
>DASZWI010000002.1:0-18581 GCA_035546715.1 Gaiellaceae bacterium | reverse complement strand
TGCGGCGCGTGTTTCGCGCCTCGTTGCGCTCGAATCGGTTGTCAGGTCGCCCTGGAGACAGAAAAGGCGACCGTCGGGTCGCCTTCGCTCGAGCTCCCTGCGGCTAGAGATCTAGCCTGCAAGCCTCCCGGCGAAGGTGACGATGGACGCGGCACCCCGCACCCCGCAACGCGCAAAGTCCGCGTTGTTCGGCGTGTCGAGGGTGATCTTCATGTCGGTCGTCGGCTCCATAGGTGTCCTTCCGCTCGGGGCGGCGAGAAGACCATAGACGAACCGCCGGACGAGCGCAAGGGCGATATGCCGAATCTCGATCCGAATATCGGGCGACGGTATTACGACCGGTGAACACATCGCAGCCCAGGCCCGGGCCTCAAGTCCGGCCCGTCGCGGTCGACTACGGCCTCGATGGAACCGACGTCCACCGCGACCGCTGCGACGTCGCCGACCCCCACGCCGACGACCGCGCCGGCCGCCGGCACGACGGGAACGACCGCCGGAACGGGCGCGAACGCCGCACCTGCGGCGACGACCCCGGCGACCGCGTCGACGACCTCGCCGGCCGACTTCAAGCAGAAGCTCGACGCGGAGCTGAAGCGCATCGCGTCGCACGCGACGAAGATCGAGACGCTGAAGAACGGTGCGAAGCTCTACCACCTCCCCGGCGGCCGTGAGGTCGAGGCGGCGCCCGGGAAGTCGCCCTACGTCGTCGCGAAGGGAAACTGGGGCGCCGCCAAGACGGCGGCCCCGACCGGCACGACGACCGACACGGGCGCCACGACGGGCACGACCACCGGCACCACGACGGGCACCGGGACGACGACCGGCGACGGCACGGATACCGGCGGCGACCCGACCAGCCAGACCGGCGGCAACTAGAAGCCGGGCGCGCGAGGGGCGAACCGCCTCACCCTCGCACCTGGTACCGGACGCCGTGCCGGCCCGGACGGGCCCGAGACTCAGACGCGTACGCCGGCGCGCTCGGCCTCGGCGACCGGCGAGCCCGCCGTGAGGTACCGGTCGACGGCCTCCGCGCACCGGCGGCCCTCGGCGATCGCCCACACGATCAGCGACTGCCCGCGACGCGCGTCCCCGGCGGCGAAGACGCCCTGCGTAGACGTCGCGTAGTCGGTCGCGGCGACGTTGCCGCGCGCGTCCCGCTCCACGCCGAGCTGGTCGAGCAGCGGCGCCTCCGGGCCCAGGAAGCCCATCGCGAGCAGCACGAGCTCGGCCGGGCGCGTCTCCTCCGTGCCCTCGATCGGCGCGAACGGCGGCACGCCGCCGTTCCGCGCCCAGTGGATCGCCGCGACCTTGCCGCCCTCGCCGCTCAGGTGCGTCGTCGAGATCGCGAACGAGCGCTCCCCGCCCTCCTTGAGCGCGTACGACGTGCGCAGCTTCATCGGCCAGAGAGGCCACGGCGTGAGGTCGTCCGGCCGCGAGGCGGGCGGCTCGCCGAGCAGCTCGATCTGCGTCACCGACGCGGCGCGCTCGCGGTGCGCGTGGGCGACGCAGTCGGCGCCGGTGTCGCCGCCCCCGATCACGATCACGTGCTTGCCGGCCGCGGTGATCGCGCTCGCGCGACCCTCGGCGACCGCACGCGTGCGCTCGGGCAGGTACTCCATCGCGAAGTGGACGCCGTCCAGCTCGCGCCCGGGGATCGGCAGGTCGCGCGGCACGCGTGAGCCGGTCGCCACGACGAGCGCGTCGAACTGCGCACGCAGCTCCGACGCGTCGACATCGCCGCCCACGTCCACGCCGAAGCGGAACTCGACGCCCTCCGCGACGAGCTGCTGGACGCGCCGCTCGACGATCCGCTTCTCGATCTTGAACTCCGGCACGCCGAAGCGCACGAGACCGCCTGCGGCCTCGTCGCGCTCGAAGACGGTGACCGCGTGCCCGCGGCGCGCGAGCTGCTGCGCCGCCGCGAGGCCCGCCGGGCCGGAGCCGATCACCGCGACCGTCCGGCCGGTCGGCGCGGCCGCCGGCTGCGGGACGATCCAGCCCTCCTCCCAGGCGCGGTTGACGATCGACACCTCGATCTGCTTGATCGAGACCGCGTTGCCCTCGTTGATCTCGAGCACGCAGGACGCCTCGCACGGCGCCGGGCAGAGCCGGCCCGTGAACTCGGGGAAGTTGTTCGTGCGGTGCAGCTGGTCGATCGCCTCCGCCCAGCGGTCGCGGTAGACGAGGTCGTTCCACTCGGGGATCAGGTTCCCGAGCGGGCAGCCGTGGTGGCAGAAGGGCACCCCGCACTCCATGCAGCGGGCGCCCTGCTCGCGGATCTCGGCGAGGGGCAGCGTCCCGACGAACTCGCGGAAGTCGCCGACGCGCTCGCGCGGGTCGCGCTCGGGCGCCTCGGCGCGGTCGTACTCGAGGAAGCCGCGGATCTTGCCCATGGCTAGGCGACCGCCTCCTCGGACTCGACGGTCACGAACCCGACGCCGCCCGCCGACATCGCGTGGTCGCGATAGCGGATGGCGTCGCCGAGCTCGGCGAGGGCGCGCTTGAAGTCGTGCGGCATCACCTTGACGAAGCGGGCGAGCGACGCCTCCCAGTCGGCGAGCAGGCGCGCGGCGACGACCGACCCCGTGCGCTCGCCGTGCTCGCCCACGAGCGCCGCGAGCAGCGCCGCGTCCGACTCGTCCAGCGGGTCGAAGCCGACGAGCTGCGTGTTGCAGCGCTCGCGGAAGCGGCCGTCGACGTCGAGGACGTAGGCGATCCCGCCGCTCATCCCGGCCGCGAAGTTCCGCCCCGTCCGGCCGAGAACGACGACGTGACCGCCGGTCATGTACTCGCAGCCGTGGTCGCCGACGCCCTCGACGACCGCGTCCGCGCCCGAGTTGCGGACGGCGAAGCGCTCGCCCGCGATGCCGCGGAAGAACGCGCGGCCGCCGGTCGCGCCGTAGAGGACGGTGTTGCCGACGATGACGTTCTCCTCGGCCGCGAACGTCGACGCGAGCGGCGGGCGCACCGCGATGACCCCGCCCGAGAGGCCCTTGCCGACGTAGTCGTTCGCCTCGCCGTGCAGCGTCAGCTCGATGCCGGGCGCGAGCCAGGCGCCGAACGACTGGCCGGCGCTGCCCTCGAGCAGGAACTTGATCGTGCCGGCCGGCAGGCCCGCGGCGCCGCAGTGCTTCGTCACCGTGTGCGAGAGCAGGCCGCCGATCGTGCGCTGGGCGTTGCAGACCTCGAACGAGGCCGTGACGGGCACGCCTCGCTCGAACGCCGGCCGCGCCACCTCGATCAGCGAGAAGTCGAGCGCGCCCGGGAGCGGCGACACCTGCGCCTCGGTGCGCCGCAGCGGCGTGCCCGCCGGCACGTCGGGCAGGCGCAGCACGTTCGAGAGGTCGACGCCGCGCTCGCGCCACACGCCGATCGCCTCGTCGGCCTCGAGCAGGTCGACGCGCCCGACGAGGTCCTCGAACCGGGCGATGCCGAGCTGGGCCATGATCCGCCGCGCCTCCTCGGCGACGAAGAACAGGAACTCGATGACGTGCTCGGGCTGGCCGCGGAAGCGGGCGCGCAGCTCGGGATCCTGCGTCGCGATGCCGACCGGGCACGTGTTCAGGTGGCAGGCGCGCATCATCACGCAGCCCATCGAGATGAGCGGCGCCGTCGCAAAGCCCATCTCGTCGGCGCCGAGCAGCGCGGCGATCACGACGTCGCGGCCCGTCTTCAGCTGGCCGTCCGTCTGCACCCAGATGCGCGAGCGCAGGTCGTTGAGCACGAGGGTCTGCTGGGTCTCGGCGAGCCCGATCTCCCACGGCAGGCCCGCGTGGAGGATCGACGAGACCGGCGAGGCACCGGTGCCGCCGTCGTGTCCCGAGATGAGGACGTGGTCGGAGTTCGCCTTCGCGACGCCCGCCGCGATCGTCCCCACCCCGACCTCCGAGACGAGCTTCACGGAGATGCGCGCCTCCGGGTTGGCGCAGCGCAGGTCGTAGATGAGCTGCTTCAGGTCCTCGATCGAGTAGATGTCGTGGTGCGGCGGCGGCGAGATGAGACCCACGCCCGGCGTCGTCATGCGCACGCTCGCGATGTACGGGTCGACCTTGTGCCCCGGGAGCTGGCCGCCCTCGCCGGGCTTGGCCCCCTGCGCCATCTTGATCTGGAGCTCGTCGGCGTTCGTCAGGTAGTCGATCGTCACGCCGAAGCGGCCGGAGGCGACCTGCTTGATCTTCGAGCGGCGCTCGTCGCCGAACCGGACGGGGTCCTCCCCGCCCTCGCCCGTGTTCGAGCGGCCGCCGATGCGGTTCATCGCCACCGCGAGCGTCTCGTGCGCCTCGCGCGACAGCGACCCGAGCGACATGGCGCCGGTCGAGAAGCGCTTGACGATCTCCGCGGCCGGCTCGACCTCGTCGAGCGGGATGCCGCCGTCCTCGGGGAGCTTGAACCGGAGCAGCCCGCGGATCGTCGAGGCGCGCGCCGAGTCGCTGTTCACGGCCTGCGAGTACTGCTCGTACGTCTCCCAGCCGCCGTGCCGCACCGCGTGCTGCAGGAGCGAGATGGTCTCCGGGTTCCACTGGTGGTGCTCGCCCTCGCGCCGCCACGCGTAGAGGCCGACCACCGGCAGGAGCTCGTCGCCCGAGCCGGGGTACGCGCGCGCGTGGCGGACGAGCGCGCCCTCGGCGATCTCGGTGAGCCCGATGCCGCCGATCCGCGACGGCGTGCCCGTGAAGTAGCGCTCGACGACCTCCGAGGAGAGGCCGACCGCCTCGAAGATCTGCGCGCCGCAGTACGACGAGATGGTCGAGATGCCCATCTTCGAGATCGCCTTCTTCAGGCCCTTGGCGATCGCCTTGATGGCGCGCTCCCGGGCTTCCTCGCGCGTGTACGGGATGCTCCCGCCCTCGACGAGGCGGTCGAGCGTCTCGAGCATGAGATACGGGTTGACGGCGGCGGCGCCGTAGCCGATCAGCACGGCGACGCTCTGCACGCTGCGCGGCTCGCCCGACTCGACCACGAGCCCCGCCTGCGACCGCGTGCCGGCGCGGACGAGGTGGTGGTGGACGGCGCCCACGACGAGCAGCGACGGCACCGGCACGCGCTCCGCGTTCACGCCGCGGTCGGAGAGGACGAGGATGTTGGCGCCGGCGGTGAGCGCGGCGTCGGCCTCGGCGCAGATCCGCTCGAGCGCCGGCTCGAGCCCGGCCGTGCCCTCGGCGGCGGGCCACGTGCAGTCGATCGTCTCCGAGCGGAAGACGCCGGTGTCGACCCGGCGCAGCCGTTCGAGCTCGTCGTCGGAGAGGATCGGGTTGTCGATGACGAGCTGCCGCGCGTGCTCGGGCGACTCGCCGAGCAGGTTGCGCTCGGAGCCCACGAGCGTCTTCACGCTCATCACGACCGCCTCGCGGATCGGGTCGATCGGCGGGTTCGTCACCTGCGCGAAGAGCTGCTTGAAGTACGAGTAGAGGAGCGGCCGCCGGTTGGAGAGCACCGCCAGCGGCGTGTCGTTGCCCATCGAGCCGATCGCCTCCTCGGCGTTCACGGCCAGCGGGCCGAGCATCACCTTCATGTCCTCCTGCGTGTAGCCGAAGGCGAGCTGGAGGCTCCGGAACGGCTCCGTCAGCGGCCGCGGCTCGGCCGGCGGCAGGTCGGCCAGCCGCACGCTCTCGCGGGCGAACCACTCGCCGTACGGCTTCTGCGTCGCCACGCGCTGCTTCAGCTCGCCGTCCTCGACAATGCGCCCCTCACCGAGGTCGACGAGGAAGAGCTTGCCGGGCTGGAGGCGGCCCTTGCGCACCACCTGGTCGGGGGGGACGTCCAGCACGCCCGCCTCCGAGGAGAGGATCACGCGCCCGTCGGCGGTCTCGAGCCAGCGGCCCGGGCGGAGGCCGTTGCGGTCGAGGGTGGCGCCGATGACGCGCCCGTCGGTGAACGCAAGAGCCGCCGGCCCGTCCCACGCCTCCGTCAGGCACTCGTGGAAGGCGTAGAAGCCGCGCAGCTCGTCGGTGACCTCCTCGCGGCCCTCGTACGCCTCGGGGACCATCATCATCACCGCGTGCGGCAGCGAGCGGCCCGCGAGCACGAGCAGCTCGAGGACGTTGTCGAGGATGGCGGTGTCCGACCCGGCCGGCCGGATCACCGGCAGGATCTTCGCGAGGTCGTCCCCGAAGAGCTCGGACGCGAGCTGCGACTCGCGGGCGCCCATCCAGTTGGCGTTGCCGCGCACCGTGTTGATCTCGCCGTTGTGGGCGACGAGCCGGTACGGGTGCGCGAGCTCCCAGCTCGGGAAGGTGTTCGTCGAGAACCGCGAGTGGACGAGGGCGAGCGCGCTGGCGACGCGCGTGTCGCGCAGGTCGACGTAGAAGCGCCGCAGCTGGGGCGGCGTCAGCATCCCCTTGTAGACGACCCGGCGCGACGAGAGGCTCGGCACGACGAGGTCAGGGCCGGCCGCCTTCTCGGCGACGCGGCGGATGACGTAGAGCTTCCGCTCGAACGCGTCCTGGTCGTCGGCGAGCGCGTCCGACGCGCCGACGACGAGCTGCCGGACGACGGGCGCGAACATGCCCGCCGTCTGGCCGACGTGCGCCGCGTCCACCGGCACGTCGCGCCAGGCGACGACACGCTGGCCTTCTCCCTCGACGGCGTCCTCGAGCGTCCGCTCGAGCTCGGCCCGGCGGCGCGGGTCGCGCGGCAGGAAGCACACGCCGACGCCGTAGCGGCCGGGCGCGGGCAGGGCGGCGCCGATCTCGGCGCGGAAGAACGCGTCCGGGACCTGGAGCGTGATGCCGGCGCCGTCGCCCGTGTCGGCGTCCGCGCCCGCGGCGCCGCGGTGCTCGAGGCGCTCGAGCGCGTCGAGCGCGCTCGAGATCGTCGCGTGCGTCGCCGCTCCGTCGAGCCGCGCGACGAAGGCGAACCCGCAGGCGTCGTGCTCGAACGCCGGGTCGTACAACCCTTGACGCCCCGGCCTCATGCGCGCCCCTCGCACATGGCGGCGAGCGTCACCGCGGACTGCTCGAGTGCCGTCCCCTCGCCCTCTGTGTGGCTAGTCCGGCGGGGCGAGAGGTGTGTGCCGGCTAGCTGAGATGCGGGCGCGCGAGCTTGACCGCGCCGATGAACGGCTTGACGACGATAATCGAGAAGTCGATCGCGGCCCGGCGCTGCATCGCTTCAAACAGTAAAGGAACGCACGGCCCACCGCAAGGAGGTTCACGAATGTCCTCGCACTACACGGCTTCGCACAGCCTGACGCTGCGCGTCCGGCTCGACGACCGGCCGGGGACGTTCGCCCGCCTGGCGAGCGCGATCGGAGAGGCGGGCGGCCTCCTCGACGCGATCGACCTCGTGCGCGTCGAGCCGGGGAGCAAGATCCGCGACGTCAGCGTCTTCGCCCGGGACGCCGACCACGCCGAGGCGATCGCCCGCGCCTGCGCCCGCCTGGACGGGGTCGAGGTCGAGCGCGTCTCCGACCGCACCTTCCTCATGCACCTCGGCGGGAAGATCCACATGGAGTCGAACGCGCCGGTGAAGACGCGCGACGACCTCTCGATGGCCTACACGCCCGGCGTCGCGCGCGTCTGCCAGGCGATCGCCGCGGATCCCGAGAGCGTCTGGAACCTCACGGTCAAGCGGAACACGGTCGCCGTCGTCACCGACGGGAGCGCGGTGCTCGGCCTCGGCGACATCGGCCCCGAGGCCGCCATGCCCGTGATGGAGGGCAAGGCGCTGCTCTTCAAGGAGTTCGGCGGGGTCGACGCGTGGCCCATCTGCCTCGCGACCAAGGACACCGACGAGATCGTCCGGATCGTCGAGGCGATCGCGCCGGGGTTCGGCGGCATCAACCTCGAGGACATCTCCGCGCCGCGCTGCTTCGAGATCGAGGAGCGGCTGAGCGACTCGCTCGACATCCCCGTGTTCCACGACGACCAGCACGGCACCGCGGTCGTCGTGCTCGCCGCGTTCCTGAACGCGTTGCGCGTCGTCGACAAGCGGATCGAGGACGTCAAGGTCGTGCTCACCGGCGTCGGCGCGGCGGGCGTGGCGGTCACGCGGACGCTGATGGCGGCGGGCGTCCGGAACGTGATCGGCTGCGACCGCGACGGCGCGCTCTGGGCGGGCAAGGCGGGTCTCGACCCCGTCAAGGCGCGGTACGCCGAGGAGACCAATCCCGAGCGCCTGCAGGGCGGTGCGAACGAGGTGCTGGCCGGCGCGGACGTCTTCATCGGCCTCTCCGGGCCGGGCGCGATCTCGGCCGCGGCGGTCGGGACGATGGCCCCGGGCGCGATCGTGTTCGCGATGGCCAACCCGACCCCGGAGGTGGCGCCGGAGGAGATCGAGGGGCTCGCCGCGGTCGTCGCGACCGGCCGCTCGGACTACCCGAACCAGATCAACAACGTGCTCGCGTTCCCGGGCATCTTCCGCGGCGCCCTCGACGTGCGCGCGTCGCGCATCACCGAGCGGATGAACGTCGCCGCGGGCGAGGCGCTCGCCGCCTCGATCTCCGACGAGGAGCTGTCGGCGGACTACATCGTCCCGAGCGTGTTCAACCCGGACATCGCCCCGGCCGTCGCGGCCGCCGTCGCGCGCGCGGCGGAGGAGGACGGCGTCGCCCGGCGCGTGCGGGACGCGGCCGAGAGCCGCTGAGGCGCCTTACGCGACCGTCGGCGCGGCGGCCAGCTCGCGCTCGATCGCGAGCACGAGCTCCTGGCCGTCGAACGGCTTCACGACGATCGGCATGCCCTCGGGCGACTCCTCGGGAACGCCGCTCAAGACGATCACCGGCGTGTCCGGGGCGACGCGGGCGAGCGCGTCCGCGACGTCGATGCCGTGCACGTCGGGAAGGCCGAGGTCGAGCAGGAAGAGATCGAAGTCGCGCGTCTGCGCGGCGGCGACCGCCGCGTGCGCGGTGCTCACCCACTCCAGCTCGTAGCCCGCCTCGTCGAGCAGCGCGCCGACGAGCGCGGCGGCCAGGCGGTCGTCCTCGATGTGGAGGATCCGCGTGCCGTTCGGCTCCCTGGTGAGCCGCGGGGCGACCGGATGCTGTCGCCGCCCGGTGCTCCTCGGCGCCCGGGACCCGCCCGGAACGACCTGCTCGTGATCGACGCAGAGGTCCCCGAACGTCAACAGGCCGCAGCCGGGGTGCCGGCATTCACGAAGCATCGCCACGATCTACACCCTATGTCCGGAATCGCCGCCGAACAATCATCGGGCGGCTTCTCTGTGGAAATCCTTAGACGACGAGGTCGAGCCGGCGGGCGCCTCCGGCCGCTGCCGCGGTGCTCGAAGCCGCGCGTCCCAGGCGCTCGACGGCCTCCTCGAGCTGCGCAGGGGGAAGCACGAACGGCAGGCGCAGGTACCGCTCGAGCGCGCCGTCCGTCCCGAACCGCGGGCCGGGCACGATCCGCACGCCTTCGGCCTCCGCAGCGGCGGCGAGCGCCGTGTTGGAGCGGTCGATCGCGATCCAGAGCGACAGCCCGCCCGGCGGGAGCGCGAAGGTCCACTCCGGCAGGGTCGTCTCGAGCGCCGCGGCCAGCGCGTCGCGCCTCGTCCGGAGCGCGCGGCGCTGGTCGGCCAGGATCGTCTCGTCGCCGAGCACGCGGACCGCGGTGAGCTGGTCGAGGATCGAGCAGGCGAGGTCGACGCTCGCGCGTTCGGCCGCGAGCCGCTGGATCGCGGACGGGGCCGCGCGGATCCAGCCCACGCGCAGGCCGCCCCAGATCCGCTTGCTGAGCGATCCGACCGAGAGCACGCGACCGGGATCGAACGCCGCCAGCGGCGGCTCCCCGCTCGCGCGCCCATCGAGTTGGAGGCCGACGAAGCTCTCGTCCGCCACCACGAGCGCGCCCACGCCCCGCGCGGCGGCGGCGATCGCGGCACGCTCGTCCTCCGTCATCACGAGTCCGGTCGGGTTCTGGAACTCGGGGATGAGGTAGGCGAGCCCTGCTCCGGTCTGGCGGAGCGCTCCCGCGAACGCGTCGACGTCCCACCCCTCGGTCACCGGGACGCCGACGAGCCTCGCGCCGACGAAGCGGAACGCGTCGAGGGCGTTCGGGTAGGTCGGCGACTCGACGACCGCCCGCAGGCCGCGCGCCGCGAAGACGCGGGCGATCAGGGCGATCGCCGCCTGCGCGCCGCTCGTCACCATGATCTCGTCGGCGGTCGTCGGCACGCCGCGCCCGCAGTACTCGCCCGCGATCGCCTCCCGCAGCTCCCGCAGCCCCAGGACGTCGTAGCCGTCGGTGTCGAGGTAGCGCGGCAGGTGCTCGACGGCCTCCCGCGCGGCGGCGAGGAACGGCTCGCGGGCGGCCGGCGGGCCGGCGACGCTCAGGTCGATCGTCCCCGGCGGGACGGTGCGCGCCGACCAGCTCGGGATGCCGCCCGCCGGGAACGCGGTGAACGTCCCGGCGCCGCGCCGGCTGGTCAGGAAGCCTTCCCGGCGGAGCAGGTCGTACGCGGCGGCCGTGGTGGTGCGGCTGACGCCGAGCGCCTGGGCGAGGTCGCGCTCGGCCGGCACGCGCGCCTCGAGCGGGAGCCGGCCGTCGGAGATGAGCGCCCGCACGCCGGTCGCGAGCCAGGCATAGGCCGCGTCCCCCGGCTCCGCGGGCGGCAGCAGGCGCTGGAGCTGCGCGGTGGTGACCCGGCGCTGCACCAGGCCATTGTCGCACGATTGGCCCTACCGCAGCGCAGCACGGGCTGCCACCATGGCCGGATGGCGGCGCGTCTCGCCCAGCTCTACGGCGGCCTGGTCCTCTACGGGGTCAGCAGCTCGCTGCTCGTGCTCAGCGGGCTCGGGCTCGACCCGTGGGACGTCTTCCACCAGGGGCTCGGCAAGCAGACGGGCCTCGGGATCGGCACGTGGGCCATCCTCATCGGCGCCGTCGTGCTGCTCCTGTGGATCCCCCTGCGCCAGCGGCCCGGGCTCGGAACGGTCAGCAACGTCGTGCTGATCGGCGGGACGATGGACGTCGTCCTGTGGGTCGTGCCGTCGCCGCACGACCTGACGGTCCGTGTCGTCTGCCTCGTCGCGGGCGTCTTCCTGAACGGCGTCGCGACCGGCGCCTACATCGGCGCCGGCTTCGGGCCGGGGCCGCGGGACGGGCTGATGACCGGCCTCGCGGCGCGCGGGCACTCGATCCGCGTCGTGCGGACGTCGATCGAGGTGACGGTGCTCGTGGTCGGCTGGCTGCTCGGCGGCACGGTCGGCGTCGGCACCGTCGTCTACGCCCTCTCGATCGGCCCGCTCGCCCACGTCTTCATCCCGCTGTTCACCCGGATCGGCGCGCGGCCGGCGCCGGCGGCGCTCGAAGCGGTCTAGCCGCCCAGCTCGCGCAGCGCGTCGACGGCCTCGTCGAGCGACCAGCAGACGCGTCCGCACGACCGGATCGCGCCGATCACGAACAGGTTCATCCCGTCGCCCACGGCCACCTCGCGGCGCCGGGCGAGGCGGAGATCGGTGACGACGCCCACGATGCCGAGGTGCTCGCCGTCGCCGAGACGGACGAGCTCGGCGAACGCGCCGATCTCCGCCGCGGTGCCGTCGTCGACCATCGGCCCGTCGAGCCACGCGAGCAGGACGTTGGCCGCCCGCAGCCCCGCGCCGTCCACGCGGTACACCTCGTCGGGCGAGAGCTCGACGATGTCGCCGAAGTGCTCGTGCGGCACGAACACGTCGAAGCCCTCGGCGCGCAGGTGCGCCGCCGCGCGGTCGAGCCAGGCGCGCTCGGCGTCGGAGAACAGCGGGCCGGCGAGGTAGATGCGCATCGCGGCAAGCCTCGCACGCGGCAGCGGAACGCGCAGCGGAACGCGCGTACCTGGTGCATCGCCCGGCGCCGTCACGAAGCGCGGACCGGCTCGCGCGCTGTACCAGGTACGAGGGTGACGCGAGCCGCGACGGGTCGCTGCGGGCCCGCGCTGATAGAAGAGCCGGCGTGACCGAGCCGCCGGACCTGCTCCTCCCGGACGCCGCCGCCTGGCGCGCGTGGCTCGAGGCGCACCAGGACGACGAGACGGGCGTCTGGCTGACGCTCGCGAAGAAGGGGACGACCGAGCCGACGAGCCTCTCGTACGACGAGGCGCTCGACGAGGCGCTGTGCTTCGGCTGGATCGACGGGCAGGTGCGGCGCCTCGACGAGCGGACGTACCGCCAGCGCTTCACCCCGCGCCGCGCGCGGAGCCCGTGGTCGCGCCGCAACGTCGGCCTCGTGCAGCGCCTCGTCGAGGAGGGCCGGATGCACCCGCGCGGGCTCGCGGAGGTCGAGCGCGCGCAGGCCGACGGCCGCTGGGAAGCGGCGTATGCCGGGCCTGCGACGATCGAGGTGCCCGACGACCTCGCCGCCGCGCTCGCCGCCGAGCCGCGCGCGCTGGCCACGTTCGAGCGCCTGACGAGCCAGAACCGCTACTCGGTCCTGCTGCGGGTGTCGTCGGCGAAGCGGGCCGACACCCGGGCGCGGCGGATCGAGCAGTTCGTCGCGATGCTCGCGCGCGGCGAGACGATCCACCCGCAGCGGAAGACCTAGCGCGCGTCGAGCCCGACGTTCGCCGTCAGCCGGTCCTGCAGGCGATCGGCGCTCGGCAGGGTCATCGTCGCGATCGCCAGACCGGCCAGGACGGACGCGCCGACCAGCCCGATCCGCACCGCCAGGCCCGGCAGCCGGGCGGCGAGCAGGCGCGGGAGCCGCACGACGTGCGCGAGGACGTGCACGCCGGTCGCGCCGAGCCACACGACGAAGCTCGCCTTGTGCAGGCCGACGATCGTCCCGGAGGTGCGATCCAGCGCCAGCAGCGTCACGCCCGTGCCGAACAGGCCGAGCGTCGAGACGACGACCACGGGCGCCACGAGCGTCCGCAGGACGACGTGCGGCGGGCCGCGCCGGACGTACTCCTCCGCACGGCCGTAGTACCGGAGGAAGCGCCAACCCGCGCTCGCGAGCTTCAACCCCACGACGGGCAGGAGGAGCATCCCGACGAACGCGTGCACCGTGAGCAGGAAGCGGAGGCTCAGCAGCGTCGCGCCCTCGACCGCGAGCAGCACCAGCAGGACGCACGCGACGATCGCCGTCAGCTGCTCGTTGCCGGCGCTGCCTCCCGCGACGAACCGGGCCGGCCGCTTCATGCCGGTAGGGAAGCAGACGCGAGGACCGAGCGTGCGCGATCCCGCGCCGGCGGTCTCCGAGAGCCGTTTCCCCACCTTGTGTTGAGTCAACACAAGGTCGGGGCTCGGCCCGGCACCGCGGCTCGGGCTTGACAGCAGGCGTCACTCTTCCTAATGTGATTAGACAATTGCCTAATTGTGTTCGAAAGGAGTCGTCGTGAAGGTCAGCAGGCCCACCGCCACCCTCGTCCAGATCACCCGCGCCCACTTCGTCAACGCATACCTCGTGCGAGAGGACGACGGCTTCACCCTCGTCGACACCGGGCTGCCGGGCCGCGCCGACGAGCTGATCGCGATCGCCCGCAGCGAGGGCGGCGAGATCAAGCGCCTCGTCCTCACCCACGGGCACTCGGACCACGCCGGCTCGGTGGACGGGCTGCGCGAGCGCCTCGGCGCCGGCGTCGAGCTCTTCCTCGGCGAGGCCGACGCGCGCATCTGGGCCGGCGAGCAGGTCGTCGACGGGAAGCTTCGCGGCTCGTGGCCGAAGCTCTCGGCCCGCCCCGACGTGCGCCTCGTGGGCGGCGAGCGGATCGGCAGCCTCGAGGTCGTCGCCACGCCGGGGCACACTCCGGGGCACATGGCCTTCCTCGACACACGCGACCGGACGCTGCTCGCGGGCGACGTGTTCACCACCTACGTCCGGGCCGAGATCCCGAACCGCTTCACGCAGCCGTTCCCGCTGGCCGCGATGGGCACCCAGGACCGCTCCGAGGTGGTCGAGTCGGCCCGCAGGCTGCGTGAGCTCGACCCGGCCCTGCTGGCGATCGGCCACGGCCCGACCCTGGCGGCGCCCGCCGCGGGGATGGACGCGGCGATCCGGCGGGCCGCCCGCTGATGCCGCGCGCGGGGCTCGACACGGACGCGGTCGTCGCCGCGGCGGCCCGGCTCGCGGACGCCGACGGGTTCGAGTCGCTGACGCTGGCGCGGATCGCCGCCGAGCTGGGCGTCCGCTCGCCGTCGCTCTACGCGCACGTCGACGGGCTCGACGACGTGCGCCGCCGGCTCGGCGCCCGCGGCGCGGCCGAGCTCGCCGAGACGCTCAGCCGCGCCGTCGAAGGGCGTGCCGGATTCGACGCGCTGCACGCGGTCGCCCACGCGTATCGCGACTATGCCCGCAGCCACCCCGGCAGCTACGCCGCCTCGCAGCGCTCGCGCGACCTCCAGGACGACCCGGACGCGGACGCCGCCAACCGCGCCGCGGTGCGGGTCGCGCTCGCAGCGCTGCGCGCCTACGGCCTGGAGGGCGCCGACGCGGTGCACGCGGTGCGGATGCTGCGGGTCGCGCTGCACGGGTTCGCCACGCTCGAGACCGAGGGCGGCTTCGCGCTCGCCCTCTCGCCCGACGAGACGTTCGAGCAGCTGATCGAGCTCGTCGACGCCGGCCTGCGCCGGCGACTCGAGTCCTAGGGGATGTAGGCGAACGTATCGGGGTTGGGGCCCGTGCGCCCCGGCTCGCCCTTGTCCAGGCCGTCGATCGCCGCGACGTCCTGCGGCGTGAGCTCGAAGTCGAAGAGCGCGAAGTTCTCGCGCATCCGCTCCGGGTTGACCGTCTTCGGGAACACGATGCTCCCGCGCTGGATGTGCCAGCGGAGGACGACCTGCGCGGTCGTGCGACCGACGCGCTCGGCGATCTCCACCAGGACCGGGTCGTCCAGCACCTGGCCCTGCGCGATCGGCGACCAGGCCTCCGTCCGGATGCCGTGCTCCTCCCCGTGCCGGCGCACGGCCTCGTTGAGGAAGTACGGGTGCAGCTCGATCTGGTTCACGGCGGGCACCGTGTCGGTCTCGGCGGCGAGCCGCTCGAGGTGGGCGACCTGGAAGTTCGACACGCCGATCGAGCGCGCGCGGCCGTCGGCCTTGAGCTCCTCGAGCACCTTCCAGGTGCTCACGAAGTCGCCGCCGTAGAGGGTCGGGAGCGGCCAGTGGATGAGGAAGAGGTCGACGTAGTCGAAGCCGAGCTCGCGCAGCGTGTCGTCGAACGCGCGGCGCGCAGCATCGGGCTCGTGGAAGCCGTTGTTCAGCTTGCTCGTCACGTAGACCTCGGCGCGGTCGATCCCGAAGGCGCGAATCCCCTCGCCCACCCCGCGCTCGTTGTTGTACATCTCGGCCGTGTCGATGTGCCGGTAGCCGGCCTCGAGCGCCGCGACGACGGCGTCCTTCGTCTCCTCGGGCGGCACCTGGAAGACGCCGAACCCGAGCTGGGGGATCGCGTTGCCGTCGTTGAGCTCGATCGACGGGACAGCCATGCGCGCGATGCTACCCGGCGCCGCGCAGGCGACGCCTACCAGCCGGCGGCGCGCTCGGCCATGATCTCCGCCGCGGGCCGATGCGCCCCGGCCGCGAGGAGCATCTCCACCATCCGGTCGATCGAGAAGCGGCTCGCGTCGAGCACGATCGAGAAGTGGCTGTCGTCCTCCACGTCGGTGCGGTACATCGCCTTGACGAGCACGTGCCGCTGGTGGTCGGCGTGCTTCACCGCCTTCTCCGCCGCATGGCGGTCGACGAGCGCGTCCCGCTGGTAGCCGGCGATCCGCCACTCCAGCGGCGCGCGCACGCGGACGTGGACGGCGCCCGGCGTGCCTGCGAGCGCCGCGAACCCGATCGACGTGACGAGCACGCACGAGCTGCGGGCGGCCTCGCCGAGCACCTGGCCGGCGAGCTGCACGAGCTCCTCGCGGAACCGCAGCTCGCGCATGGCCTCCGAGCAGGCGAGCGTCGTCGAGGCGAGCCCGAGGGCGGCCGCGACCATCCGGCTGCCGACGCGCTGAGGCAGCTTCTCGACGTCGCCGATGACGAGCTCGGGCCTGAGCGTGCGGGCCAGCTCGAGCAGCGCTTCGCGGTCGTAGAGAGGGACGCCGGCCGCCGCAGCGAGTGCGGAACCGAGCCGGTCTCCGGCCGTTCCTTCATCCGCAGCGATCGTCCAGACGGTGATGGCCCTATCCTCCGCCTATTTAACGTTCTCGTCAAATTGTAGAACGTCGGGACGACGTGCTGCAATGCGGGCTACTCCTTCGACGAGTAGCTGTCGTACAGCTCGTGCAGTCGGTCGAGCACGGCCGCGGCGACACGGAGCTCCTCCGGCTCGAAGCCGGCGAGCGCCTCCCTCCAGCGCCGCAGGTGATCCTCACGCCGTGCCTCGATCAGCGTGCGCCCCTCGTCCGTCAGCCGCGACAGGACGATGCGGCGATCGTGCTCGGAGCGCGTGCGCTCGACGAGGCCGAGCTGCGCGAGGTGGTCGAGCATCTGGGTCACGGTCGCCGGCGAGAGGTCGGCCACGGCCGCGAGCTCGCCCGCCGAGAGGTCCCGGTCGGCGAGCCCGAAGAGGAGCTGGGCCTGCGCGAAGCTCAGCTCGTCCTGGCGCTGCGTCTCGCGGCCGCGGAGGCGGCGGAAGGCCGCCTGCATCCCCTTGAACGCGGCGCCGAGCTCGGCGAGCGCCTCCTCCCGCGCCGCGGCCGCCCGGGCCTTGGTCGGAGTGCTCACGCGACCGCCTCGGCGATCGCGGCCGCCGTCTCGGCCTCGCCGATCTCCGCCCCGGCCGCCTCGTCGCGCGCGCGGCGCTCGGCCCGGACGAGCACGAGGCACGGGACGACGGCGGCGGCCGTGAGCGCGGTCGTCCACCAGAACGCCGCGCCGTAGGCGCCCGCCTGCGCGGGCAGGTCGTGCGCCCCCGAGAGCGCCCGCTGCAGCACCACCGCGAGCACGGCAGTGCCGATCGAGCCGCCCACGCGCTGGATGACGTTGAGCTGCGGCGTCGCGTCCGGCAGCTCGGACGGCTTCAGCGCCGCGAACGCCGCCGACATGGCGGGCATGAACGCGAAGCCGACGCCGACGCCCCGGACGAACATGGCGACGCAGAGCCAGGAGATCGAGGTGTGGACGCCGATGAAGGCGAACGGCACCGTCGCGACGGCCGTCACGAGCACGCCGATCAGCGACAGCGGCCCACCGCCGAAGCGGTCGGCGAAGCGGCCGGCGAGCGGCATCACGAGCGCCATCCCGAAGCCGGTCGGCGCCGTCAGCAGACCCGTGTCGACGACGCTCTCGCCCCGGATCTGCTGCCAGTACAGCGGCAGCAGGATCATGCTCCCGAACAGCGCCGCGCCGAGGCAGAACATCGCGAGCGATGCGGACGAGAACGTGCCGCGCCGGTAGAGGCGCAGGTCGAGCAGCGGCCGCGGGACGTGCAGGGCGTGCAGCGCGAACGCGGCGAGCAGCACCACGCCGCCGACGAGCGGAAGCACGACGCGGGTCATGCCGAAGCCGCCGGTGGCGCCGATCTCGGCGAGGCCGTAGGTGAGCAGCGGCAGGCCGACCGTCATCAGCGCGAGGCCACGCAGGTCGAGCGGATCCGTCTGCTCGCGGTCGCCGTGCGGCAGCAGCCGGAGACCGAGCACGAAGGCGACGAGGCCGACCGGGACGTTGACGTAGAAGATCCAGCGCCAGCTGGTGTTGTCGACGATCAGGCCGCCGAGCGTCGGGCCCAGGATCGGGCCGAGCATCGCCGGGACCGAGACGATCCCCATCACCCGGCCCATCCGCTCCGGCCCGGCGGCGCGCGCCATCATCAGCTGGCCGATCGGCAGGATCATCCCGCCGCCGACGCCCTGGAGCACACGGAAGACGATCAGCTCGGTCGTCGAGTCGGCGACGCCGCAGAGCGCCGAGCCGGCCGTGAAGAGCACGAGCGAGAGCAGGTAGACCCGCTTGGCGCCGAAGCGCCGCGCAGCCCAGCCGGTGATCGGGATCACGGCCGCCAGCGAGAGCATGTAGCCGGTGATCACCCACTGGATGTCGACGAGCGGACTGTGCAGGTCGCGACCCAGCGTCTCGAGCGCGACGTTGACGATCGTCGTGTCGAGGATCGACATGATCGACCCGATGATCACGACGAACGCGATCCGCCAGACGTGAGCCTCCACCTGTTGCCGCGCACCTGCCATTCGCTTCACTCCTTCGGTTCCTGATATTCAGCAACCTTACTATTAGGTGGCGAAGCGCCTGCCGTCAACCCTGATGTCCAGCCCGGCAGCGCTCAACCGTCGAGCCGGAGCACGACCGGCCCCTCGACCGCCCGGTCGCCGACCCGCCAGGCGCCGGGCGGGATGTGCAGCGCGACCCGGTCGGGAGCGAGCGCGCCCGGGGCGACGTCCACCTCGATGCGCGAGGAGCCCGTGTCGACGGCCAGCCGGACCCGGCCGAACCGCGTCGGCGTCTCGACTCGGATCGGGCGTCCGGACGCCAGCCAGTGGGCGGGGACGGCCGGCAGCAGCAGGAGCTCGTCGCCGCGCTCGAAGACGAGCAGGCTGCGGACGAGCCGGACGAACTCGGCCGACGCCCAGTTGTGCGGCATGTCGCCGTTGATCGTCCCGTGACCCGAGCCGCGCAGAGGCTGCTCCTCGCGCCAGACTCCGGTCGGCGCGGCGTGGTTCGCGAAGCCGTAGAGGTACTCGATCGCCTTCTCGGGACGCCCGGCCCACAGGAAGGCGTGGGC
>DASZWI010000001.1:0-4273 GCA_035546715.1 Gaiellaceae bacterium | reverse complement strand
ACGGCGATCGCCGACGCGTGGATGGACTCGACGCCCGTCGTGTTCATTACCGGCCAGGTGAAGTCGAGCCTGATCGGGACCGACGCGTTCCAGGAGATCGACATCACCGGCATCACGATGCCGATCGTCAAGCACTCGTGGCTCGTGCAGGAGGTCGAGGAGCTGCCGTCGGTGCTCAAGTCGGCGTTTCACATCGCGCGCACGGGGCGGCAGGGGCCGGTGCTCGTCGACGTGGCGAAGGACGTCCAGGAGGGAGAGCTCGACTTCGCCTATCCCGACGAGGTCGACCTCCCCGGCTGGCGGCCGCCGCACAGCGTGCACGCGCGGCAGATCCGTGCGGCGGCCGAGGCGATCGCCGCCGCCGAGCGGCCGATTGTCTACGCGGGCGGCGGTGTCCTGAACGGCGACGCGTGCGCCGAGCTTCGCGCGCTCGTCGACGCGGCCCGGCTGCCCGCGGTCGTGACGCTGATGGGGAAGGGCTGCCTGCCCGACTCGCATCCACTCAACTACGGCGCGCCCGGCATGCACGGGTCGAAGTTCGCGAACTGGGCGCTCAACAAGGCCGACCTCGTGATCGCGGTGGGGTCGCGCTTCGACGACCGCGTCACCGGCAAGGTCTCGGCGTTCGCGCCGGGCGCGCGCGTCATCCACTTCGACATCGATGCCGCCGAGGTGGGGAAGATCCGCCACGCCGACATCCCGGTCGTCGGCCCGCTGAAGATCGCGCTCTCGAGGCTCGTCGACGAGCTTCGCGCGCTGAACGCACCGCAGCGGCACGACGCCTGGCTGGGCCAGGTCGAGGAGTGGCGCGAGCAGTTCCCGTACCGCTACTCCCGCGGCGGCGACCTGCTGAAGCCGCAGGCCGCCGTCGAGGCGCTCCGCGACCTCGCCGCGACCCGCGACGAGGACGTGATCTGGACGACCGGCGTCGGCCAGCACCAGATGTGGGCGATGCAGTACCTCGTCAGCGACAAGCCGCGCTCGTTCATCACCTCCGGTGGCCTCGGGACGATGGGCTACGGCATCCCGGCCGCGATCGGCGCCAAGGCCGCCCGCCCCGACGCGACCGTCGTCTGCATCGACGGCGACGGCTGCTTCCAGATGACCTGCCAGGAGCTCGCGACGGCCGCGCTCGAGCGGCTGCCGATCGTCACCGTGATCCTCAACAACGGCTACCTCGGCATGGTGCGGCAGTGGCAGGAGATGTTCTACGACGTGCGCTACTCGCAGTCGCACCTCACCCACCAGGTCCCCGACTACGCGCAGCTCGCGGAGGCCTACGGCGGCGCCGGCTTCACCGTCAGCTCCGAGGACGAGCTGGAGGGCGCGCTCGAGCAGGCCTTCGACGCCGGCCGCACCGCGGTCGTCGACGTCCGCTGCGATCCGAACGAGGCCTGCTATCCGATGGTGCCTGCGGGGGCCGCGGCGGTCGACATCCTCGAGGCCCCCGACGAGGAAGGCGCGGTGCGGTGAGCGAGCACACGATCAGCGTGAAGATCGAGAACCGCCCGGGCGCGCTCGCGCGCGTCTCGCAGCTCTTCTCGCGGCGCGGGTACAACATCCAGAGCCTCGCCGTCGGGCCGACCGAGCAGTCCGACATCTCCCGGCTCACCCTGCGCGTCGACTGCAGCGAGCACTCGCTCGAGCAGATCGAGAAGCAGATGCACAAGCTCGTCAACGTGCTGCGCGTCACCGAGCTGAAGCCGGACGAGGCCGTCGAGCGCGAGCTGGCGCTCATCACCGTCGCCGTCGGGCCCGACCGCCGCGCCGACCTGATCGCCCTCAGCCAGGTGGCCGGCGCGCGGGTCGCCGACGTCGGCCGCGACGCGATCACGTTCGAGATGGTCGGGCGGCCCGACCAGCTCGAGGCCTTCGAGGAGATCGTCCGCCCGTACGGTGTACGGGAGCTCGTCCGCACGGGCCGCATCGGCCTCCGGCGGCCGAGCGCCGCGCACCGCACCTCCTCCGCCACCGCTCCCGCACTCGCCTGACAGCCCCTCGAAGACAACCCGCTCGAAAGGAACCCCGTCGCATGGCAGAGATCCACAAGTCCGGCAACCTCGACCTCCTGAACGGGACGGTCGCCATCCTCGGCTTCGGCAGCCAGGGTCACGCGCACGCGCTCAACCTGGCCGACTCGGGCGTCGACGTCGTCGTCGGCCTCAAGCCCGACAGCAAGTCGCGCGCCTCCGCCGAGGAGGCCGGGCTCAAGGTCGAGACCGTCGCCGACGCGGTCAAAGGCGCCCAGCTCGTCGCCTTCCTCGTCCCCGACGGCGCCCAGCCGAAGCTCTGGAAGGAGGAGGTCGAGCCGAACCTCGAGCCCGGCGCGGCCCTCCTCTTCGCGCACGGCTTCAACATCCACTTCGGCGGCATCACCCCGCCCGAGGGCCACGACGTGATCATGGTCGCGCCGAAGGGCCCCGGCCACGTCGTCCGCCGCCTCTACGAGGAGGGCTACGGCACGCCGGCCATCGTCGCGGTCGCGCAGGACGCGAGCGGCAAGGCGCGCGACCTGGCCTTCGCCTACGGCGTCGGCATCGGCGCGGCGCGCGCCGGCATGGTCGAGACGACGTTCAAGGAGGAGACCGAGACCGACCTGTTCGGCGAGCAGGCCGTGCTCTGCGGCGGCGTCACGCAGCTGATCCGGCACGGCTTCGACACGCTCGTCGAAGCCGGCTACCAGCCGGAGGTCGCCTACTACGAGTGCCTGCACGAGCTGAAGCTGATCGTCGACCTGATCTGGGAGGGCGGCCTCGAGCGGATGCACTACTCGATCTCGGACACCGCCGAGTACGGCTCCCACAACGTCGGCCCGCGCGTCGTCGACGAGAGCGTGAAGGCGAACATGAAGACGATCCTCGGCGAGATCCAGGACGGGACGTTCGCCCGGCGCTGGCAGGCCGAGATGGATCGCGGCCAGCCGATCCTGCAGGAGTACCGCGACGCGCTCGCCGCGACGACGATCGAGCAGGTCGGCGCCGGGCTGCGCGAGCTGAACCAGCGCGAGGTCGCGGAGGTCTAGCGGGTGGCTGCTGCGGCACGCGAGCCCGTCGACGTTCCCGTCGCGCTGCTGGGCTACGGGACGGTCGGGGCGGCCGTCAACCGCCTGCTCACCGAGCAGGCGGACGACATCGAGCGCGCGACGGGGCATCGCCTGCGCGTGGTCAAGGCGCTCGTGCGCGACGCCGGGAAGGAGCGTGAGTACCCGCCGCCGGCGGGCGTGCTCACCACGGACGTCGCCGAGATCCTCGACGACCCGTCGATCGCCGTCGTCGTCGAGGTGATGGGCGGTGTCGAGCCCACGCGCGGGTACGTGCTCGAGGCGCTCCGGCGCGGCAAGCACGTCGTGTCGGCCAACAAGCAGCTCGTCGCGCGGAACGGCGCCGAGCTGTTCGAGGCGGCGTCGGCCAGCGGCGTCCAGCTCCGGTTCGAGGCCAGCGTCTGCGCCGCGATTCCCGTGATCAAGGTGCTGCGCGAGGCCCTCGTCGTCACGAACGTCCACCGCGTGCTCGGGATCGTCAACGGCACGACGAACTTCGTGCTCACGCAGATGGAGGCGGGCAAGACCTACGGCGAGGCGCTGGCCGACGCGCAGGCGCGCGGGTTCGCGGAGGCCGACCCGACCGACGACGTCTCCGGCGCCGACGCCGCGGCCAAGATCGCCATCCTCGCCACGGTCGCGTTCAACTCGCGCGTCCGCTTCGAGGACGTCGAGTACTCGGGCATCGAGTCGATCGACCCGATGGACGTCGCGGCCGCGCACGAGCTCGACATGGTGATCCGCCTCGTCGGCGCCGCCCGGCTCGTCGACGGCCACGTCGACGTCCGCGTCCAGCCGGCGCTCGTCGACAAGCAGCATCCGCTCGCCAAGGTCGACGGCGCCTTCAACGCGATCATGCTCCAGGGCGACGCGATCCGCGAGATCACGCTCGAGGGCCCGGGCGCGGGCGGCATCGAGACCGCGTCGGCGGTGATCGCCGATGCCGTCAGCGTGATCGGGACGATGGGCACCGGCTTCCTGCAGAACGACGCCGCCTGGCGCGAGCTGCCGTTCCTGCCCGCGGGCCGGACCCGCTCGCCGTTCTACTTCCGCCTCTCCGTCGAGGACCGTCCCGGCGCCCTGGCCCGCGTGGCCGAGGCCCTCGCCGAGCGCGAGATCTCGATCGCGCGCCTGCTCCAGCACCCGAACGGCAACGGGGCCGCCCTGCACGTGGTGACGCACGAGACGAGCGCGGGTGCGCTCGCCGAGGCGCTCGCCGGCATCGAGGCGCTG